>JAOAHN010000112.1 GCA_026415215.1 Candidatus Hydrogenedentota bacterium
AGTTTTATTTTCCACTTTGGTGGTTCTCTTCTGTTAGGTTCTAATGCTTTAGTCAAAGGATAATACCCCTTTCCGCTTTCTAATGATTCAACCAACTCCATTAAGATTTTCAGGTTTTCTCCATCTGGCTTCTCATACCCCGCACCTCCGACCACCGCTTTAATAACCCTCTCAGGATACATGGTTACAAACTTTAATGTAATAAAACCACCCATTGAGTATCCCATAATATATGCTTTGGGAATGTTTAAATGGTCCATTAGTCTTAATATATCATTAACCATTTCTATTCCATAGGCATCGGCGTTTTCTGGTTTGTCACTTAGCCCATGTCCTCTAACATCGATGGAAATAACTGTATAGTGTTTCCTCAGAACTCTTATGATTCCATTCCATCTCCAATTTATATCTGCGTTTACGCCGTATCCATGGATTAGTATAATAGGCGGACCTTCACCTTCCACCCTATAGTGTATTTTACATCCATTGGAGTCGAAATAAGACCCTTTCCTTCTGTACCTTAACAAAAATAAGAAAAACGCCGACAAAGAAAGAAAGAGTAGTAGGACTACTGATAGTACTATTACTGTTATTACAACCATTTCCATAGTATCCCTCCTATTTATGGTTTGTCAGATGCGACATTATAGCTTCACAAAATTGTTTTTTGAATATAGTATTCATATGAGTACCGTTGTAGATCCAAATTAGTTTCCCATTGGGTAATACAGTTGCTAACTCATCTGCTGTGTCACATAGAGGGTCATTAGTGCCTGCTATTATTAATACAGGCAAGGAACATTTTTTCAAGCTATCTTCAGAAACTTCGAGTTCAGGGACGCTATCAAGTAAATCAGCTATAGATTGGAAGTCGTTTGTTTTTCTGTAGTATACATTCGCTATCCATATGGCAATTCTTTGTAAACCCTCATTTCTCATTCCTACGAGTTCCAGCAATGGGGTACAGTCTTGATATTCTCTCAATGCATTGGTAATTTTTTTTAATCTTTCTAAATTTTGGGGAGTACTTTTTTCCCATCCTGCCCCTGCAATTACTACAGAGTAAGCTCTCTCCGGGTAGGTGGTAGCGAACTTTAATGCTATGAATCCCCCGAGCGAATACCCTACAATATGTGCCTTTTCTATATTTAGTTCATTCATTAGGTCTACTATATCTTCCACGAGTTTTATCCCATAATTTTCTAAACCTCGGGGTTTGCCAGAGAATCCATGACCTCGAAGATCCACTGCTATGACTCTATTATCCTTTGCCAGTTTTTGATACACTTTTGGGAGTTTCCAGTTGAGATCAGAATTTACCATAACGCCGTGAAGTAGTATCACTGGTTCTCCTTCTCCTTTTTCTTCGTAGTATATTGGCACTTCAGTAGTTGTGGTTAATTGGCCTACTTTTGTTCTGAAGAGAATGCTACAACCATTAAAGAGAAATGTGATAATCAAAAATATGCTTATAATAATGACTGTTTTACTCTTTGAAAAACGGTGAGATATGCGCATATTATATCTCCAAGCCTTTAGTTTTTAAGTCCTTGTTAAGGCTCAGACAATTATTACAATTTTATTATTATATGATATTAGGCTTTACGATAAATAGGTTATTTCCTTATGGTTGCATTCTTGCTTCTGCGCTGTGTTTTTCTATAATGAGCGTTGTGGGTAATTATTTAAGTTCCTATTTCAATTGGATTGAAATTGCGTATTTTAGAATATTACCAACATTTGTATTAGCTGTTTTGATGTCTTTTTTCTATAATGGAAAAATTTTAGTTGTAGCAAGTTATTCTTTATGGTACAGAAGTATATTCGGCACTTTTGCTCTTTTGTGCACTTTCTACTCTCTTTCAAGACTCCATGCCTCTGAGGTAGTTACCTTATCTGCTACGACTCCGATATGGATTAGTCTTATAATGATATTTATCTTTTCTGAAAAAAGTTCAACTATTCTTTGGTTGTTCGTGATGATGGCGTTAGTAGGTGTTTATATAATGGAGCAACCTCAATTTGAGAAAAACTATGTGGGGATATTAGTTGCTTTCTTGGGAGCAATATTTACGGGACTGGCCATGATTAGCCTTAGCTTTTGTGGGGATATAACGCCTGTTACAGTGGTAAGTCATTACTCTTTAGTAAGTTTCGTTGTCTTACAGATACTATTTTTTTATATAAGAGGTGTTGAATATACCAAAGTTTTGACACTTCTTTCCGAACATTTTACTTTACTGGTGATTCTCGGAGTTACTGGAACTTTAGGGCAGATCTTATTAACTCTCGCTTATGGAACAGGTAAGCCTCAATGGATTTCTATTGTAGGACTTTCGCAAGTGGTCTTCACTGCTTTTGGGGAGATTATTTTGGGAAGGCTAAATATATCGTTAAATTTGCTTATAGGTATGTTTATTATTATAATCTCCGTAGTAGGTGTAATTTGGAATAGATATGAGAAAGGAAAGTGTTCTAATTTTGGGTGAGAAAATGTAGAAAATGTCTGTTTTAAAAAGTTCTAAAAAAGAAGAGCATAGAAAACAAACTTTATCTCTAATGTGGGCAACTGATATACACTTAGACCATGTAAATCCGGAAAAGGGGGCAATGTTCATAAAAGAAATGGCTTCAAAAAATCCTTCTGCTGTAGTAATTACTGGGGATATATCCACTGCTGAGACTATTGACAAGTGGATCATATATATGGACAGAACTTTTAACTGTCCAGTTTATTTTGTTCTTGGTAATCATGATTATTATCACGGTTCCATTGAAGGTGTTAGGCAGAAGGTTCGTCAAGTTACGAGAAATACTGTTCGCGTTAAATGGCTTCCTGAGGCTGGTGTAGTAATGCTTACTCCTACTACTGCTCTAATAGGATGTGATGGGTGGGGTGATGCAAAGCTGGGCGATTTTGACATGGCTGAAACAAGAATGAGCGATTATATTTATATTAAAGAATTGGTAGGAATGGAGCGTCCGAGAATAAAGCAAATATTAAATGCTTTAGGTTTGGACTCTGCAAGATATTTAGCTCGAGTTTTGCCTGAGGCAATGAATCGTGCCCAGTTTATTATTATCGCGACACATGTTCCGCCTTTTGCAGAAGCGTGTTGGCATCAAGGGCGTAGAGGAGATGCAAGATGGTTACCCAATTATACATGTGGCTCTATGGGCGAAGTAATCCAAACGGCTGCTCAAAATAGTATGTATCATCAATTTTTAGTTTTATGTGGACACACCCACGGATATGCAGATGTCCACATTTTGCCCAATCTTCACATAAAAGTGGGAGAAGTTGAATACGGGAATCCAGTAATCCAAGACATTATTAATGTCTGTTAATTTTTTGTCTTCTTGTGGTATTAGAAAGTTAGTGCATAAGGTATCGCAGAGAGGCACTCAGCTACATATCTATTAACTGGAGCTTCTCCTTCATATCTAATGAATTCTACATGGCCATCAAGATACAATACATTGCAACCGCCAGGGATATGATTGAAATATTTTGTTTTAGTACCTGTCGCTATAATATCAAACATGATCCATACGCTACTTTGAGCTTTTGCGGATGAAGAAGGATTGTTAATGTCGGTAATTAGAAACCTCTCAATACCCTCTCTTAATCTGTAGACTACATCTCCTCCTGCGTTACCGTGGGGTGACATTTGGGTTATATCTTGGTCTGCTACAGCATAATTTTGATACATGGCTCCTTGCATCGCTGTATAAGCTAACGCATTCCAAAGTTGAGCACTACCATGTTTCTGAGGTGCAAATGGCATTAGAACTGTGACTGGGTCTGTGAGCTCACATCTATCAAATACCCACCCTGTGTATATGTAACTATTGACCCCGAGTCTTATTCCTGCAGAGTGTAGAAGACGGCCGGTTCCATCATCGCAAGCGTAATTAATAGTCCATTCTCCTTTAGAGTTTTTAAGATTGGCCACACCTATTCTTGAGTTAGAAGGACAGACTAAGATAGTAGGGTCTGTAAGGTATTCAGGATAAATTAGAGAGATTCTTGGATTCAATCCATACACATAGTTAGTAGCACCTGTAGGGGTTAATGTTTCGCAGTTGTATAAAGGCTCTCTGTTTATCAAGATAGGAGGAAATTTTCCACCTTTTGCCTCACCCGAGTACATCTTGAAGATAAGTCCCCATTGTTTAAGGTTATTCTGACAGCTTGATCTTCTTGCTGCTTCCCTTGCCCGAGCCAGTGCGGGGAGTAGTATAGCCGCGAGAATACCTATTATTGCTATTACTACTAATAGCTCTATAAGAGTAAACC
>JAOAHN010000081.1 GCA_026415215.1 Candidatus Hydrogenedentota bacterium
GTTGCTAAATGAGATACCTGGGTTGGAAAAGGCTACAAGTGAATATCTTGCAGAGTGGATTGCCCAGAAACTTTTTGATTGGGGGTGTTTACCCAATGTTGTAATTATTCAGGAGACATTGACTTCTTCCGCTATATGGAGAAAGAAATAGTATTAATGTTTTTAGTTTTGGTTCTTAAAATGTGAGATTTGCGAATATTTCCAATATATAGTTTCGGGGAAGTTAGTAAAGGTTGTCTGAGGGAAGTATGGGTTGATTATTAGAGTTTCGGGATTCATTTGCACAGGTAACTCTAATTGCCGCTTTGTCTTGGAATACGCATGACCACTCACACATTCCACAACCTATACACAGATTAGCATCAACTTCCGGTTGTTTTATTTTGACTACTTCACCATTTCTTAATGTTATTTCTCTTTCTACTAAATAGATTGCTTTGGGAGATAAAGGACAATGTTCCTCACAAACTATACATTCCCTACCATAAGAGTAAGGTATGCATCTACCTTTGTCGAAGGTAGCTAAACCGATTTTGGTTTTTTGTTTTTCTTGTAATGGCAAGTGCTGGATTGCTTTTGTGGGACAAATTTTCCCGCATAGATTACAGTTATATAGACAGTAACCGATCTTCGGAACTAATTTGGGTGTCCATAGCCCTTCCCAGCCAGCTTCTAACCCAGTGGGTTGCAATCCATTAGTCGGGCAAGCACGCATGCATGCTCCGCATTGGATACATCTCTGTAAGAATTCTTTTTCAGACCTTGCTCCTGGGGGCCTTATAAGAAATTCCGGAAAAGGTTGTCCTCCTTTGGCTTGAGGTTGAACTTTGAATCCGAGCATTCCGACTGCACCTGTAGCCATCGCAGTTACAACCATACGGCGGGGATAATCAATTTTTCCTGTTGGTATTGTCTTGAGACCAGGTATATTAAATTTAAAGTTGATAGAACCTGATTTACAGGATTCGACACAATTCCAACACACAAAGCACTCTGTAGGAAGCCAGTTTCCCCTTTGGTCAGGCTGTGCTCCGGCAGGACATGCTTTACTGCACAATCTACAATTAGTGCAGGTAGATTCGTCGTTGAATAGCCTTAATATTGGTTTTAGGGAAATTAAACCGAGTAATCCTCCTAATGGGCATATATATCTACACCAGAAACGCGGTCTTATGAAGTTCAATCCAGTGACTAATAATAGGGTAATGAATAGAAGAGTGCCTTCAGTGTAATAGGGGCGTTGGGTCATTTTGAATACATAGTTTCTTAAGAAATTGCGGACAGGTTCCGAAATGTAAGTTAGGTGGAATCCCAAAATATTAGGGTCTTTTTGATAGATTAGGTTACTTATGTCTTCAGACGCTACTTGAAATGCAGGAAAAACACTTGTTGTAAGGGTTCTGTAAAAGAAAGAAAAAGGGTCTAATATTCCGAACCACTGGGTGCCAAAAATACTCATTCCTAAAAAAAGAAAGAAAATAAAATATTTCGTTCTATGAGCGATAGAGCGGGATTGATAATCCTTTTTCTTTTTTACCGAGTTTGCTATCCAACTAAAAAAGGTATGGTATGCACCGAAAGGGCAGAACCATCCGCAAAATACTCTACCTAATAAAATTGTTATGATCAGAGTTATTATCCACCAGTATGAAAGGGACTCTAAACTCCATGTAGAGAGAGAGGTAAGAAGGAAAATTAGGGGATCGAGATCAAAGAAAATGTTGTAAATTTTCAGATATTCATCTTCTTCTTTTATAAAATGGAGTTTCCAGACGAAATAAATAAAAATGAAGAAAAACAAAAGTTGTGATACTCGCCTTATCCACTGCGTAGCTGAAGAGTTTTTTTTCTTTTTCATCCGATGCAAAGGGACTACACTATGATTTCTTGAAATTTAAGTTTGTTTTTGTAATCTATCTGGCCTAATCCGGAGTCGTAAGCTTTTTTCACCGTTCCAATCTGATTAGGATTGTAACCTAATATTTCAGCTCCGAATGCGTCAAGTGCAACGATGTCAACTGATGCTGATACTATATTCATTCTTTTCACATCTTTCAGATCCCCACCTTGCGGACCGTTTGCAGTTAGAACTCTTATTGCATCAAGTATAGATATTTTAGGCTTCATATACGCTGTAATATCTTTTATGCAGGTTGGTAGGTCTTGGTGAAACATTCGTCGATTTTCGATTACACCCATGTAGTTTTTCATTGCCAAGGTTACTGTAGTGGCTGCGTGATGCTTTGCTACCGGGACACTAATCACTAAGTCACACTCGATGATTTCCGGATAGATTGGTATCTTCTTAACCCTTTCACCATTGATGTCTATTTCTCTGAACCTGCTTCTGTCTAAATATACTATTTCTGCTCCCAGCTCTTTTGCTACTTCTTCAATACCACTTCTCGGATAGGATTTTGTAGCATCATTTACGGTGTTGTCACCGATTTTAACCTTTTTGGCTCCAGCGTTAAGGCATAGCTCTATTAATGCGCGAATTACATCAGGATTTGTATTCGCAGCTTGCTCCGGGGTGCGGTCCCAAGCTATGTT
Organism: Candidatus Hydrogenedentota bacterium; assembly: GCA_026415215.1. Taxonomy (GTDB): domain Bacteria; phylum Hydrogenedentota; class Hydrogenedentia; order Hydrogenedentales; family Hydrogenedentaceae; genus Hydrogenedens. Next base: position 2,554 of record JAOAHN010000081.1, read on the forward strand.
TGGCTTTATCCAAACTATGTCACCTCTTTTTACAAATCTTTCCATTCCACCTAAGGCTTCAATGGCTTTTTTAGTAAGTTTATCCGCAATTTCTTTTGTTGGTTCCTCGGGAATGGGGTCTCCTTTCCACTTACAAACGACCATGTCAAGCGGAGTATTTTGTTGTGCGGAAGCCTCAGTTTTACTGAGAGCTATTGCACCTGCTATAGTTGTTGATTCTAATAGGAATTTCCTTCGTGTTAACTTTCTCATACCGTTATCTCCTCTTGTTGCAGTGCAAATTTGTTAGGTTAATTATACTAAAAATCAACGAAGTTTCATCTATTTTGTTAGACGGAATTACTATGTTTATTTTTGGGTTTGTCCTCAAATTTCAGGTTGTTCTTTAAATTCTTGATAAAACTTTCTTCCCATATATTCAAAATCAATACGCATATTAGGCCATATATGGGGGGCATTGTCCTTTATGATTAATTCATGTTTCCAGTTTTGAATATTAAGTTTTTCGGCAAATTTTTCTGATTGAGAATAAGGGACGATTTCGTCTTTGATTCCATGGAAAATTAGAGTATAAGGAGGGGACTTGATTCCTGATAACTCAAAGTAATAGGGAGATATTTCCTTTAATCTTTCTTCAATCTGATCGCTCGGAATAGAAGCCTCTTCCTCGTAGAACCCTTTCCTTCTTACAAGCCTTGTTAATATACGGGAGAGTTCGGGGATTTTTGATTTTTGGTAGAGTGCGAGTAGGTCGAAGGGGACAGCATAGAGAGCCATACATCTTATAGCATTAAACTCACTGTATTTTTTCACAACTGTATTAGAAACTAACTCAAATGTTAAGTAAAGCGAGCAGGTAGCAAGGTGTCCACCAGCAGAGATTCCTATTATTCCAAGGGAATTAGGTGAGATTTTAAACTTATTTGCGTTTGTTATCACGAACCTAATAGCTGATTGGACATTTTTTATCATTTGTTTTGCACTGAAAATTTGTACTGATCCAGGGGAAACCGCGAAGACTGTATAACCTTGTTTGCATAATACATCGTATACACCTATACCGACATGTTGCACAAATTGGTGCCTATCTGAGAACCATCCATTCGCCACTATATCGATTATCCCGAAACCATTTATTTCCTCTTTTGGTAGAAAAACATCCATAAAGAGCCCTACGCCATAAGCTTCAGCGTATACTATGTGGGGGTAATAGAAGAAATTGTTTTCAGTCCTTGGTTTTATGTTTAATTTGCTTGCAGGGTTGTGAAGCTCTTCTACAGGTCTGACAATATAACCTTTATAAGGTTCTTCCATTTATTTACCTGCTCCTCATTTGTGGTGTGTGTAAGTGCTTTATTAGAATATTTTTCTATATTGTTTGATAAGAATTTTCTTGTTCTTGATCTCACGGAAGTAAAAAATGTCTTTAATAATTTTAATGCTTACCTCTGTATTATCCAAACTTGGAGAAGCTCAAACTAAAATTCCACTTATTGCATAGATCTCTATAGATCGTCCACTGTTCATATTTAATTGTGAATTGCCTACTTCGGATTCAGAACAAGCTAAAGAAAAAGTGAATAATCAATGGAATTCATTGAAGGATAAACTTAAGCCTTATTCAGCTCTTCAGATAACCTTTTTGGGAGAATTTCTTCAGGATTTAGGTAAGGTTGAAGATTTCCTTACAAATATCTTTGCCCAAAATAAAATTCCATGTGTGTTGAGAATTGACTTAGGTTTAAGCAGGGAGTTTCTTCCCGAAGTCCAAGAAGTGTCCGCGTTATTTGCTCGTTTTTCTAACCTTTTGGGTGTGACTATATCTAATTTTTCATTAAATCTGTATCCTTCCTCAGATAGGACTATTTATCCTGATTTTTATCAGGTTGATTGGGTTTCTTCTCTAATAAGTACCGCCTCGAAGTATGGTAGATTTGTATTTCTGTCTATGAGTTCGGTGGAATTGGTACGGTTGCTATCGCATCCGAAAGCTGAAGAGCTTCTTAAAGTATTGAAAAATAACTTGGAGTATGTCATCCCAGGTTATTCTTTTGATGGTTATTTTTCTCCTATTGGTTTAGGTTCCATTTTGGGTTTTTACTTGGGTGAGTATGTGAACCGTATAGGAGTTGAGTGCGGTTCTCATTGGTATAATCAAAGTTATTTGGTGCGACCTTGCATCATTGGTAAGGTGCCTCCCGGTAGCAGAAGTATTTATACTCCTTTGTATAGGGTAATGATTTTAGAAGGAGTTTTAGTCGGCGCAACGGTTTATCTATTCCCAGACGAGGAGTCGCTCTGGGTGGGTAAAGACACTTTTCAATGGAATCAAGCGATTGAACCTACTCTTACTCAAGTAACTAATTTAGGCCTAATACCCTCAAAAGAAATAATCCAGAAGAGGGTGAAAATTGGCTATAAATGTTTCCCAGCGGGGTCAGCCCAGGAGTTTTGGAAGCTTGGGGAGACACTATTTCCGCAGTTTGGATCTGGGATGATGGTAAAGGTTATATACGGGTCTAAAGAATCCCACAAATTACCGGATGTTGTACCTGAAATAGGCTATAACTATATACTACCCTTATTTCCATATAGCGCGTTGGCTGGGGAAAATATTGATATAGAGTTTGTGGGTTATCAGCCTAATTTCCCGGAGTGGAACTGGTCTTATGTTTCTGAGAAAGCATTTAGGTCTGTAGGGGAGGGTTCTGCCTTTATAACATCCATAGGCAAGTATTTGTTCGTGTTTAATTCTTCAGAGCATCAATTTCAATTGCAATCATATAAGATAGTTCTACCATCGCCTGTAAGAAGGTTTACAGCTTCTCGTTTTGAAGGTAATAAGATTCAGCTAAAATGGACTTTTAGAGAGGGTGATGTTTCCTACCAGGTCTATCGAAGATACCCTCCCAGTGAGAACTATGAGCTTTTGAGTCGAGGGATAGAGAATCCTCAGTGGGAGGATACTTTATCGGACATCTCTCGTTCAGTAGGGTATTCAGTTACTGCTTTGACTACTGAGACAGAGGTCTTAGAAGATGTTGTAGGTCCTGGGGAGTATGAGGTATTTAGTCTTGTAGAAAGTAGGATAGCTGAAGAAGTAGTTATGTTACCTGAGATGAATTTCGCTGAGAGTGTTCCTATAATAAAGCATCCTGAAGAGGTAGACTTAGCTTGTCCTGACCCTGTTACCTCTCTTGGGAGTACTGAGGAGCAAGAAATTGCCCGCGAGATTGAGAGACTCCTTTCTGCTATGGAGACTGCGATTGTTAGGAAGGATGTAGATGCAATATGTGCTCTTTTCTCTCAAGATTACAAAGATTCTATGAGTAGTGGGATCGGTCACATAAAGTATATGTTGGTTTCATTCTTTAATTTGGTACCTTATCCTAAATTTCTGTATCAAATAAGAAACTTTAACTTTGAGAAAAGTGAAAGCGGAGATACTGTTGTCCGCACTCAAATATTTATGAAAGTAGTAGGTTTTAGAATATCAGATTCATTGGGAATAAAATCTGCAATTCAAATGGAACTTGGTCCGTCGGAGGATGGGGAAGTAACTCTTTCTTGGTGTAGGCAGAATTCTTTGTGGATGATCAAGTCCTCAGATAAGAGCCCTTTTAATTTACTTGAGCTGAATCCCTGAATTATTAGGATTGTGTTTCTATCCTTTGATTTGGTTGGTCTCTTTACTTCAATTTTTTGCAAAATTTTGCGAGTTCTTTATAAAAATATAGGTCTTCATATTTATGCAGTCCACACAAAGCTTTGGAAGATACCTCCATACCTTCTTCACTTATGATCGCAATTGGATTGAGCCCTGCTAAAATTATTAAGCCTGTTTTTCCTTGAGGGACGGGGACATCAAGAACAGGTTGGTTTGGTTCTCCAAATGTTAAAATACCACCAAGAAAGCAGTCATTTGCCTTTTTTGCCAATTCTCTCGCTTTGTTTATTGCTATTGATGGTATCTCTCTGAAACTTGCTCCTAATAAACCATTCCCACTTGTTACGCATTTCCATATACTCGTCATTTTTCCTCTTATGAAAATTTCAAGGGGGTCTATTGTAGTACCTTCATAATTTATTAACTGTGTAAATCTTTTCGGTTTTCTATTCTCTAGTTCAAGCAAGCAACCATATCTTGAAGTCATGTGTACATGGTTCTTCAGAAAAATTCCATTCAGAGTAACGCTACAAACAGTTCCGATCCCAACATGCTCTGGCGGAACTTTAAAATTTCCAATTTTTTCATTTTCATTTGCAAAAGTTATTAGTTTCCCCATGCCCAGATTTTTTTCAAAGGCTCGGAGAATCTTTTGAACAATATCAGGAGTTAGGTATTTTTTTTTCACTGCACTTACATTGAGTATAATGCTCCCTTTTTTAGTCTCCAAGTTGAAGTCCATCTGGTATGATAGCTCTTCTATCTTGGATGAGATAAACCCAACTTTATCTATTACAACGGCAGATTCAATTTCTTCTATACCTTTTTCTGTAATAATTCTTCCTTTGCGCCCTATACTCTTAGTAAGATTTAACCTATCTGTAATTTCCAGATATACCCTAACGGCTCTGTCTGTTAAGTTTATTCCTTGTAATCTTAGAAGATCTGATATTTTTTCACTTCCCACTGGTTCATCAGCGTTAGCTAAAACTTGGAGAATTGCGTGGAGTTGTCTTTTCACCTTTATCTCACGGAAACTTTTCATATCTCTCTTTCCTCAGACCTTTATTATGAATTAGAAAGGCGATTCTCAAATTCTATTTCTATTTAGATTTAGTTTACGAAGTTTCTTAAGTTTAATTGAGGATGGTGAAGGAAGAAATATACAAACTCCTAAATTACACTTGTTACAACAAATAGAGGGTCTCATAAGAGGGATTTGTTATAAGGTTATTTATCTCCTTCATCTTCCTCCTCGTCAAAATCTTCATCTAAATCTTGGTAATGTTCTTCTTGGCTTTCTTCTTCTCCCCCTACTCTTATCTCTATTTCTCTTCCTGCAATTTCCATAACTTCTTCATCTACAAATATGGGACATCCTACCCGTAAGGCCACTGCTATGCTATCACTTGGTCTCGCATCTATTTTGAGTATTTGTTCCACTTGGCCTTCAGCGTTTCTTTGTTCTATATTCATATGGGCAAAAAAGGTTTCGTTCTCCAGCTTATATATTACAATATAATTTAATCTTGCCCTGAGCCCAGCAAGAATGTTGCATATTAAGTCATGTGATAATGGTCTTAGGGGTTTTTCTCCTTTCAAAGCTAACTCGATGGAGTAACCCTCTGAAGTTCCTATTAATATGGGAAGTATCTTGTTGTCAGATTGAAGAAGCACAACTGCAGTATCTCGTGTATTTGGGGACATTGTTACTGCAAGGACCCTTGCTTCTAACATGATTTTACCTTTCTTGTGAGATGTTCTATAGTTAGATTATCTCATAAAAATAATCAAGCGGTAAAAATACCTTTTAATATTTGGATTCATATTTATTCTTTGACCTTATTTCTTTGAAGAAATTTGAGAGAAGTAGACTACATTCTTCTTCACATATTCCTGAAATAACTAAAGGATTATGGTTAAATCTGTTATCTTTAACAATGTTTAGAATGCTACCACAGCATCCCGCTTTAGGGTCATAAGCACCGAAGTATAGTTCAGGAATCCGTGCCAATATTATTGCTCCTGCACACATAGGACAGGGCTCCAATGTTACATACATCCTCGTATTTTCAAGTCTCCAACTTTTGAGTGCAAGTGCTGCGGATGTAATTGCTAATATTTCTGCATGAGCTGTGGGATCTTGAAGTTTTTCTCTTTGGTTATAACCCCTTCCTATTATAGTTTGTTCATATACTATTACACAACCTACTGGGACTTCACCCTCTTTATAAGCTTTTTGTGCTTCTTTTAGTGCTTCTCTCATATAATATTCATGCGTAGGTGCTAACATTTTTATAACCCTATACAAAAAGTATTCACACAACAGTCTCTATTTTATCAAAAATATGGAGCAACTTGAGTTAGAGTTTGAAGAGATGTATAGAAGAGATACTATGGAGGATAATTGGTTTTCTCTCCGAATTCCTTATCGTAAAATGGAGGTTTCTCATCAATCATTATGCAAGTTTAGAGAGAAGCTACAGTCAATGATAATACATCTTAATGTCCATTGTGATGTAAGCATTTCTAACGATAGGCTCTTTATGGAGTTCTGTTGCTATCCTAACGGTAAAAAGAAGATTTTTTTATACTCTGCTTCTCCCTTACTCACAGAGGGGTGTGCAAGCGAGATTTCCTTATTGTTGGAATTTGTTGTAAGAGGAGAAGTTTCTGACTATGAAAAACTTCGAAGGGTTGTAAAGAAATTTGCATTTTTCCCCAAGTGCAAGTGTAGTTTTAGGCGCACTTATGTTCCGGGTAAGGTATATAACATCCAGGATACTTTTTCATATCTGAACAATTTTTTTCTTCAGGGAAAGGTGAATAGCCCCATATTTTGGCGAAATCCTACTATACGCGGGAGGAGAATATGCGGAAGAAAATATAAGATGAGCAAAATTAAATCTCTTAAATTAGGAAGTTACTGTCCTAAATGTAATTATATTTTCGTTAATTCTATTCTTGACAACTCATCTATTCCTTATTGGGTAGTTGAGGCAGTAGTGTATCACGAAATGGTTCATTCTTATGTATTTAACTTCATATCTTGCTCTGCTTCACCGCATGGAAAAGAGTTCAAATCTTTGTATAACAGGTTTCCCAATGCAAAAGAGGCTAAGAAAGAGTTATCCTCCCCACACTTCTTTAAAAATTTGAAAAAAATATACTTAGAAAAGATTGGATAATGCAGGTATTGAAGAGATTCTTACTTCCACTTCTGCTCGTTTTATCATTTGGATTAAGTATTTTTATTAGCTACATGGTTTCTTACAGTCTTTTGAGCAAGAATGTCGCTCCGCTATCTATACCCGTTGAGAGTATCAGAACCTTGGACAGTACAGTAAAATATATAAGCTTGGTTTCCAATGTGCTGAAAGAACATTTTTCTACATTGAAAAAAGGGAGTAAGTTTCTGGACTCCAAAAGGATTAGTGAGCATAGAATTTTGATATATCAATTAAGTAGAGATTATGTTAAGGAAATAGAATCCTTTAATAATGAGGGTGTATGTAAATATATTGATGAAGTAGCAGATGAATTTGTCAGACTTTTAGATAGGATGGATACTATGATGAAATTCCCTACAGACATTTCTCTTGCAAGTGAGGTATGTAGAGATTTGAGAAATCTACTAAAAAAGATAAAAAGCCTATCGAAAGCCTACAAACTACAATGTGATGTCTATATTGACAGATTGGTTGAGGAATTCGAGGGTATGTGTAAATTTTGAAACTATCACGATTTAGTAATATTTTTTTGATTTGTTTGTATTGTGTTGTAAACAAAGGTAGAATGTATGAAAAGTTTTGCCGAAGATAGAATGGAAGAGAGAAAAGGCATGGTTTTTTCAGATGAGGCTCTTATGTCTCTGGTAACTAAGGGGGAAGATACCGCTTTTATGGAACTCGTTAAGAGGTACCAGAATGAAGTTTTTAGATTTTGTTATCACTATTTGAAAAATGTTGATATGGCAAAAGAGGCTGTTCAAGAAGTTTTTCTTAGGGTTTATATTGCTAAAGAAAGATATGATACAAATAAAAAATTTAAGCCTTGGCTCTTTTGTATAGCTCGAAATTTGTGTATAAATGAAATAAAGCGACAACAGTTAGTCCAGTTCACCTCGTTAGAAAATGAAGATGGACTCAAAGTATATGAAACCGAGGAAGTAGTTGAAAAAATAGAAGGTGGAGATAACGACCCAGCTGAGATAATTCTAAAGGAGGAAAGGCACAGGGTTCTATGGGAAGAGATTAATAGACTTCCAGAAAGTGAGAAGGAGATAGTAATTTTGAGATATTTCCAGAAACTTCACGCCCGTGACATAGCGGAGATATTGGGTTCTACTGAAGGTGCTGTGAGAACCAAGCTCCACAGAACTCTGAAATATTTGTATCAGAAGATTGCAAGTAGAGGTGAGTTTAATGACTAAGAAGTGCGAATGCGAAAATATCAGGGAAAAATGTTTTTACGCAATTCAGGATAATGTGGATAGTATCTTTGAGTTATTTCAGAATTTAGAAATTTGTGAGGACTGTAAGGCTTTCTTGTCCAAGGCAGTTAGTATGTGTGAGGCTCTAAATGAAATACCTAATGTTGTTAATAGAACCTTACCAGAGATAGATGTTACTGCTGATATTTTTGAAAAAGTCAAAATAATTTATGAGAAGGAGACTATAGTAAGGGAACTTCTGGAGAAAGAATTTTATGATCCTGAAGAGGCGGAATGGATGGCTTTTATCGAAAACGAACTTGATGATGTAAATAAATATAGGTGCTTATGTAAGCTAAATACATCTCATGAAATTCAAGAAGAATTCATATTCGTCAAGAAAATACATGAAACACTTGAAAAAATGGGTGATGATATTCAGTTGCCTGATTTGGATGAAGATCTGCTTCCAAAAGTAATGAATAAGATTTATTCTTCTCCATTGGAGGTATCATTGGATAACTTCCTAAAAGAGGAGGTAGTGGCTCAATTTGGGAAAGACTTGGGCGCAGTTTCAGAACGAAATGGTTTACCTTCCAAACCTCAACTTAGGATTGAAAGACCTGGTGAATTAGTTAGACCTGGCGGTCAAAAGAATTCTAAGGAGGTACTTTATAATGGGTCGGAGTCCAAATCGCCGAGGGGTTCGAGTGTAAAAAGTGTTGTTAGGAATGTTAGTCTTAATAGAGTTATCCAGGGGTTTGCTATAGCAGCTGGATTCCTATTCGTAGTTCTGGGGGGTTATTATTTCCTTTTTAGAGGAAATCAGGTTGAGCCCATCCATCTTTCAGCTAATGGTCCTTCTATTACTTATAGCAAGGAAGAAAGCTATAAGGTGATACCTCCGCCAAGTTCTGATGACAATACTTTAGGTATATCTTCCGAAGACTCCAAGGACAGTGACTCTAAATCGATAAAGAAATATACAGCGAAGCCATTGAGTGAATGGGAGGATATCTTAAAAGAGAATGCATTATCTAACGCAGGGAAATTAATGAGAATGGGTGTTTGGGCATCTCTTACACCTGAGGAAGCGAGGGAACTGCTAAAAAAGTCTGGATTGTCTCCAGTGGCTATATTAGGTGCGGTGCAGTTTTTACCTCCGGAAGAAGCAAAGGCTATTTTAGAAGCGGCTATTGCTAACAATCCTGAAGATGCTTACCTAAGATTTGCAATGGTTAACACTCTGAGGAGTATGGGCTATGTGGATTATAACGAACTAAATGCCCATTTATACGCATGGACTAATTCTGATCCCTCGAATATTTTACCGTATTATATAGAAGCTGACATATATCTTCGGAATGGAGAAGTCGAATTAGCGCTGAATTGTGTAAAGGAAGCAAGTAGCATCCGAGGTTATAATTCATATGCGATGTTGACTGCTCAGGCTTATAAGGAGGCACTTATTGCAAAGGGAGTTGATCCTGAATTAGCACAGCTTTTGGCTTCTGCTTCTCTTGGAATAAGAGAAACTCAAACTTTGGAAGATATAGCCAGAAATTTACTTGATTATGGAAAATATTATGAGGGAATAGGGGATTACTCTACTGCTCTTATGATATATGAAGCATTGAGAGATTTAGGGATAAATGTAGATATGAGTTCTGCATTGCTACAAGAAAGATTGGCAGGACTCAAATATGCTCAAGAAGCAGTATATGCTCTCATTAGGATTATGACACAGACATATTCATTTTCTGACATTCAATCGTATATAGCATTTTTACAAAATTTAAATCAGCTACTTGAGAACTATAACAATGCACTTGCAAGTTTTTATAGCCTCTTTAATACTTTAGACCCTCAACAAATTCTTCAGCTTCTTAATAGTTATCTTTCAGGGGGAAATGCTAACATTTTGGGGCCCACCCCAACTGCTCAATCTAAAAAGTAAGAATCTAATTATTTCAAGTTTTGTAGAGGGGCTCTAAATATGAGGAAGTCGTTCTTTAGGACCGACATAAATTTGTCTAGGCCTGTGAATCCTGGTTTCAGGGTCGTTTCTCATCTCTAACCAGTGAGCTATCCAACCTGGGATTCTACCAATTGAGAATAATACTGTGAACATTTGAGTCGGGATGTTCATTGCTCGATATAGTATTCCGCTGTAGAAATCGATGTTAGGATATAATTTTTTCTCGATGAAGTAATCATCCCTTAATGCTGTCTCTTCCAGATCCTTAGCAATTTCGAGAAGGGGGTCATTTATACCAATTTCATTGAAAATATTGTCAACGGCTTCTTTTAATAACTTTGCTCTCGGGTCATAGTTTTTATAAACTCTATGACCAAATCCCATTAATCTAAAGCCGGAGTCTTTTTTCTTGGCGAGTTCAATATATTTTTTATAGTTTCTTCCATCCGCATAAATCATTTGGAGCATATTGAGCACAGCTTCGTTAGCGCCTCCGTGAAGTCTACCCCAAAGCGCTGATATTCCCGCAGAAATTGAGACATATAGATTTGCCATTGAACTCCCTACCATTCTTACTGTGGAGGTAGAACAATTCTGCTCGTGGTCTACATGCAAAATTAAAAGTAAATCTAAGGCTTTTTCAAATACCTTAGGGACAAAATATTCTTCGGCAGGAGAGGCAAACATCATTCTTAGAAAATTGGCACTATAGGAGTGGTCAGTTCTGGGGTAAATGTAAGGTTCTCCAATAGACTTTTTATATGAATATGCGGCGATGGTCTTCGCTTGACCTACAATTCTTGCGATTATTGTATTTATGTCCTCTTTCTCGTAGTTGGGATAGAATGAAGGCATTGCTGCGATCATCGAGCTTAATATGCTCATCGGATGAGCATTGGGAGGAAAGTTATCGAAAATGTTCACCATACTTTGGTGGATAAAACTATTTAGTGTCAATTCCCTTCTCCATTCTCGAGCTTGTTCAGGTGTAGGTAGTTCCCCGTATATTAGTAGATAAGCCACTTGAGAGAAGGGAAACTTTCCGGCCAAACTCTCTATTGGGTACCCTCTATACCTCAGTATACCTTTCTCTCCATCTATGTATGTGATGGAACTTCTGCATGAAGCTGTATTTCCGTATCCGGGGTCGTAAGTCAATGCTCCTGTGGTTTCTTTTAATTTCCTTATATCGATTCCTATTTCTCCTTCCGTTCCCTCAATTACTGGCAACTCGTACTCCTGGCCTCTTAAAGTAAGTTTACAAGTTTCCATTTTTGGCTCCTCTCAGAAATTCATGAATTTAACTGCTTTTATTTCTATTATCCTAATTATTTGTGATAGTTCTCTAATTTTCAGTAAATATCCGACTACTATGTATACTATTACACTTACTCCCCCCATTATCGATATATAGATGAATAGAATAACAGATTTTTCTTTTTCGAAATGGTTAAATAGTAAGTTTACAAAAAAGAAGCTTATAACTACAACCAATGTGGCTGTGATATATTTTAAAAGTTGTATACCAAAGTTTTTGTCAAACAAGGTGCCTATTTTTTTGCCGAGTAAGATATATAATAGCAAGAAATTAACCCAGAACGATATAGTTGTGGAAAGCACAAGTCCAATATATCCCAATTTTCTCACAGTAATAACATTCAAGATTACATTTAGTAGCATACTAAATGAAGAGACTATTACTGGGATAGTCGTCAAATTCATGGCGTAGAAACCTTGCACTAACACTTTTACACCTGAAAATCCTATTATTCCAATAGAGTATATTACCACTGCATTAGCTGTTTTCTGAGTAAGTAAGGGTGAAAATTCTCCTCTTTGGAATAGAAATCTCACTACAGGCTCGCTCAATAATGATAGGATTACCATTGTGGGTATAATCATGAACCAAGTTTGGAAAAGCCCTTCGATAAGTGCTGTTTTCATCTTTTCTTTTTCATTATCTACTGTGTATCTTGTCAATTCTGGGAGGATAGATACGGATATTGCAGTTCCAAAGATTGCGAGAGGCAGTTGAATTAGTCTGTTTGCATAGAACAATGCTGAAACTGTTCCTTCCGAAAGAGAATAAGAGAAAAAACTGTCTACTAATTTGTTAATTTCGCCTGCTGCTTGTCCCAATATGACTGGAAGAATCAGAAAGAAAGCTTTACTAACTTCAGGATATTTTATGTTTGTAGTAAGTTTTACTCTTCCAATTAGTTTGTTTACATATATGTAGAGAACTACGAACTGTAATATACCGCCCACCCATACTCCTATCACCAGACTTAGGGATATATCGATATTTGTGAAGTTGGGAATAAATATGCTTAAAATCCATGGGATGTTAAGCAAGGCAGGAACTATTCCAGGTATTTTGTAGTTACCAATAACAAAGAGAGGTGCCATTAGAAATACCGCAATGCCTATCCAGAAAAGATAAGGAAATGTCAGCTGAAGTATAAGTACTGTATTCCGCATCTGCTCTTCGGTTTTCTGCGTTCCTTGAGTCAATACTCTGAGCCCTTCTAATAGATAAGGGACTAAGGGCATGATAAGAACACCAATAACAGAGATGAAGAGTAATAATAAAGTCATTATAGTTAATATCGCATTAGTAATTATTCTTAATTTTTCTATACCTTCCTTTTTCTCACACTCGGAAAGAATAGGAACAAATGAAGCGTTTAATGCACCCTCGCCTAAAAGGTCTCGCAGAGTATTGGGTAATCTGAAAGCAAATAGGAAAGTATCTCTCGCGAAATCAGGCACATACCACCCCATTAGTATGTCTCTTACTAAACCAAGCCCTCTACTAATCAATGTGCCAAGGGCGAATATTATGGCGTTTCTCCATCTGATAATGCTTTGCTTTTCTATGGGATTGCCCATGTTATGAATTTTATTTAATTAAAATTTTGAGTAGTTTTTATGGGGAAGCACATTATTGAAAGTAAGATAAGTCCTGAAATGCCCAAGAGGGCTGGGACCTTGTCAATATGTGAGTTGATTTGGTTTGGTGAATTAGGTACAATGGGGACTTCAAAAATTTCCCCAAGACGGGTTCTTATCCCCATTTGAGGTTGAATCGCTAAAGGTGGGTACTTTAATGTTTTCCCCTTGCCGATTAGTGTTTGAGCGGAGAAGAATTCTCCTGTGGGAAGAAAGAACCCGGATATTCCAGTATTTGTGCAGTGGACCAACGGTAATCTTGTCTCAATTGCTCTCATTCTGGATATTTCTAACTCCTGTTCAATGGCATTGGTTTCTCCGAACCATGCGAGATTAGTCATAACCGCAATGATATTTGCCCCGAGACTTTTAAGATTTAAGGCAAGTGGTGAAAAAAGCACCTCAAAACAGATAAGAGGGCCTATCTTTACATTATCTTTAATTTTGAATATTTTTTGTTCCTTTCCAGCACTTACATCGTAAGGGAGTATGCTTCTTAGAAAAGGTAGAATATTTGACAGAGGAAGGTATTCCCCAAAGGGTGCAAGATGAACCTTATCATAGAACTCTACTACCTCACCTTTAGGGGAAATCAGCAAACAAGAGTTAAAGTCATTGCCATTTTCATCTAATCGTGTTGACCCTGTGATTAAATAAGAATTGTAATTGGTAGTGATGTTTTGAAGTATTTTAGTTATAATGGGTTCTTTGTAATCACACATAATTAATGCTTCGGGCCAGAAAATTAGGTCTATAGTCTCATCCTTAATCAGGACTTTAGTAAATTCCCCTGTCAATCTGACCATTTCTTGGTGCCAAAAGGGGTCAAACTTTATTTCCTGAGAGAAATTAGGTTGTAGAATTGCTATTTTAAGTTTATCCACATGACTCTGTGCTGAGATATTGGATAGGAGTATCCATCCTATGATGTGTGGCAAGCTTAAAAATATGAAACCATAAGTTAAGCCTGTAATTCTATGTTTTTGAGAGAAGAGGGAATATGAGATAGAGTAGTTTACGCCTACTATGAAAAAGGAGATAAGTGGCACAGTGCCCACTGATGCTATTTGTGCTAAGATTTTATCAGGACCTTGACTATATCCAAGATTACACCAGCCGAAACCTGTGAATAGAGTTGAATGAAGGTATTCCATCCCTACCCATAGTGCGGGTGGGATTAATAGTGTTATTATAGGTTTTTTGTCCTCTGTATTTTTTATAAGCCATCCGTAGATTCCCCAGAATATTGAAAGTCCGAGACATAAAATCTGGTAACCTATGAAAGCAGGAAAACCTACCCAAAAAGTGTTAGCAATAAGCCAGTTTAGAGTGAGTGAGTGGAATACCCAACCTGAGATGGTGTAATAGAGAAAAATCTTCTTTTTATTACTCTCTCTAAATGATAAGTTGAATAGGGGTATTAGTGCGATCCATGCCAAGTAGAAAATATGTGGTTTTGGAAAAGTTAATGATAGTAGTATTCCCGATGCCAGTATAGAGAAAAGAGGTCTTCTTATTATATTTATAAAGTATTGATACTTGATATGCTCCATATTAATTTCCCAAGCAAAGATTGTTATGAATATACCAAAAACAGGATAGGTGTTTCAGGAGAGAAAACTTTAGTTTCCTAATAATGAAGATATGGGTTTATAATTCCTCTTGCATTGCCTTTATTTCGCTTTCAATTCTATCGGCATTTTCCCATTTGTCACCTCCCCGTCTTTGCCAGAAGCGGATGGCGCTAGAACTTTCTTCAGACATTGCCCTCAAGTCTACTACTGTGGGCTGGACAAAGATTAGTAGATGCGTTATATCTGCTTGGGCTCTCCTGGAGCGGAAAGGTATACCTAATAACGGCAATTTACCTATTCCGGGGACTCTGCTTTCTGAGTTTCTTATGTTTCTGCTTGAGAGCCCTCCTATAACTAAAGTTTGTCCATTGGGCACGAGAACAAATCCAGTTTGAGAACGCTTAGAAAAGACTGGAAGGTCAATTCCCCGCAAGCGGTCTATACGAGTTATATCTGTTACATCGAGTTGTTTTATTTCTAACTGTACCATATTATTTGGCAATATGGTAGGAATTAATTCGAGGTTTACACCTATATCGCGCCATGCCACTGTAAGATTAGGAATAGAAGCAGTTCTTACAACTGACTGATAAGGAATTTGACCACCTGCTTTTATTACAGCGGAAGTTCGGTTTATTACTAAAATCTCAGGTTTTGATATTAAGTCTACTTCTGATTTGCTTTCAAGGGCTCTGAATACACCATCTAATGTACCATAGTCCCATGTTAGGATACTGAAGGTGAGTCCACCCCCTTGATAAGACTGTATCCCTGGTACGGATGGATTTAAGTCAGGTCTTAGCGGGGGGTTGCTAAAATTAGGATTATTATAAGGAACGATATAAGGTGGTTTGGGGGGGTTTGGAGATGGAGAAGGAAGAGTAACCGTGGAAAAGTCACCTTGAGAATCAGTAGTGTTTGTGGTGATTTGGGGGATTTTAATGTCTTCATTTTCTTTTTCTCTATAAAACCTGACGAAATTAAGATTGGCACCCAGTTTTCTTAGTCCGTTTTCATTAGTTTCACTTATCCACACTTGCACTTGGACCTGTTTGATGTCCTCTAAAGGGGGTGGGGCAGGTGGTGAAGGTTGAGCTTGTGGTGCAGGCGGAGGTTGGTCTTGTGCGAAGCCCTGGATAAAGACGAAAAGGGCTATAAAAAAAGTGATAAAAATATTTACAATGTTTTTCTTTTTCTTAGTTATCATTTATTATCTTTCCCATCTTGAGGGACTGTCTCTATTCCGTTCTCTTCCTTTTCAATTTTGACTCCAGTAATTCCCTCTGCAATGCCTTTGGGAACTTCTGTTATCCCTCCTATGACATTCGTGATGATTTCAGTAGGAGAAATTTTAGTCGGTTTTTTCTCTTCACTGGTTGGTACACCATATTGTCCTGCTACAGTATATGAAGGTTTCCACAGTTCTGCTTTGAGTAGGAATACAAGTTCTCTTCTGCCTTCCTCTTTTTTTCTGTTTCCCACACCACTGCTCAGGGGGATATTAGGAACTTTAAACGGAGTTACTCTTTGTATTAGCCCGTTTGCGAGTTCTTCTCCTTGGATGAGCCATGGAACCGTAGAAGATGTTCTTGTTCGTGTGTTTCTATATAGGCCCCCAAGTATGAGAACTTGTCCATGTCTAACCCACACGGTCGTAGTGATACTTCTTGAAATAAATTCTGGTACAGTTATTGTATTAGCGGTGTTTCCGGCTATTGCAACACTTAGGCGTTGTCCTTCTTCAGTGATAGCTGCAGTTAGAGTAAGTTGAATGTAGATATCTTCAGTGGTTCTTGGGTCTCCATCATCGTCTATCACTTTGTTTGCTTGAACACTTAGGTTAACACCAGTAGGTTTGAATTCAGTTACTTGTTGGGTTGCTACTCCCACCACTACCGTATTTTCGTAAGGAATTTCTTGTACTGTTTGAATTACGGTGGGTGTAGGTGCTCCCACGGGGACTAATGCTCGTGGTTTAGAAAGAATGAAGGCCCTATTTTGATTAACGAGTGCTTGAAGGATAGCTTCGAAATCTCCCCATTTGCTTGTCATTCTATCGAGGAAAACAGTAATTGTTGGACCGCCTGTAGTTGGGAAAGTTATATCTGCTGAGGTTATAGCTGGGTTGCCTACAGATACTCTTCCATAAGGTCTTGGATCTGCTTTTTGTCTAAAATATCCTGCAAGACCTGTCTCACTGCCAAGGTGAGTTTGGAATTCTATTATTTTTACTGAAACACTCACCTGTTGGGATGTAGGTTGAAGGGCAGGAGCTGGAGGATTTTGGCTAATCCCAGGGGATAGAATTAGAATATTAAATAGTAGAATAGTGAATGGAAAAATGTATATCCTAATGGCATAGTGTTTTATTTTAAGTTTCTTGTTATTCATCGTAGTAAGCTACATAGTCATAATGGTCAACATTTTCAATGTTATCAAAGTTTGTAAATTGAATGCTAAAGGGTTTTGTTTGACTTGGGCTTAGGTGCCCTAAGTTGATGGTCTTTGTATCGTAAACCATGCCACTGAATCCGTAAATAGTAACTTGCACAGATACATTTTTAATGGTCCTACTACTCCTATTTCTAACTTGGCCTGATACATTATATATCTGATGTCTAAGGTCACTTGCCCAGCCAAATTGTCTTCCACTTCTGAACGAAGTTACATTGAAAAAGACGATGGGTTTTCTTTCCGCCTCTCTTCTAAGCGCTTCATCAGGTGACAGGACTATTATATTACCCTCGCTGTCTTTTTCAATTCGTGATGCAATGGTATCATCGTTCCACAATTCTGGATATAATGTAACTGACTGTTTGTAAAGTTCACCCGCTCGTGTATAGTTCTGATTTAACCAATGCCAGTTTGCTAATTCCGTAAGAGTGTTTTTATCAGTGGGGGAAGTTTTTAATCTCTCCTCAAGTGAGGCTATCCTTTCTTCTACAGTAGAGACTTTTTCTATCTGTGTGTCTATGTTTCCTAATAGTTCTCTTATTTTCTTTCTCGAATTTTCTGAGTAAATGCCCGTAGGTGCTACTTGAAGGTACTTTATATAATGAGAAAGTGCATTTTGGGGACTGCCAAGTTCTTGATAAACAATGCCTAATAAATAATGTACCTCTGGTACACTCTCGTTGCCACTTTCTACTATTACTAATAATTTGGGAAGAGCTTGTGAAAATTCTCCTCTTTCTATCATACGCTGTGCGGAGTAGAGATTTGTATATGAGTTATCTCGATTAGGCAGATTCCTATGTTTAAGATTATTTTGGATGGAGGTTGTTGATGAGGAGGAAGAGCTCTGACATGCATTAAAAGATAATAAAAGTGCACTACTCACTACTGCTAAACAAAACTTTGACACTCTCATTTTGTTTTTACCTAAAGGCCTTTGCAGATTGGAATATTGTTACTACCTTGATAATTTTTCCAAAACTTTTTGTGTGATATCCTCTGCCGGAATTTGTTCATTTAGGGACTGCCAGTAGTTAAACTCGGCGATCAAATCGAATCGGCTTTCTTGAGCCACTTCTTGAATTGTTCTGACTGCCTTCTCACTAGCTTTGCTCAACATTATCCAATACTTTGCGGTGCCTGGTTCTATTTTCCGTGCTTTGATTCCAGAAAATTCTGGTGTGGACTGAACCACTTCCTCAAATTTGACTAAACCAGGTTTGTTAAACTTGGTTGCAGAACCCCAGTATATTTTCTGTTCATCTATTTTTTCGGGGGAAAGGGAAAAAGGTTCTGCAATTGCCCATGACAAACCGCACAATAGGGTTAGGATGGCATACAGAATATACTTTTTCATCATTTACCTCCTTATCCTATTTGTGCAACTTATTCTCAACCTTTATACGGAACCAACTTTTTATATATGTGTATATTTATTTAATCTACGAACAAGAGAAAAAGTTCCATTTCTTTTGATGTTTTTAGCACTTTTTGCATTATTTTTTTAAGACAAATAATTTTTTCAATAGTGAAATCGTATGTTGGATTTCCGCTCACATCGTTAGATAGATTGTGTGATGTTTTTTAGGTTATAGTATTAAGGTGAATAAAGACAACTTGGGATTGAAGGGTATTTTGTTATGAGAAATTCAAAAGTGTTTTTACTTATCCTATCTTTTTCTTTTTACCTGTTTTTGATTTGTGTTGGTTTGGAAGCTGAGTTAACAAATTTTAAGATACTGAGCAAGTCGTTAGTTCCAGCCAAGAATGTAGAGGCAGATGTAAGATTCCAATCAAGAGAGAAAAGAGAGGGTAAGGAGTTTGTTACTTTGAAGTGCGAATTGACAGCAAAGCATTCGTATTCTCATGTGGAGGTAGGATTGGAAATATTAGGTGTTGAGGATAAAAAGCTATGGAAAAGTTCTCAAATGATTTCACTTTCAAAGGGTTACAATAGCTGTTTGTTTTTACTTCCTTTGAATGAGATAGAGGATGGGAGATACGATGCAAGTTTAGAGGTTAAGTATACGCAGGAAGAGAAGCCTGCAATAGTTAACTTTCAGATAGAAAAACTTTCTGAAGAGGGATTGAAAAATAGACTGCAATTTCTCAAGGGAAAATTTGAGCAAATTGCACAAGTTGGAATCAATGGTAGTGAGTCTAATCTTATTAGCCAGTTATTGAAAGAGGCAAATAAACATCTGGAAGAAGGAAAGTGGGAGGAACTCTCAAGTAGTTTGAATACTCTTGAGGATGAATTGGAAGTTTTTCAAGCTAGTTTCTTAAACAGAGTAAAAATTGAAGAGCCTCAATACAAATCACTTATTTTGGGTAAGGACGGTCTCTTCGACTCAGAAATGCCTGTGTGTGTAGTTGGTGTGTTTATTGCCGGAGCTTCTTTAGAAAAAGTGAGGAAAGCAATAGAGTTTAAGGTTCCTTTAGTTGTTCTATCATTGGGTTTAGATGAACTTGTTCCTAATGAGGTTGATTTTGAAAGTTACAGTGTCCCTGAAAATGTACTCTCAGTTATAGATAGTTTGTTGAGCGGAGGTATATTTGTCATTCTTCAATTAGACCAGGAAATAGTTCCTCAGTGGCTTTATGAGAAGTACCCCGAACTAAGTAGTGAAGGATTTGTGAATTTGGCACATGGTTTAATTCACGAATGGACTAAGATATGTTATGGGAAGTTGATAAATAAGTATGGTGGTGAGAAGGGCTATTTAGGGACATCTTTATTTGTGAACCCGAGGTTCAAGTTTGATGGAGAAGGGGTAAGAAAAGCATTTATAGATTGGGTTGTTAAGAACTATCCAGATAGGCAAGTATTAAATCGGATATGGCATGCACATCTTGCAAGTTTTGACGAGATTACCATTTGGGACGATTTGGCACCGAGTTGGAGTTATCAGAATAAGAGAGCCTATCAATATGATTGGCAAAATTTTCATAGGGGTATAATTTCGGATTTTCTGAAAGATTATATTAAAGTAGCAAAGGATATGGGAGATAAGCCTGTTTCTATCTCTTTTATAGCAAGTGTATTTGAATTGAACGAGACTAAATTTACCCCTAACAGAGAATCTGTTTTTCCGTATTTGGATTTTGTATGTATGAATCTATCGGCGCATATGTACGATTCTGTTTATACACAGGGTTACCCGGAGCCTATAGTAGATGTGGTTTGGTCAAATACTGTTTTAATGGGTAAACCTTTAATAGTTTCGAGAGCAGATTTAAGTTTCGCAGGTGATATTGATGCCAATGAGAAATACCAGCGAGTGCGGAGTTTCCTATGGGAAGCGGTAATTTCAGGAGCTCAGATAGTGGCGGTGAATCTTAGTTGGGAGATGGAAAAGGATCTTCCCGTGTTAAAATCAATTGCAGATGCTAATAAGTTTTTTTACAGATATGGGAAGGTTATTAGAGAGTTTCAATTAGCCAAACCTGATGTAAATATAATTTTCAGTGATTCTTCTAAGATATTAGACGGTGGAGTCCCCCATTTGAAGTCTGCCAAAATGGCTTATGAAGGGAGTTCCTTTGCTGGATATAAGATAGGGTTTGCAACAGAAGCGAGAATTAAATCAGGAGCTTTAGATGAAACTAATGTGGTTATAATGCCACAGATTTTGGCACTGGAGGATGATGTTTTTAACTTACTTTCAGGATATGTGGTCTCTGGGAAGTATATTGTAAGGGTAGGAACACAGATTCCCTATGATCCAAGGGGAGTATCTCGAAGAGATGTAGTTCAGCCCTCAGGCAACACGGTGTTAGTGAGGGGGATGAATTTGCCTACAGAGTATCTCTATGGAATGGATGCGATAATTTCCAAAAAGGCTCTGAGACCAGTGCCTCGTCCTGTGAATAAGACTGGGTATCCTATTGAGGGTCTTAAGTCAAGGTTTATTCCTACAGATGATGGGGGTGGTTATTTCTATCTGGTCAGTTTGAGAAAGGATACGGTTCTCTGCAGATTGGACGGGTATTTACAAAAAGGTGAGAGCCTAATAGATGGGACTGATATAGAATTTCCGAGAGTTATAAATCCATTAGATGTTTTGTTTGTAAGATTGTATCCTCCTAAATACGAAGCTGAGATTAAGCGTGCCGATAGCAGAGAAGGTAAAAAATCTCAATAGTAATAGTGGAGATAACAGGAACTTTCTTAAATAGAAAATCTTGGAAGGTTGAGCATGGATGTGAACGATAAAAGAGTTCAAGCTGTTCCTCAGAACATAATAGCCTTGGTTTGGGATTTTGATTACACACTAACTCCTATGAATATGCAGGAACCTTTGTTTAGGAAATATGGTGTAAATGAAGAAAAGTTTTGGAAAGAAGTTAACTCGCTTCCAGAATATTACAAAAAGGCAGGGGTGAGAGTTTCAGAAGAATCGGCGTATTTGTGGCATATTATATCCTATGTCAAAGCTGGAAAATTAAAAGGGTTAACTAATAAAGAACTAAGAGAACTCGGGAAAGAGATAAGATTCTATGATGGGTTGCCGAAATTTTTATTGGAAGTCCAAGAATGGCTTAACTGTGAGCCATACACTGAATACAATATAAAAGTAGAGCATTATGTTGTTAGTAGTGGCTTGGCAGAGATGATAAAGGGTTCAGAAATAGCTACTTATCTGGCTGGGGTGTGGGCTTCAGAGTTTATAGAAGTACCCGCTGGACCGGATGAGGATTTTGCTCAAATTCCTAAATCTGGAGAGATAAGTCAAGTAGGTTATGTAATAGATCATACTACCAAAACGAGGGCTCTTTTCGAAATTAATAAGGGGGTGAATAAGCTTGAGGGAATCTCCGTAAATGATTCTATTCCCGAGCACGCGAGAAGAGTTCCATTTAGAAACATAATCTACATAGGAGATGGTCCGAGTGATATTCCATGTTTTTCTGTTGTCAGAAAACATGGTGGCTATACATACGCAGTTTACCCTCGGGGGGATGAGAAAAAATTTATTCAGGTTATTCAGCTGTTAGAGTCTAATAGAATAGATGCTTACGGACCTGCAGATTACACGAGTATGAGTGAGACTTGTTTTTGGATTAAGTATAAAGTCAAGACAATAGCTGATAGGATAGTAGGAGAGAAAAGAGAAGCGATTTATGCCCAAATTAAATCGGGTCCGAGACATTTGTAGTAGTTTATGAGAGGGACCCCTTTGCGGTCTCAGTAAGAAGATTATTTAGATAAGGTGAGATTGATTAAAAAAATGAAGAGAATTTCCTGGAGAGGGGTTATACTTAAGAGGATAAGTAACTGAGTATGCCAACCCTATACTCTGCTCACATATTAGGAATATAGTTAGATAGTCGTGACAATGACTATTTTAGGTTGGATAAAATGAGTAACTGTAGGGGCTTATTTAGGCTTATTCCAAATCCCTGGAATTGATAAACCGCACTTTGGACATTTTCCATCTTTAATTTCATTTTTCCATACATTAAAGCCTGTTCTTTCTATAAGAAGTGATGAACAGTTAGGACAGTATGTATTTTCGAGATTTTTTAGCTTTCCTGGTCTGTTACCCACATACACATACTTTAGTCCAGCGTCCTTACCTATTTTATAAGCGGTTTCGAGCTGAGAAGGTTGGGTTGGTTCTACTTCTTGCATTTTGTATTGGGGATAAAAGCCTGTCACATGCCAGGGAATGTCTGTGTTGATGTTTGCTATGAATCTGGTTAGTTGTGAGATTTCATTTGGGTCATCGTTAAATGTAGGAACGAGTAGTGTAACTATTTCGACCCAATATCCTAACTCAACCGCTTTCTCGATAGTATTACATACAATTTTGAGGCTTCCGCCAAGTTTATCGTAATGCTGTTGGTTGAAAGATTTTAGGTCTACCTTGTATAAATCCATAACGGGTCTCAAGAACTCGAGAACTTTGGTAGAAGCGTGTCCATTACTTACATAACCACATAAAAGGTGGTGCTCCTTTGCTAAAGAGAAAATTTCGTAAGACCAATCACTTGTAATTAGAGGTTCATTGTAGGTACTGACTATTACAGGTGAACGGTATTGGATACTTAGGTTTACAATTTCTTCAGAAGATATAGGCTCAATTTGGGCGGATGAATTCGGATCTCTAAGTGTTTGACTGCTGAACCAGTTTTGGCAAAATGGGCAGTGAAAATTACAACCGAGCATTCCGTAAGAGAGGGCAGTAGAGCCGGGTAGAACATGGAAAAAAGGTTTTTTCTCAATAGGATCCACGGCCAATCCAGCGACATACCCATATGGCACAAAAAGAGAGCCATTTTCGTTGAATCTTAATTTGCATATGCCTGATTTACCTTCAGATATTATACATTGATGACCACAGGAATGACATTGAATTTTGTTACCCTCTAACTTTGTAAATAGGGCAGGGTTAGCAGGATGCGAATACTTTTTTAGAATATCTTCAGGTGACATTCTCATGGATTTTATTCCTTTTGTTTACTTTTTTATGGATTATCTGGGATCCCCTTCACCCGGGGAATCGTCGAACAAATTAGATTTATTTTCTAAATTGGCGAACTCGTCTGCATCGGGTAAGGGCTTTTTGGGGATTGTGATTTCAGGCCAGATTTTTGAATATTTTGCATTTAGTTCAATATAGTGCTTCCATTTTTCTGGCACATCCTTTTCGGGATAAATGGCATGGACGGGACAGGGATCAACACACGCTCCGCAATCTATACAGTCATCGGGGTCTATTACTAACATGTTAACCCCTTCGTGAAAGCAGATCACAGGGCAGTTCTTGACACATTCAGTGTACTTACACTTTATACAGGGTTCGGTAACTACATACGCCATACTTTTAACTTCACTTAGTTTTTAAAAATAAATTATACTATGATTTCTTTAGGTGTTTTATAACTGAGGAGACAAAAGATGGTTTATCGTGAGGTGATTAGTCTGATGACAAGTGGCTACGGAGACATGACAGACCTTACACATCAAGTTGAAAATGTAATTGGTAGATCGGGGATTAAGAATGGAATAGTGAATATTTTCAATGTTGGGAGCACCGCCTGTATTGGAACAATTGAATATGAACCTGGATTGGTGAAGGATTTACCAGAACAGTTATCAAAGATTTTCCCTTCAGGAAGACATTATGCCCATGAACAGACTTGGCACGATGGTAATGGACATTCTCATCTCCAAGCTACTTTAGTAGGTTCTGGGATTACGGTTCCAGTGGAAAACGGAAGACTGGTCTTGGGAACCTGGCAACAAGTATTTCACTTAGAGTGTGATATAAAGAGACGAGACAGAGAGATTGTGGTTACTGTTATAGGTGAGTAAATCGCTTTAGTTGACCTAAAAAGCGAATAACTTTTATAATTGAGTTTCTACAGTGCCCCGATAGTTCAATGGATAGAACGAATCCCTCCTAAGGATTAGATCCGCGTTCGATTCGCGGTCGGGGCACTATTTTTATTTTATAGATGAATTAGATGAATTTAGCACTGAAAAGTGTTATGATTAGGTAAGTAGGTAATTTAAGGTAAAAGAATGGGATTAAGTGTAGGTATAGTAGGGCTTCCTAATGTCGGAAAAAGTACTCTATTTAATGCACTTACTCAAAGCAAGCATGCAGAAGTAGCAAATTATCCGTTTTGCACAATAGAACCAAATCACGCCATTGTAAAAGTGCCAGATGATAACCTTGAAAAACTTTCCCAGATTATAAAGCCTAAGCAGACAGTTCATGCCACTATAGAATTCGTAGATATTGCGGGACTTGTAAAGGGTTCACACAAAGGAGAAGGGTTGGGAAATCAGTTCTTATCACATATTCGAGAGGCTGATGCACTAATACATATAGTTAGGTGTTTTAAGAATGATAATATAGTGCATGTTCATGGAGTAGTTGACCCTGTTTCAGATATAGAGATTATCAATATAGAGTTAATTCTCGCCGACCTTCAGCAGGTAGAGAAGAAAATTGAAAAACTGAGAAAACAGGTTAAAGGTGATAAGAGGCTAATCCCAGAACTTGAGCTTTGTGAGCAATTGAAGTCTCATTTGGAACAGGGTAGACCTATTAGAACATTTCCTGGTTTAGAGTCCGATCTGTTTAGGGAATTAAACCAAGAAATGAGATTTACTACTGGGAAGAAAATATTATATGTTGCGAATGTAGATGAAGAAGGTTTAAGAACAGATACTCCAGAGGTATTAAAAGTTCGAGATATAGCAAGAAGTGAAGGCACTGAAGTGGTAAAAATTTGTGCTCAGGTAGAAATGGAACTCGCGGAGATGAGTGAAGAGGAACGACGAGAATTATTGGCCATGGATGGAGCCTTGGAAACAGCATTAGAGCAAGTAGTTCATGCAGGTTATAGGTTGCTTGACTTGATCACATTCTACACGATGGCACCTCCTAAAGAGGTGAGGGCATGGGCTGTTAGGAAGGGAACAAATGTTGTCAAAGCAGGGGGTATGATTCATACTGATTTTGAAAAACATTTTATATGTGCAGAAGTAATCCCAGTGAAAGATTTTTTGGAACATGGGGGAGAAACAGGAGCAAAATCTGCGGGTGCATGGCGGATTGAGGGTAGAGAGTATATAGTTCAAGATGGGGACTGCATATACATCAGGGCAAGTGCTTAGTGCTAAACTATTAAAATAAGGGGCCATTTTTTTATGAAGGAGAAGCCTGTGAAGAGTAAAGTGTTTTTTCCAGTGCGATTACTATTAGTTTTAGTTTGTGGAATATGTTTATCTTATTGTTACTCTGGCGAAAGAAACACACAAGACAAATCTATACCTGCAAAAATGGATAAGGCAAAACAATCCAAGTTAGATGGAAAAAACATTGGGGCGTTGGAGGCAGAAAGAGAGGGCAGTAATGAGAAAACAACTAAGTTAGTCCCTGTTTGGAGATACCCGGAAGAAGGTAAGAGCTTTAAAGGGGAGTTTATGCTTCTGTTCCCGGAGGATATATTTTTCCCAGAGAATGTTAATCCTAAAGATTACATCAGCATTACTCCTTATCGCGAAGGTCTAACAGAATGTCGAGGAAATATGCTTGTTTATACTATGTTAGAACCTATGCCTACGAATGTGGAGGAAATAAAACTCTGCGTTCATCCAGAGCTCCAATCTATAAGTGGGAGAAGAATCTCAGAGGAAAGTAGTTGTTATACACTTCCTGTTAAAGGTCTTAAGGTCTTAGAAGCTTGGTTTGAGAATGTAGATGATTATGTATGTGAAGTAGCAATAAGATTTAACCAAGGTGTAGATGTAAATGAACTCAAGAAGTTTGTGAAAGTAGTAAATGCTCGAGGGAATGATGCGGAATGGTCTTTAGAGCCGACTGATATAAATACTAATTTGATATTTAAGGTGAAGGTGGAGAGGAAAACTAATGAAGACTCAGAGCCTTATAAACTTTATGTTTTTCCAGGCTATCCGAACCTTGCCCACTCATTGAAAGGGGAACCTTTTTATTTAGAATTTCCTTCGACAAAGGTTCTATCTGTAAATTCACACAACTTATTGGGTGGCTTTGATGTGAGTATTACATTTAATGAAGATGTAAAAGGGATAGTTTTGAAAAGGTTTTTGAGCCTTGAACTTGGGGATTCTAATAAGAAAGTCGAATATATTCTTACTCCAAAATTATGGCAGAGGGAGGTATTTTTTTCTAATCGTCCTTCTGAAAATGATCTCTATGATTATTCAAAAGTTTGGTATATCTATGTAGATGATAAGTACGATGAGGAGAGGGATAAAACTCTATTGCTAACTCTGGATAAAAATATGTGGGGAAGAGACATGTCCTTGTTAAGAGAACGGGTTACAATAGATGTGAATTGGAAAGAAGGTGGGATTGGGAGGGGAGGAGACAAGATTCTGGAAGCTTCGGCATATTGGGAAAATAGCGGTATGGAAGGCCCTATATGTGTTCTCTGGGCAAATAATAATCTTTCTCTTGAGGAAGTTAATGAACATATTTCGATATTCCCTGAAGTTAAAAATCTAAAGGTGACTAAAATGGGAAGATCTTTCCGTGTTAGCGGAGACTGGAAAACAGGTGTAAGTTATATACTCAAATTAACAACTGGAATGAAATATGGAGGAAGGGTATTCGGGGATTCAGAAAATGATTTGAAATATATATTAGAAAGAGATTTCGAGTTGTTTTTAGAGCCGGTTCCAGAGTTTAGGGTGGTAGAGTTTTGGGGTAAGGAACGGTTTTATTTCATTCCATATGGGGAAAAAAATTACATAAGAGTAGGTGGGAGAAATGTAACCAAGGCCTATATACATGTTTATAGAGTTATTCCTGAGAATCTGCCTTATTGGATTGGTAATGTTTCAAACTTGAATCAAATATCTCTGAATATAAATGAGAGGACAGCAGATTATGTAGGTGCTAAAGAGGTGGTGTTTAACGACTCTGTAGATAAGGCTCAATATGTAGATGTTAATCTCGATGAACTAATGTCAAAGGTTAGTAAGAGAGGTTTGTTCACCATATATATAAGCGAGGATCCCAATAAGCGTGAGGTAAAAATAGAAAGTGAAGGGAGTACTCAAAATTATTCTTCAGTTTGGGACTATGATGGTATGGAATGGGATTATGGAGAAGATTCAGGAAGCTTCAGGAGAAGTTCGAGACAGGTAGTAAGTAGTAGTGTGAGGTATTTTGTTTGGACGAGTATAGGCGTAATTGCTCATTGGGAGGGGAACGATGTACTTGGCTTTGTTCACGATTTAGTAGATTTAACTCCCATAGTTGGAGCAGAAGTAATGGGGTATTCATTGAAAGGTAGAGAAACGGGAAAAGCTCTTACTGATGTCAATGGAGTTTTTAGGTTGTCTTGCGTAAATGAAGAGCCAAGGTTTTTAGTTGTTCGGGCTTTAGATGACTTTAGTATTTTGTTTCTTTCACCCAAGCCTCTACCGAGTATGAAGGATTTGGAGAAGTATGACAAGTTTGGAAGTAATGCCATAGAGGCTTTCGTTTATGCTGACAGAAACATATATAGACCTGGAGAAACAATACATTTGAGTTGGATTGTTAAGAAGAACTATGGATTAGAAGTTGTAGATTCTCCGCTTGAGTTAAGGATAGTTAATCCCAGAAACAGGATTGTATATAGAGAAACGGTTAGTCATTCTGAATATGGCACAGGTGTAAAGGATATTGCCACTGATACTACATATTTAACTGGAGCATATTCAATTGGTCTTTATATACCTGGTGGAGAGAAATTATGTGGTTCTGCAAGGGTACATTTAGAAGATTTTGTGCCAGATAGGATAAAGGTAGGTGTAGAAATTGGAGAGCTAAATTGGTTAGTGGGAAACAAGTATGAAATTGGAGTAAAAGCGGATTATTATGTAGGCCCGCCAGGGTCCAATCTGAAGTGTGAAGGAAAAGTCTTGGTCTACAAATCTGAAGATATATGGGTTGATAAGTTTCCGGGTTATAGGTTTACAAATTATGAGCCTTACTTAACATATTTGGAGGACTTAAGTTTACAATACACTGATGAACAAGGCAAGACTACTTATAGTTATGAGTTCCTTCCTAAAAACAAACCAACATCACCTGTGGAAGTTGCGGTTAGAGTTGAAGTGTCAGAAAAAGGGGGGAGAGCGGTTGGAACAGTAAAAAAGGTGATTGGTTTTCCAGAAAATGCCTTGTGTGGAGTGGGTATTGAAAGTGTAGGAAGAAAAGTAAAGGCTAATGTTCTTGTCGTAGATACTCAATTAAGGCCCCTTTCCGAAGAAGAAGTAGAAGTCGCTTTAGGAACTTTAGAGTGGAGTTATGTAAGTCGAATATATTCCTCTTATCCTCGAAAAGTTTTGCCACAATGGCAAGAGAAGTTTGTGCCTGTAGAGAAGAAGGTTGTTAAAACGGTAGATGGTAAGGCTGAAGTAGAATTTGAAATACCAGAGAGTTATAAAAGTTATCGTGTCAGGGTGAAAAGAGTAGCGGGTAGTATGTTTTCAGAGATGAATTTTTATTCCATGGGAGATAGGATTGTGAATGTAAGCGAAGGTCCTCCCGAACTGGTTAAAATTTGGATGGAAGATAAAAAGTGGGAGATAGGAGAGGAAGTTCCCGTGACGATTCAGGCTCCGTTCGAAGGCAAAGCATTTGTGGTTGTGCAGGGAGAAAAACTATGGGATTGTAAAGTAATAGAGTTAGTAGAAGGTAAAGGAGAATTTAAGCTTGAGATAAAACCTGAATATTACCCTAATATATGGGTTGGAGTTAGTGCGATTCCTTTAAGATTAGAAGCAAAATCTGAGATAAGTCCATATTCATCTTTTGCCTTCAAAAATATAGCTGTTAATGATAATTCAAGAAAACTTAATGTAGAGATTATTGAATTACCTGAATCTGTTCGTCCTAAGAGTAAGTTAGAGTTCGAGGTAGTTACGAAGGGAGAAAAGGGGGAACCGGTAGAATCTGAAATCACAGTAGCGATTGTTGACGAAGGAATCCATTCAATATTAGGTTATCTTACCCCTAACCCTTACGATTGGTTTGGGAGAAGCAGATATAACTCTATTAGACGAGCACACTATTATGAAAATGTTGCATACGAGTATAGTCCCGAATCTCCGCCCGGGGACATGATAGCAAAACAGTTGTCTGCAGGTAAGCCAAATATAACTGAGAGTTGGATAAAACCATTTGCTTTATGGTCTGGGGTTATTAGAACCAATACATTAGATGGTAAAGCTCGATTGAAATTCGATTTGCCGGAGTTCAACGGCATGGCAAGAGTTGTAGTCGTTGGTACAGGAAAAGGGAAATTAGGTAGTTTGGAGAGAAGTTTATCTGTTAAAAGACCTTGTGTTATACAAGCTCAGCTCCCAAGATTTTTGAGACCGGGAGATACTGCAATAATTTTTGCCCGTGGGTTGAATACTTCCCCAGAACCGTTAGTTGTAGGTGCTGAAGTAAGTATAAATGGAGGCAAGTTGAGTAGAAACATAGTTGAATGGGGAGTACTTCCAAATACCTTTGAGTCTTCTCCTGAGCTGAAGATAGAGACCGAAGGAACTACTAAATCTATAGATTTGTCGTGGAAATTCAAGATTAAGAATGAGGGTGGTAATGAAATTGATGTTTATTCAGAGGATACGAATATTCCCGTGTTTCTTAGTTCGAGGTATAAGAGAGAGCTAAAAAGTTATGTTGTTAAGTCTGGGGAGCAGTTAAGATTAGACAATTTAAACTTTGTTGAAGATAACTTAATGACTTCAGATATATGGGTAGGCGGAACTCCTTACTTAAGAGTCGTTCCTGTATTTGAGTGGTTGAGAGGGTATCCGTATAGTTGTGCCGAGCAGAAAGTATCTAAGTTATACGGGTTGTATATCTTAAGGAGATATTTCTTGTCTGAATTTTTTAAGGACGCATCTTTGGAGGACTTGAACAATATGTTCATCTCACTCTTGAACGCTATTTTCGCCTGTCAGGTAGATAACGGGGGTATAGGATATTGGCAGTATTCTATGGAGCCTGATATTAGAGTTTCTCTACACACAGGGTTTCTGCTCGCTTCTATGAAAAGATTTAGTGATATGCCTATTCCTGAAAAGCCTTACGCAGGTTTGATGGATTATATAAGAGATTTAGCATTAGTGGGTGATAATAAAGATAGAGGGCAGGAAGAAGTAAGAGCTTATGCGAACATGGTATTAGCTTTAGATGGTGATCCAGTAGCTTGTGAGAGTCTAAGCAGTTTTCTACTTGAAACAAAAATTATATCTTGGGAGCTTAAAGTCCTCTTAGAGTATGTATTGAAAAACTGCAAGGGAGATAAGGAGACTTTTAAGAAAGGTGAAGGGAGTTTATCAAGTTTTAGGGAAGCGACAAAGGAAGAAGATGAAACTCTTGCGAGAAATAGATGGAGTTTTTATAAAACAGAAATAATGTCAAATGCGTTGAAACTTTTGGAATCCTTGACTTATGAGGAAGATGATAGTGAAATTTTGGCTCTTCAGATGCAACTGCTTGATGAGTTAGGTTCAGTTCGTTATTTGACGACTTACAATCTGTCGTTTGCTTTGCTTGCTTTAGAAGAGAGCATGAAACGGTTTGGTGGAGGAGGGGGTAGTGTTAATGGTGAGGTGGTGATAAATGGAGAAAAACTTAGTATCTCCGGATTTTCTCATTTAAGAAAGGAGATCAAAGGGAGAGTAGATTTAGAAATAATTAATAGAGGTGAATCGCCAATTTTCCTGACTACACTGTTCAGTGGATTGGTTAAAGATGAAAGTGATATGAATCGAATCTATAACAATAATGTTGAGGTAAAGAGGTATATTTGTGACAAGGATGGACAGATAGTGCTAAATAATGAATTGAAGCAAGGTGAAGTGTATTACTTTATATACACTATTCTTCCTAAGGATGAATTAGAAGGATTCGTATTGACACAACTTTTACCTGCTGGAACAGAACTTGAGAATCCGAGGTTCTATGATGAAAGATTTATTACTAATTTAGAGGTTAGCAAGGGAGAACTAAAGGAGTTAGAGTTAATAAAGCCTGAACATGTAGAAATAAGGGATGATAGTCTCATCATAGCATGCCCACTTCTAAAGAGTAGCAAAAAAGTTGGGTATATTTGTGCTGTTAGGGCAGTTACCAAAGGGGAGTTCGAACTCCCAGGATTTTTTGCTGAGGACTTGTATAACCCGTTAGTTCAGTCCCAAATGGAAAGAGAGAGAGTTATCATAAATTAAGGATGTGGAAATACATAAGAAAAATCGTGATTCTTTTTTACCTAAGCATTGTTCTGCTAATGGGATTTTCGGGAACACTTTTAGCTTGGCTTTGGATGATAGGGCCGACAGATGCAAGGGTTTATTTGAAGGTTGAAAATTCTAAATGTCTTCTTGCAGAGGATGGAAGAAGACTTTGGGTCGGTCTAAATACTCGTCAACAGTGGTGTATCCCTGTTTGTGTTAAAGAAGTCTCGCCTTATGTTATCTACGCTACAATTGCAGTGGAGGATAAAAGATTTTGGAAACACAGAGGAGTAGACTTCTTCTCATTATGTAGAGCGATTTTCCAGAACCTGAGCAGGGGCAAGGTTATATCTGGTGCGTCTACCATAACTATGCAGGTTATAAAGAATTACTTCAGGGGAGGTAAGGCCTTTGAAAATCTTCTCTTGGAAAATAGGTATGTATTTAAACTCTTTCAGATGGTTCAGGCAATAAGACTTGAGATGAGTGCGTCAAAAGAGGAAATACTACAAACATACCTCAACACTGTTTCTTACGGTTCTAACTTGGTGGGTATAGAAAGTGCTTCTTGGAGGTATTTTGGAAAAGAGGCTAAATTTCTAAACCCAGAAGATTCAGCAATTCTTGCGGGTATACCCAAACTTCCAGAGACTTACAGACCTGATAAAAATTTAAAGAAGGCTATAGATAGAGCAAGCTATGTTGCCTATAGGATGAAAATTTGCAATTTTATAAGTGAAAGTGAGTATGTTTCTCTACTTGAAAGGCTGAATAAATATTCTTTGAAAAGAAATACTTTTCCCCAAAACGCATTTCATCTCGCTAATAGAATTTTTAGGGAAAGAAAAAATGAAATGATTGTGAAAACCACACTTAATTACGATGTTCAAATTTTCGCGGAAGAAA
Source organism: Candidatus Hydrogenedentota bacterium (assembly GCA_026415215.1). Classification (GTDB taxonomy): domain Bacteria; phylum Hydrogenedentota; class Hydrogenedentia; order Hydrogenedentales; family Hydrogenedentaceae; genus Hydrogenedens. Next base: position 35,266 of record JAOAHN010000081.1, read on the forward strand.
TTTTAAGGAAAAGATTGTCCCAGTTAGAGGGGGAAATAGACAATGGGTGCATAATGGTAGTAGATGTTGAAACGGGTAAGCTGATGGCTTATGTTGGAGGTGGAATGAGTAGAGATAAGGAACCTGTTTCGTATATTGATTATTGTCATGTTAAAAACTCACCAGGTTCTGCGCTTAAGCCATTTCTTTATTGTTATGCAATGGAAAAAGGACTTTTGTATCCCTCGGAAATTTTATTTGATTCTGAATATGATGTAGGAACATATTCCCCAAAGAATTTTGATGAGCTTTATCACGGTATGGTAGATGTTAGAACTGCAATAAGATACTCGCTCAATATTCCTGCAGTAAATGTCTTGAGAAGAGTAGGAGTGAGCAATTTTTTAAGTTCTTTGAGAAAGGCTGGGGTAGATGTAGAGGGTACTGGAGATGGTGATAATCTTGGGATAATTTTAGGCGGATGTGAAGTTAGTATGTGGGACATGATGAATGGGTATCTGTGTTTGGCAAGGGAAGGTAAAGCTAAGAAAATTAGTATGTTTCCGGAGGAAGATATTGAGGAATGGGATGTGTTTGATAAGGCAACAGTTGATATTATTTATCAAATAATGGAGAGTGGGTTAGAAGATGAGGTGGGGAGTGGAATTTCGCGTGTTAATGGAGAATCGGTAAGGGTATGTTGGAAAACTGGGACATCATCCAATAGGAAGGATGCTTGGATTTTCATGTTTAATAGGCACTATTTGGTGGGAGTATGGTTTGGGAACACTAATAGGAAAGCTTCTCCTAAGTTAGTAGGGGCATTATTAAGTTACCCAGTGGCAAGTGAAATATTTAAAAAGTTACCCAAGAAAAAAGGACCAGAGTTTCCCGAGTTTCCAAATGATTTTCTGAAGATGGTAGAAGTTTGTGGGATCTCAGGATTGCCTGTGAACCCTTGGTGTGAATCGGTGAAAAGAATATACATATCTAAAAAGACGCCGGTTGCTCGCCGGTGTGATGTGCATTATTTAGATTTCAATGCGAATGAAATAAAGAGAAAATTTCCAAGTAGGAGTGATGGATGGGATTTGTCAAAAGTCGGGGTTGCTAATGACGAAGTGAAGGTGGTCGAAAAATTCAGAATTATCTTTCCCTCTAATGGAAGTAGATTTTTGCTGAGTAGTTTGCCTCAAAATAACAATTTGGAGTTGAAAAGTTCTGTTGATGATAAGGAAGATGTTTTCTGGTATGTGGATGATGAGTATATAGGAAAAGGAGGGATTTCTCAAAAAGTTCGATGGCAATTACTACCAGGAAAGCATAAAATTTATTGCACGGACACAAATGGAAATGACGACCAAATTTTTATATATGTGGAAATGGCAGATGAATCTTTCGCTGTAAGTTCTTACCAATAGGTGTAGAACAGGCTCTCCGTAAGGACGCTTTGAAAGATTTGAAATGTCACAATATTAGTTAAAATGGAGGGAGATGCTGAGAACTCTTTATTCCAGGCTTGTGTAGAGATTAATAGAATGAAGGGATAAATGTATAAGGCTGAGCGTTCTCCCTCGCCCGGTGCTATGTAAGCAAGATTTAATATAAGAAAAGTTAAGAAAATCTCCCAGAAACTGCTCTTTTTATAAGATTCGGTATTTGCAAGGGTAATAAAGAACCCCATTGCAATTGGTATGCCTGAGAAATACAACCATGACCATGTGTTGAAGATTTTGAACCATCCAATTGAATATCGTGGAGAGAGTTTCTTAATGGCTTCTATGTCTTGAAGAAAGAGAGTGTGTGCTTGGAGAAAAACCTTTACTGGTTGGTAGCCAGTAAGAAAGTATAATGCTATGTAGAACCCTATGAAAGATGCAGACATGATAACTCCATATAGGATGAGCGAGGAAAATTTTTGTTTTCTTGAAAATATAGAAAAGATACCACTAAGAAAAAAGTATATTGCCGTGGAGAGGAGAGTAAATTTTAGAAAAGATAAAATAGCAAATGAAAATCCCCCTAAAGAAATTAGTATGAGAGATTTATTATTCAGTGCTCTTTCAAAAAAGAAGAGAGTAATAAATAAGAATGGCATGTATAATATCTCTGATGATGTTGAGGTAAATAGAATGATCCCTGGCATTACCGCATATAGAATCGATATTTGGACTGGATTTACGGAGAACTTTTGGGATATTTCTTTAGCCCATAAGTATAAAGAAATTAGTGCTGTGCTACCGAGTATAATTGTGGCGATTGCGAGGGTAAGAGGAGTTCTTCCTAAAATATAGGAAAGAGCCCATAGTATTATTAATGGGCCAGGAGGTGCTAACTTTGCATGTAGTGAGAGTTTGGATTGTAATTCATGGTAGTTGTTCAGAAGCTGATATATGTTAGAAGTGATGCCTATGTCACCTATGTATTCATATTCTGTGCGAATATAGGGCTCTGCAACACTATGGACTCCATTTCTTAATGAGGCTATTGACAAACTAAGAAGGATATGAATTGCCAGTAGTAATATAATGG
>JAOAHN010000094.1 GCA_026415215.1 Candidatus Hydrogenedentota bacterium
AGATAATAAACCCTAATCAACTAATCAAATTTTCGAAAGCACTTCATATAAAAATAGACTCTACCACTTCAGTAGAAACAATAGAAAATTTGTTAAACTTAATTGTAAAGAACTTAGGTAAATGTGGAGTGTATTTTCACTATGTAGACAACAATTGTGAGAGAGAATTCGTTGTCCAAGCCCATCCCGACTATAAGGTAACCCCCTCGCCGACCTTAATCAAAGAAGTAGAAAATTTGTTGGGAAAGGATACTGCGTGGTTCAGCCCTGGATATGAATTGGCTCGAATAATTAATAAAAACCAACACATAGCAGCAAGCACTAATGCTGATATAGAGTAATAGGTTATAAACTTAACCAAATTAAACTTTAACTGGTTGAGCAAATTTGAGAATCTCTACATCATTAACTCCTTTTTCGACCAGTGCCTCTTTAAGGGCGTTCATGGGATTTGGTTCCCCATGGACAAGAAAAATTTTAGTGCCTGTTCCTGCATAGCGAGCGCCAAAATTTATTAGTTCTGTGCGTCCTGCGTGTGCACTGAACTCGTTCATAATCCTAACTTTTGCTTTTCTTTCTACTACCGTTCCGAGTATTTTAAGCCGAGTTTCTTTTTCTACTATTTTTCTGCCTAAAGTATGTTCTGCTTGAAAGCCGATTATTAACACTGTATTCTTAGGATCAGAAATGTGATTTCTAAGATGATGCAAGATCCTTCCATACTCACACATACCAGAGGCAGAAATGATTATAGCAGGACCCTCCAAATTGTTTAACTGCATCGATTCTTCCTGGGATCTTATATATCTTATGTATTTCAAGTCAAAAGGATTCCCCTCTTCTTTAAGCTGGTTTTGGAAAGCTTCATCAAAAGACTCCATATGCAGGCGGAAAATTTCTGTAATATCAACTGCAAGTGGACTATCTACAAATACAGGTAATTGTGGGATTCTCTGTTGTGTCTCAAGTCTATGAAGGGCATATACAAACTCCTGAGTCCTTTCAAGGGCAAAACTTGGAACAATAATTTTGCCCCCCTCTTTATAAGCTTCTTTAACTATCTCCTCTAATTTACTATCCATCTCTTCAATGTCGCCATGGTCTCTATCTCCATATGTAGCTTCCATGATCAAAACATCACACTGCTTGGGTTCCCAGGGGTCAGCAAGTATAGGCATGTTTTTTCTTCCAATATCCCCCGAAAAAATTAGTCTTTTCCACTTACCATTTTCGCGATACTCGAGTTCTACCATTGCAGAGCCCAACACATGCCCTGCATCATGAAATGTAAGATACACATTACTTGCTATAGGAATTCTCATTTCATAAGGGACAGAGATGAATTTCTTCATAATTGGATGTACATCTTCCACAGTGTATAATGGAGGAACAAATGTCATTTGTTTTTTAGATAGCCACTGTGCATCTTTTTCCTGAATATGGGCACTATCCTTAAGCATCACCGAACAGAGGTCGCGAGTTGCGGGAGTAGCATAGATTGGTCCTCTAAAACCTCTTCTCCCCATAAGGGGAAGCAAACCACTGTGGTCAATATGAGCATGGGTCAAAACTATACATTCGGCCTTTGTAACATCGAATAAATTTTGCCTATTTTTTTGGTCTGCTTCTATTCTCCTACCTTGGAAAAGTCCACCGTCGAGAATAATTTTTGTCCCATTTATTTCTACGAGATGCTTACTTCCTGTAACTTCTTCTGCAGCTCCATAAGCAGTTATTATCATTCGCCTGCCTCCCTATTTCTAATCACGGGTGGATGCGTTTTATACCACTCAATACATCTGGCAATCAATCGTTTAGGATCAGTATCGAATATTATGTTCGAGCCGGTCTTTTTCTCTATTATTGGTAGAATATCATCAATATGGTCAGCTATTCCTCCAGTTCCAATGAGTACTCCTATAGTTCTCCCTTCGTCATATGCAATCGCAAACTCTCCCAAAGTTCCAGAGCGTCCCCCCACAATAATAATAATGTCACAACTACGCACGCCTATGACTTCTCTACCCATTAACCCAGAACCAGTATATATCATTATGTCAATATGGTCGAGAGGACTTCCGTAAACATTTACATGTTCATGCTCACTCAAGGCCGGGGAGACTCCTACTGTTAATCCTCCTTTTTGTTTACAGCCCTTCACCGCCTCGTGGGGCAATCCAGGACACCCTCCTGTAAGTATCACGCATCCATGTTCAGCAATTGCTTCACCGAGGGCACGACATTTCTCTGCAACATCCGGAGATATTTCTCCTCCTGCAGAACCCATCACACCTATCTTGATCTTTGGTCTATCCATATTCCATTCCTTCCCCTATCTTCACTACTTCAATTTTTCTGCCTCTTTCAACATTTCCTTTGCGTGCGATATACTAATTTCAGAAACAGCTCCACTGAGCATACGTGCTATCTCTGCTGTTCTTTCCTCTTCAGAAAGGCGCTTTACTTGAACAATTGTTCTATTATTCTTAATAGCCTTGGTTACAAGGTAGTGAGAGTCAGAAAGAGCCACGATTTGAGGCATGTGTGTTATCAGAATTATTTGACGGAACTTTCCTAATTCTTTTAACTTTTCCCCTACTCTGCGAGCCATAGCTCCCCCAATACCTGAGTCAATTTCATCAAACACCAAAGTAGGAATCCTATCCATATCTGCAAGGGCCGTTTTTATAGCGAGCATAACCCGAGAAATCTCCCCACCTGAAGCAACATAATTTAATGGTTTTTCGTCTTCTCCAAGATTTGAGGAAAATAAAAATTGGATGTGGTCGATCCCATAGTAGGAAAGTTCCACTGGTGTAATGTGTATTCTGAACCTACAATTCTCCATCCCAAGATCCTTCAGCAACTTCAGGATAGCATTCTCTAATGAAACAGACCTTTCTTTTCTTAGCTTGGACAGAACATTTGCCTCTTTATCTACTTCCGATAGAAGCTTATCTCTCTCTTGTTTTGACTTAGTTAATTTTCCGTCAATATCTTCAAAGATACTAATCTTTTCTTTTATCTTGGAAGCGTAGTTCATAATTTCTTCTATCGAAGAGCCATATTTCCTCTTCAATCTATTTATCTGGGCAAGTCTTTGATGAAGCTTTTCTAATTCATCTTCCGAAATTTCTACGAGTTCTCCACATCTTCTACATTCCCGAGCTAATTCTTCGAGCTCACAAATTATATCCCCTAATCTCAAACAATAAGTCTCTAATGTTTTTTCCTGGGACTTAATTTCATTCAGTAAGTTTTTTACTCTGTTCAGAAGAGATAGGACACTTATTTCTGAACCAATAAGAATATCATAAGATTCTTGAGAGTTCTTCTTAATAATCTCTAAATTTGTAAAATATTCTATTTGACTACGAAGATTTTCATCCTCCCCTGGTTTAGGCGAAACTTGTTGGATTTCATTTAGTTCGTAGTTTAACAGGTCAATTTCTCTCGTCTGTCGTAATCGCGACTCTTCAAGCGAAGAAATTTCCTCTTCCATTCTTCTTAATCTCTTTACTTTCTCCTTAATACTCATGCGGATTTCTACTGCACCAATGTATCTATCTAAAACCTCTAATTGGTATTGAGTGTTGAGCAATGACTGGTGTTCATATTGCCCGTGAAAATCTACTAATTCATTTCCTATCAATTGGAGAACTCCTATTGAAACAGGTTTTCCTGAAACCCAAGCTCTACTTTTTCCATCATTATTAATAAGGCGGGATAAAATTAGCTTGTCTTCCTCTAACTCTATACCCTGAGAATCAAGCAAATCTCTAAGCTCATCAGAGGCTTGTTCAAGAGTAAACACTGCATCTACTCGTGCAGACTCACAACCCTGTCTAACTACTTCAGCAGAAGCTCTTTCTCCTAAAGCCATTTGCAACGCTTCTACAATTATAGATTTCCCAGCACCCGTCTCCCCAGTCAATACATTAACACCCCTATCGAAGTTTACCTCTATCTCATCTATCAATGCGAAGTTTTTTATATAAAGGCTCTCGAGCATTGCCTCTCCTGAGGTTGTTAGTTCAATGTCAAATAGGCGAGATACTCCTGATTTCCTGCAGGTCCTCTTATCGGAGAAGGAACAACACCATGAACCTTGAAACCGAGATTTTCTGCTAAATCAAGAATTTCTTGAACAGTTCTATTTATTATTTCAGTATTTCTTACAACACCGCCTTTTCCCACATGTTCCTTCCCCACTTCGAACTGAGGTTTGATCAGAATTATTCCCTCAGCTGGTTTACAAACTAATGATATTACTTTAGGTAATATCAGTTTCAAAGAGATAAAGGAACAATCTACTGTAAAAAAATTGGGTTTTTCGGATAATACTTCAGGATCAAGATGTCTAATATTACATCTTTCCATAACTACGACACGAGGATTAACTCTGAGCTGCCAAGCTAATTGGCCATAACCTACATCTACCGCATATACCTTTGAAACCCCATGTTTAAGAAGGCAATCAGTGAATCCACCTGTGGATGCTCCTATATCAATTGCTATTTTGTCTCTAACATCTATGTTGAAGTATTTGACCGCATGCTCCAATTTGAACCCTCCCCTACTAACATACTTCATATCTTGGATAACTTTCAATTCTATATTGGGCGGGACTTTCATCCCAGGCTTATCTAAACACACTCCATTTTTATCAAAAACTTTTCCTTCTCTGATAAGCGACTGAACTTGAGTCCTCGTTAGATTAAATCTCCTTTGAAGTATAGTATCCAACCTTTCCCTCATATTATATGCACTGTTATCATATTTAATATGAGCAATGTCTACACTTTCAATTTTGGTATAAAAAGTATTATTATCTTACCTAATAATCGATTACGAAGGGAAATGGTATGAGAGAAGAATATAAAAAAATGATTATCCTTTGTTTAATTACTATACTCTCTGCCCTGATTGTTCCGACATCTGGACACAGTGAAGCTTCCATACTTATTCGCAATGCGGAAGTTCCAAGTCCCTCCGTAGTAAGGATACCAATAAGCTTTACCAATTCTACCCCGGAGATTTCTACTCTAATAATAAAATGGCAACTTAACAATAAGAATATTTCAATAGTAGAAGTGGCCCATCCTTCAAATCTACAAAACGGCAAAAAAGTGATTTCTTCTAAAACAGGAAGTCAAATGGGGTTAGTTGTGTACGGAGGGGGAGAACCGATACCAAATGGAGTAATATGTGAAGTAATAATATTGATTTCAGAGAATTTACCAGAGGGAGCTAACATCCAACTCTCAGGAATTATTGCAGATGGTGCCGATGTTCAGGCTCTGCCCCAAAAAATTTCGGTAGAAGGAGGGAAAATTACAGTAAAGAAAATTACGAATTACCACAGCGCTGATACCTCTAAAAACTGGGCTATAGAGCTAAGTGAACTTATAAGGGTGATTCAACTGTTTAACTCCAGAGAGTATCACTGTGCTCAAGGAACTGAAGATGGTTACGCACCTTCTTCCGGAGATAGAAATTGTTCACCTCATAAAGCAGATTATCAGCCTCAAGATTGGAAAATTCAACTAAATGAACTTCTCAGAAGTATTCAATTTTTTAACTTTCCAGCAGGAAGTTATCACCCAGATGAAGGGACAGAAGACGGCTACGCACCCGGACCTTTTTAGTCACTTCATCACTTCAACTCGGAGGGGATTTAGAAGCCAATCCCTATAAACGGTTTGAACACAGAACAATGCTAAATAATAATAACCTCGATCACTAAGATGCACATCATCCATCATGGCTTCGTGAGAATTACAGTAATTCGCATTGCCACCTGGAAAAGGCTGAAAATCAGGATATTGACCAGGGAGTGGTACTGAGTGGGGGGGCAAATCAGGTGGGCATCCGAAGTAATATTGCATCAATCCATATGTTTGAACATATCTACATCTATCAATTTTCTTACACATCTCCATCCTAAGTTTAGATAGCTCACTTCCTGCGAGGTTAAGCTCTTGACAACTGGCTTTTCCCTTGTGTTTGTTAATGTAATCATACTCAATTAAGGCAAGTCTCAGACTCGGTTTCATATCTAATATTGCTCGAATAATCTTCTCTGTGTCATCTACTACTTGCTGAAAAAGTCTCTGTTTTTCTACTGAGGACATATCTATACGCCAGTGTCGAAGAAAATCGTTACCTCCAACACTTAAGTGGACTATGTCTACGGTTGGATGATTATCGAGCTCCCTCTTTACTAATTCTAACCACTTAGGATTTACCCAATCTCGAGCCTCACTTCCGGGAACGGTCGTAAATATACCTACTTCCTCAAATTCCCCTAACCCACAATCTTCAAGAGCATCTCTTAATCCTCTACCAAGGTAAAGAAACCACGCCCAACTATCACCCACCAACAATATTCGCGGTGTTTTTGCATATAACTCAGGAGTAAAAATTATTAAAAGTAATAATAAAATAGTAATATATTGCCTATTTTTATTGAAAAAATGCATCATCAGCTTCTCTCCGATTTTTAGAATAGGAAAGTCAAGAGATAACCTGCCACTAATTTGGATATTAGAATAAAGAATAGATAATTGTACTTTCAAATGTAAGACATTTAACAAAAAGCGAAAATATTGGTACAGCTTACTACTACGCCTCTATTACTAACTCAGAATCGGTATTCAAATCTCTGCCCACCGCAATCACACCCGGACGAGTCATAGCCTTTAACAAATTCCTCATTGCTTTACCAAGAAATTCTTCACTTTCAGATACTACCGTGCCTCTACCACTAATCATACCGAATTTTGAAAAAAAGCCCAGAGAGAGTTTCTCTTCACAGAATGTTTTTTCAATTTCCTTAGATAATTTTCTTACATACTTCCCCGCATGGTCTAACTCGTGGTTTAGAAGTAGAATGGCAAATCTCGTTCCCTCATATCGAGCTAAAACATCGCTATATCTCGAATTGTTTCTTAATGTTAAGGCTACTTGAATAAGAAAGGTTTCACTTTCGAGGTCGTTATCTAATACAAGAGGATCTTTCTCTTCTATAAAGTCTAATACTACACAACTAATAGGGAAATTATGCCGTTTCGACCTATGAATTTCTTCTTCTAATCTTTCCATCAAAAATCTATAATTACGCAGACCTGTCATAGGGTCGGTATAAGCAGGATCATCCCAAAACTCGAAAGGCACATCTGTATAGTAAGAAGTATGAAGTGTTCGTAGTGCCATTTCCACTGCAACCAGCACCATAGGTAGGTTATAAGGCTTAGTTATATAATCTACAGCGCCGAGTTCATGACCTCTGGCAACATCTTCAGCAGAGCCTCTTGCTGTCACAAAGATAACTGGAATATCCTCGGTCGTAGGGTCAGATTTCAATCTTTTGAACACTTCAATCCCATCAATGTCCGGTAGTCCAATATCAAGAAGCAATAAATCTACCTCCCCATTTTTGCATAGCCTTAAAGCCTCTTCTCCTGTATATGCCGGAATAGCTTGATAATTATGTAAGACTAAGCTCTCACATAAAATAGCTACCTCATCCCTATTATCATCCGCAACACATACTCTTATACTTCTCATACTACTATCCTACACCAAAACCTCCACCTCAGCATCATTCCTTCCTTAAAATAAGTTTACCCTACAAACCCTAAATTTTGCCATTTATTTTTCTAAATTCTTACAATTTGGTATATTTCAAATACAACTTTTTAGAGGGATTCGGATTTGCTATGAAATCTGCACCATTTGGAAGTCCCCCAAAAAGAGAGTTACCATTTATCAATATCACCTCTCTAATAGATGTTATGTTCCTCCTTCTGATATTTCTACTATTGACTACAACATTTAACCCTAAACTTGGCATCACTCTTAACCTACCCGAAGCAAAGTCAAGTGAGGATAAGCATATTCAGTCACCTCTTCGCATTATTGTAGACTCGAAAGAAAAAATTTTTGTTTCTTATAAAGAATCTGAAGCTCCTTCACAAACTTCTCTAAATGAACTCGAAAAAATGCTTTCCGAACTAAAAAATCAATCTTCCTCTCCTAAAGTAGTCTTAGAGTCAGATGGGAATGTGCCATTCAAAACTGCAGTTGCAATTTTAGACATCTTAAAGAAAAATGGCTTTACGAGTATTACAATAGCTACAAGGCAACCGGACCAAGAATGAAGAGCTTTTAGGCATATATTAATTCCTGTCTATAAAGGTTCAATATGGGTATTTCTTTTCCAGTTTTTTCCTTTTTGTTCATCTCCACCGTTTTTTCTTATTTCAGGAACGCTCTCGTTAATAGACAAAAAACCTTTGTCATCTGAACTATTTCTATCAGTGTGGAATACACCGAAAGCCTGCGAAGGCTCCCTACTTTCTAAAGGGAGTGTAACCTTACTTGAGAGTTCATTTATTGCACTATCTTCTCCACTTAATGGCTCTGCTTCAAGAGAAACCAAGCTAATGGATTTGGAAGCTTTTTTCCCACCAATGAGTAATTCTTTCCTTTTCGTGAGGTTTTCGGTAAATTTAGAGTCTGGATACTTATCCAAAAACATGTCTATAAACTTAATTGCATCTTGTTTCATATCTAATTTTTCGGCAAGGTCGCAGTATCTTGCTACTATTGAATACAGTTCACTATCTTTATTAAGATACTTCCACGACCTTCTTAACCAATCCATGCCTTCTTCTAATCTGCCTAATTTTTCCAGAACATTTGCAATCCTAATATATACAGCGGAGTGATAAGGGTAAATTCTTGCCAACACCATATACTCCATCAAAGCCCCTTCGTAATCTCTCTTTTTTTCTAATATCTCCGCTGGACCAAACCTTGGAATATCAGGAGCACTTTCTTCACCTGGATTAGTCAAGGAGAGGGCAATCGAAGTAATCACAGAAACAAGGTTAGGAGAATATAAAGCAGTCACAGTTATAAGTAATCCCAAAAATGAAAATATATAGTATAAAGGATAATTTTTCAACCATTCTTTTAACTGGATTAGTTCTATTCCCAAGATCAAAAACATTAGTAGGAGGGAAAATACATCCATCCACCGAGGATAACTATATCCTCGGGAACTCTTCAAATAAATAGAGTATATCCCCCAAATAAACAAGAAAAACAATAATACTATACTTAATATGTCTGAAAATTCCCATTTTAGATATTCAAATAAAACCATACTATAGATTGTCTCTCTCGGAAGTTCAACAACATAATTTTAAATTATTAATATATTTTGCTAAAATTAAAAATCATGATTTACTGATATTCTTTCACTAATTCAATTAGAAAAACAACTATTCTAATGAGGAAATTACTTTAATGAAGTTCGCAGTAATAGGAGGGGGTAGTTCCTATACACCTGAACTAATAGATGGGATTTTTGCAAAGAAAGGAGTTCTTCCATTCAGTGAAATTTGGTTAATGGACACCAATGAAGATCGTTTATCTACAAACTATGAATTTTCCAAGAGATTAGCAGAGAGGTATGGGGTCAAATGTGGGATCTTTAAGTCGGTTAGTATTGATGAGACAATCAAAGATGCTAAGTATGTACTAACACAGATAAGAGTTGGGCAAATGCAAGCCCGAATCAACGATGAAAAATTAGGGCTAAAATATAATATAATTGGACAGGAAACCACAGGAGTAGGCGGGTTTGCATGCGCTCTCAGAACTATTCCAGTGATTTTAGAAATAGCTAAAAAAATGGAGGTTCTTTGTCCCGATGCTTTCCTTATAAACTTCACTAACCCTGTGGGAATAGTGACGGAAGCTGTGATCAAGTACAGCAAGGTTAAAACGATAGGGCTTTGCAATGTCCCTATAGGGATGATAATGCAAGTTATTAGATTCTTTGGTGGGGAGCCTGAAGAGATAGAACTTGATTACATCGGACTAAATCACCTTTCTTGGGTGCGAAGGATTAAAAAGAACGGAGAGGATATTACTGAAAAAGCATTAGAGAGATTTTGGGAGTATGCGGAAGAAGAATGGGATGATGAACCTACGAGAAATAACATGCTGGAAGCGATGAAATCCCTAAAGATGTTTTGTAATTACTACTTGCAATACTACTATTCTACACCTACTGTCCTTGAGAAACTGAAAGCAAAAAGTAAAACACGAGGGGAAGAGGTTTTAGAAATAGAGAAAGTACTATTCGAAAAATATAGAGACCCTCTATTAAAAGAAAAACCCCCTGAGCTAAGTAAAAGAGGTGGTGCTCATTATTCCACTGCGGCTCTAATGTTAATGGAGGCAATAGAGAAAAACAAAAAATCAAAACAGATAGTATGCTGTAGAAATAATGGAGCGATACCGACTTTTGACGATGATGTATCAGTAGAGGTTCCTGCAATAATAGATAGCGATGGAGCCCATACCATACCTCAACAGCCCCCTGAGCCAGCAATAAGAGGTCTCATGCAATTAATAAAGTCCTACGAAACTCTTACTGCTCACTCTGCGGTAAAGGGTGACAAAGAACTCGCTTTCCAAGCACTACTCATTCATCCTCTAACCCCTGATGCGAGTGGGTGCAGAAAATTACTTAATGAACTGTTAGAAATTAATAAACCATATCTGCTGAATACTTTTTATAAGAAGACTAACTAAAATTAGAAGGAGATTACTATGATGAAAGTCCCTCTAATGGAAACCAACTTAAACGGTAGAAACCCCACAAAAAGAGGAAAAGTAAGGGATATATACGATGTTGGGGATGCCCTTATTCTGGTTGCAACTGATAGGATCTCGGCATTTGACTGGGTCAATCCCGTGGGAATCCCTGACAAGGGCAAAATATTAACACAACTATCTTTGTTCTGGTTTGAAATGTTCAAAGGTATAGTACCAAATCATTTGATCTCAGCAAATATAGAAGACTTTCCCTCTGAATTTAGAGAGAATTCAGAGATGTTTAAAGACCGTTCTATGTATGTGAAGAAGTGCAAAATGTTACCTATAGAGTTTGTAGTGAGGGGTTATCTTGCAGGAAGTGGCTGGAAAGAATACAAACAAAAGGGGACAGTATGTGGGATACAATTGCCTAAGGGCTTATTAGAGGCAAGCAAACTTCCTGAACCTATCTATACTCCTGCTACAAAAGCAGAAACTGGTCATGACGAAAACATTTCCCCAGATGAGGCGGGCAAAATTATTGGTGAGGAACTTAACAAAAAAGCAAGCGAAATAGCAATAAAAATTTACAGAGAGGCCCATGATTATGCTTTATCAAAAGGAATAATACTCTGCGATACGAAGTTTGAATTTGGATTAATAGATGGGGAATTAGTGCTTGCAGACGAAATCCTAACACCTGATTCATCGAGATTTTGGCCAGTTGACCAATATGAACCTGGGAAAAATCCACCGAGTTTTGACAAGCAGTTCATAAGAGACTATCTCGAGACAACAAATTGGGATAAAAATTCCCCTCCCCCACCTCTCCCAGAAGAGGTTGTCATAAAAACTCGTGAGAAATATTTAGAGGCATACACAAGACTAACAGGAAAACAACTTTGTTGAGGTTTTAGAAAGTGAATTAGTATGTATGGAGAACTGAAAGAAGAATGCGGTATATTTGGAATCTACAATCAGAAAAATGCCCCAAATTGGATATATCTTGGGTTATATGCACTGCAACATAGAGGACAGGAAGGAGCGGGAATAGTATGTTCTGATGGACAGGTTCTGAGTGCACACCGGGGAGTGGGATTAGTTAACGATGTTTTCCCGCCTCACAAACTTGCAAGAGTCAAAGGATATATAGGAATTGGACATGTAAGATATTCCACATTTGGTGCGAGTAATTTGAGAAATGTGCAGCCTTTTTTAATGAGTTATTTTCAAGGACCTATAGCCCTGTGCCATAACGGCAATTTGGTTAATGGTGAACTTTTGAAATATCAATTAGAACAAAAAGGGGCTATCTTTCAGTCCACTTCAGACTCTGAAGTAATGATCCACCTAATTGCAAGGTCAAAAGAGCACCAGTTTGTTGATGCAGTTATTGATGCATTAAAGAAGGTAAAAGGTGCATTTAGTATTCTCACTATGAACAACAAAGAACTCGTAGCAGTTAGAGACCCGTTCGGCTTCAGACCATTATGGATTGGAAAAAAAGGTAAAGCAATTGTATTTGCGAGCGAAACTTGTGCCCTTGACCTCGTCGGTGCTAAATGGGTTAGAGAAGTTGAACCAGGTGAAGTAGTGCATATATGTGGAAACGAGGTCAATAGTTACTTCCCATTTAAAGAAGTTGTTCCTAAACAATGTATCTTTGAATTTATTTATGTAGCGAGACCTGACAGTGTCATATTTGGGAAAAGTGTCGATCAGGTAAGAAAGCAATTAGGAAGGGAGTTAGCTAAAATTGCTCCCGTAGATGCAGACTTTGTGATGGCAGTCCCAGATTCTTCAAATCCAGCGGCGTTGGGATATGCACATGAGTCAGGACTGCCCTTTGACATGGGATTCATCAGAAATCACTATGTTGGGAGAACTTTCATTGAACCAGATCCAAAAATGAGGGACTTTGGTGTAAAAATAAAATTAAATCCTTCTAAAGACACTGTAAAAGGTAAAAGAATTGTGCTCGTTGATGACAGTATTGTAAGAGGAACTACCGCAAGAAAGATTATTCGAATGTTAAAGAGATGTAAGGTAAAAGAGATACATTATAGGGTAGCATCTCCCCCGATTATTAACTCTTGCTATTATGGTATCGATACCCCTAATAGAGAGAAACTTATAGCATACACTATGTCAAAAGAGTGCAGAAATAGAGAAGAGATTATAGAAAAAATTAGAAGATATTTAGGAGTAGACACCTTAGCATACTTAACAATACCAGCTATGTTAAAGGCTACTGGGTGTGATCCAAAACATTTTTGTACAGCCTGCTTTGATAACAATTATCCTACCCCTATCCCCTCCAACTTTACTATACCTGACAAAGAAAACTCTGCTTACCAACACGATTTGACACTTGACGAAAGATGAAAAATACATTCCCATTCTCAATTATTCTAAGCCCTTTTCCTGTGGAGGTGGATTAAACTCGGATGTGGATCCACTTGGCTTAAAACGCCTTTGCTTCCACTCGTATGCCTTTCTCAAAAACTTACGCATCTCTTCTTCAAAATCAGAAAGTATAAGGTAAAGTTTAACTTTCTTTTCAATCTCTAATCCCTGACTGACTTCCTCTACAAACTCCCGTTTCCTATTAAAGATTTTTCTATCGATTTCTACTAACTCATCATAAAGATTCGCAATCTCCCCTTCATTAATCGCACCTGACTTTTCCTTAAAAGTATTTCGTAAGGAATCCGTAAGTTTCTTCCTCTGTTGAACAAGTTCCTTATTTTGTTCTTGAAATTCCATGAACTTTTTCAGAAATATGACTGTCTGCTCATCCGATAACCTTAATTGGCTTGCGACTCGAGCAAGAAAAATTTGTTCTAACACCTCTCTTGCAGGAACCTCTCCATTAAACCCTCCATCAGGACGAAGAACCTCAACTTGCGATAGTGGACCAGGGGGACCTGAAAATTGATGTGGAGGAGGTGGAGCACCAGGCTGAATATGGTCAACTTGACCAAATCTCCTACCACCCGGGCCAGATGTAGGGGGCTGAGATACAGACTCAAATACCAATAGAGATAAAAACACAAAAAGGCAGAACACTATTTTTGTAGACCGCAAAATAATAGCTCTCATAAGGAATCTCCTTCCTTCGAAAAATTAGCAGTTAAATTTTCTTCAAGTAATCCAGTTTCCTCACTTAATGATAAAACTACATCAAGCAAAGAGAGATTAGACAAGCCTACTACATCAAATAACTCCCCTCTCTTGTCTAATTCATACTCTTCACTTAGGGAAGCTAATATCAAAAATAATTCCGTGGGTTCTTCCTCATCAGTTATCATAGATTCACTGCTATGTGTCGATTTTAATTGTGAATCTTCAGTATTTTTCTCCCTAAAGTCTCTTGTCAAATTTGGTAAATTTCCGCTATAGTCATTTGTTCCATTAATATAAATGACTAAGTACATGATAGAAATAATCAGTCCTATTACAGCAAAACTTCCTAAGCTATATACAACATATTTCAGTTTAGAGAAGACCCTGGGCTTCGAATTTTCTGTTGAGAGTTTTTCCTGCAAAATTCTAACTTTGATTTTATTAGTTGCATCGGAACTTAGTGACAAAAAACTTAATTCGCCTAAAGACTTAGAAATAACTTTATAAGAATTTAGCTTACTGGCACAATCCTCGCACTGCTCAAGATGTTTCCTTTCCTCTTCAGTAATGATTTCACCATCGAGAAAAGCAGAAATTTGTTCATCAGATAGATGCTTCCAAGTCATTTTAACGATACTCCTTTTTGAAGTAGTTTTTTCCTAAACTGTTCTCTCGCTCGGGCGAGTCGACTCTTAACAGTACCGAGGTTACAACCTAAAATTTTTGATATGCGCTCGTAATCTAATCCTAATGTCTCCCTCAGAATAAGCACCTCTCTATGTTCAGGAGATAGTTCAAGTAGGATTTCCCCTACAACGCTCTCAAGTTCCCTTTGTATTACACTTGTTGAAGCATCTCTAACAGAATTCTTAGTGGTATCGCTAAATGAGAAAAACTCAAGCAACCTCGCAAGAAATTTTTTTCTCCTATTTTCGTCTCTTATATGGTTCAAGGCTAAATTTCGAGCAACACCAAAAATAAAAGTCTTAAACTGAGCAAATGGCTTTAATTCTCCCAGAGATCTA
>JAOAHN010000117.1 GCA_026415215.1 Candidatus Hydrogenedentota bacterium
ATATATAAGTACAACCGGTGATGATTTTTATCTAATTTTCAGATACTTCTCTATCTCAAAACAAGTAGAATTAATGGAGTATTGGAAAAATAGATTTGGGTTTTATATAAACCAAATATGTTCGATATTACTTATTTTTGAAATATGTGAAAATACATGGAAATAATCAAAGCCCAATCAGAAACTTTTTGAACCGAGCCAAAATATAAGAACCTAATTGAAGGAAATTTATAATGAACTGGAAAAAAGAAATAATAACTTTAATATACATAATTATTATTTTCTTTCTATGTTACTTCCTTCCTGTAGGAACACCACGATTCGATAACTCAGTAATAGAAGCCTTACACCTACTAAAATGGTACGCTCGGGAACATGTGCTCCTATGTCTTGTCCCTGCATTCTTCATCGCCGGAGCAATAAGTGTATTTGTGAATCAAAGCTCAATACTGAAATATCTTGGACCTAACGCAAACAAAATAATTGCTTACGGAGTCTCTTCTATTTCAGGAACTATTCTTGCAGTCTGTTCTTGCACAGTTCTTCCCCTTTTCACAGGCATATACAAAATGGGTGCAGGATTGGGCCCCGCCACTGCATTCCTTTACTCGGGACCCGCAATTAATGTGCTCGCAATCATACTAACCGCCAGAATTTTAGGTATCGAAATAGGAATAGCAAGAGCGGTGGGAGCAGTACTGTTTAGCATTTTAGTAGGACTCCTGATGCAGATAATATTCTCAAAAGAAGAAAAACAAAGGACAAAAAAATACACTTCGACGAATGCCAATACACCGAGTGGAACTTTCTGGAAATCCTTCATATTCTTCGCTTCAATGATAGCCATACTTATGTTTTCAAACTGGGGAAAACCAAATGAAAATGATGGGATATGGAACATAATCTATCAACATAAATGGCACCTTACCAGCATTTCAGGAATAATTTTTGGGCTTACTCTTTCCTTTTGTTATGGCGTTCAATGGTGGAAGACTATCAGCACTATAATTATCTGCTCCCTTGCTTACGCATTTTTTCCCAATGAACCTACTATACCTTTTACAGTTGGCGTAATCGCAGTTTCTATTATCGCTTTAACAGGGAACGCAGGTACAAAAGAGTGGATTTTTGCTACTTGGACCTTTGCAAAACAAATCCTCCCCCTATTGTTAGGGGGTGTTCTTATTGCAGGTTCTCTACTGGGAAGACCTGGGCATGAAGGCATAATTCCCAATGCATGGGTCTACAAAGCAGTTGGAGGAAACTCAATTCGGGCAAATTTTCTCGCATCAATGATAGGCGCCTTTATGTATTTTGCCACTTTAACAGAAGTGCCTATCTTGCAGGGTCTACTCAGCTCGGGGATGGGGAAAGGCCCAGCGTTAGCACTATTATTAGCGGGCCCTGCTCTGTCCTTACCCAGTATGCTCGTTCTCTATACCATATTAGGTTTTAAAAAAACTTTTACATATATATTATTAGTAATCTTACTTTCCACTTTAGCAGGTGTCGCTTTTGGCACTCTTTTCTAACCCTCACTTAAAACTTATTCAATAGTTCATAAGACACTATCTACTCGCTTGATCTTACTTAAATTTTCTCAAAGGAGTTAGGTAAAAATTACTTTCATTTTTAGAAACTCTACATTTATCATTAGTCAAGAAGACAATGATACTCCATACTATACAAACCCTCCTTATTAAAATTATTCAACCATAAAAAACATTACTAAATTAAATATTCTATAAACTCTAATCTTGTCTCACTTTTAAGAATAAGAGAAGAGTAGTTACTTATCTTAACTAATTACTAACATAAACTCAGTCATATCGGAATTTCCAAATGGGAATAAAATTTTACTCAAGCCTGACATAAAAATACCCATTTTTTTGAATATATATAATGAGTTCCAAAGGGAGGAACTCTAGTGGGCGCCCGCTAAAACCTTACAAACACTAAAAATAAACCTAAATTAGAGGAGAATGAGGTATGAATAAGGGAATGTTATTAGCAGTAACATTACTAATTGCAGGTGCACTTACTATGAGTGCATTTGCCGCAGATATTAAGGCAACTGTCTCCGGAAAAGTATCCGTTCAAAATAACATAGCCTCTATCCAGGTGAAAGAAGCCAAGGATGACGCAGGTAAAGCAATTGCCGATTTAGCTGGGAAAACCTTGAAAGTGGTCGGAGCTAAATCAGCGGATGTTGTCAAACTCAATGGAAAAGATGTAGAGGCTAAAGGCACAGTGAAAAATAACAATACCGAAATTGAGGTAACCGAAGTAAAAGAGAAACCAGCCACAACTCAGAAGTAAAGAAAAGAAATAGAAATCTTTTGGCGTATACTTTTCCGAAAATGGGGGCGTATTAGGAATATATATAGGAATAATACGCCCCCAAAAACTTAGGAAATAGCGATGAATGAGAATAAATTCATTGAGTATATAAACCTATACAAAGATGAGTTTTATTCTTTCTTGTATCATAATCTAACTGATAAATCAAAAGTTGATGATGTCTTTTCAGAAGCAATATTAACTGCATATGAAAATAAAGATAAATTTATTGAAGGAACAAATTTTCGAGCCTGGATGTATAAGATCCTTCTAAATAAGTGCTTTACAGCGAATAGAGATATATCTCTCTATTGGGAACCTATCGAAGAATATTCTGAGAAAATCTATTTCTTCCCTAACAATTATTCAAATAGCACTGGACACAATCATAAAGATACTACCGAGACTGATCTTGAAAAATTTCTCGAAAATTGCTCTGAAGATGTTTATAACGCTTTCCAGAAACTCTCGCCTCTCCAAAGATGGTGTGTGTACTTAAAAGATGTGAAAAACCTCTCATACAAAGAAATAGCTGAAATACTTTCTATACCGTTGTCAAGTGTAATGACCTACCTATCGAGAGGTAGGGCAAAATTGAAAATCTTGCTTTTACAAAAAGTAGGGAAAAATAAGAAGCTAATTCCCGATAAAACTACATCTACCACTGCATCACCAGTAGGTGAGGAGACTCTACTATGAGAGAGGAGGAAATTCACAAACTTGATGAGGAAACTCTATTTTGGCTTTCTCTCGATGATGAAGGATTAGAAATTATAAAAGAAAAATTGGGAAAAGAGTTTACTGAAAAATATAAGGACAGAAGAGAAAATGAAAGAACTATACAAGGCAAAATTCTACAAAAAGTTTTCCCTTCTAAAAGGTGTCCTGACGAACTCTTCTCAAAGGTAAAGAAACAAATTTTGAAAAAATCTGTTGAAAACAAATCAGAAAAGTTTTTAACAAAGCTAACCAACCTTCTCAAGATGCGTCCAGAACTTGTAATAATCGCCAGTTGTATATTGATTTCAATTATGGGTATTTTCATGACTATTCAATTACACCATGTAAAATATCTTAAAAGAGACAATTTGCTTCTTAGAGAAAAGATGGCTTTATTAGAATCCTCTGGAAGAAAATCCAACGAAGCCGATATGAACAACATACCCGAATCTCTGGGAGAAATTATTTTTTCCAATTTTACAGAAGAGCAAAAAATACAAGACCTCGATACTATTCAAAACTTACTTTTAAGTAAAACAAAAAATATCTCAATGGATGTCAATGCTCTCCAAAACTCTCAACAGAATATTCAAATAACTGGGTACCGAGAAGATCAACTCGACGATGAATTTATAATTCAAATAGGCTTCCAATCTGATAACACATCTTATAAAGTAATAGTTTCACCTTGTTCTACAAGAACCGCTGACATTTACAAGAGTGCCATCCTAAAAGGAAAGGTCAGGTATGTAAGAGTTCTGGGTAATCACATCATAGGACTGATAGGTGACCCCGGAACACCCCACTTTATATTAGACTATTTTAGTTATCCCCATTCATCACAAGAAGATATTTTCTCTAATAGCGAATCGCCCAATTTCCAAAACCAACCCAATGTCATAAACGATGTAGATAAGGGAATAACCTCCTCCCCTGTAAACAATACCATCACAGAAGAAGTGGTTACTTCTGAAATTTATCAACAAGATTACGAATCTGTAGAGGAAAAAACTACCGAACAACTCCCCGCTTCTATCTAATATCCTCCTCCTGAATTCTTTATTCATTACCTATTTGTTTCAAACACTCTATCTCTAAAAAGCTTGTCAGCGGAGAAATATATTTGAAACCATCCTTCAATTAATTTTGTCTAATTTCACAAATACTAATAGTATGATAAACTTGATAAGGAAAATATCAATGGGAAGAAAAGGGTTTACATTAATAGAACTTCTGGTAGTTATTGCCATTATAGCAATCCTTGCGGCAATCTTACTTCCCGCACTTGCACGTGCTCGAGAAGCAGCTCGCAGGAGCAGTTGTCAAAACAATCTCAAACAATGGGGAATTATCTACAAAATGTATGCAAATGAAGCAAAAGGTGGTAAATTCCCACCAATGCAATTCGAGGCTTATTCTCATAGGCGAGCTGAGATTGCCTTAGGACCTATGGTAAGAACAATTTATCCCGAGTATCTTACCGACCCTGCTATAATCCTTTGCCCCTCTGACCCTGAAAATACTATGCAAAGTCTAATCGATCCCCAGACTGGAAAGTTCAATCTGATGGAAGAACGGGATGCTATAGACCTAAGCTATGTCTATACTGGCTGGCTACTTGATAAATGTGATGATGACGACCCGCAAATTGGCATAGGTGAAATAATGGCATTACTCCCTCACATCCCTCACGACTTTATATTAGACAATCCAGATGCTACAGGACCTCAGCAATTTGTGGCACTATTTGTAGGTCTCTTTACTAAGGCTATAGGTTATCTTCACGGAGGTTCCGGTGAGGAATATTTTCTTGCTAAAAGTTTCGAACTTGTAGATAATGACTGTCAGGTAATAAACATAATGGGCACAGAGCCCCTTGGCAATGGTAACTCAAACACCATCTATAGGCTCCGCGAAGGAATAGAAAGGTTCCTCATAACCGACATTAACAATCCTTCTGCAAGTGCAAAAGCCCAAAGTGATATTTTTGTTATGCACGATACTATATCGAGTATGATTAAATACTTTAACCATGTCCCAGGTGGGTGCAATGTGCTTTATATGGATGGGCATGTGGAATTTTTAAGGTATCCCGACAAAGCCCCCGTATCTCAGGGTATGGCTCTATTTCTTGGAACACTGGTGGACAGAGGAAGACATGAAGACTAATATAATTAAGGAGAATAATTTATGAATAGAAGAAACTTCATTTCATATACATTAGGTATATTAACTTCTTTTTACATCTATGGATGTGGTCCTTCTGAAGAATACCTAAAGGTGAAATCTGCATTAGAACAACATCCAAAAATAGTTCAGAAAGGTGCCAAAATAGGAAAAATAAACTTTATTACCCGAGAAAACGATAAAGACAAAGATTTACGATTTGAAGCAGAATTATTAGATATAAATGGAAATGTTATTGGTAAA
The DNA here is from genome assembly GCA_026415215.1 of Candidatus Hydrogenedentota bacterium. GTDB lineage: Bacteria > Hydrogenedentota > Hydrogenedentia > Hydrogenedentales > Hydrogenedentaceae > Hydrogenedens. The sequence continues at coordinate 5,491 of JAOAHN010000117.1, forward strand.
GCTGAAGGATTCAGAGTAGAAGGGTTTGGAACAAGAATCTTCCGCGTCAGATTCAATGATGAACCTGAACCTCCTCCCAGTGAACGACGCAGACCCCGTAGGTTTAGACAACAAGAAAACCCACAAGAGTCTCCCTCACCTACACCGAATAACTCATCTCCAAGATAAAATAACCGCCTTTTCCATCATTTAACAGGCAAATCTAATCCGTGAAACTCATCCGTCTCTAATAGTGGATCTTCCGGATTAGGTATATGAAAATAGGTTAACACTCCGTCAGGATCCGGAAATTCTGTCAAAACTAAATCATTGTAATCATAACCAGTTAAAGGGTACCAACTTGTGGTTTTCCATCCCTTAGCTTTCAACATCAGTCCCCCCTCTCTCATTGAGCTATCTTCAAAAGGTCCTTCTACTGTCCTTAAGTCAATAGTTATAGCTCTTACAGGCACCTCTTTCAAATACGAATTTTTTACTATGCTCATACAAAAGACCATAGGACCGTACATAATAGCACACCTACCAGCTTGAGCCTGAACCCCTCTTATAAACCTCAACCGCATTCCTAACTCCAATTCTACTATATCTCCACTTTTCCATTCCCTGTTTATTTCAACCCAGTTTCCTTGCTTCCCAGGAGACTCCCAAGCCTCATCATTCACTCTTAATCTGTACTCCCTACACCATAATGGAATCCGAAGATATAACGAAAATTTCTTCGGTTCCGATATATCTAACCCAATCTTAACATTCCCATTACTCGGATATTTGGTCTCTTGAAAAATTGAAACTTTTGCTCCTTGATAATCAAAACTTACTCTCGATTGCGTATACAAGTTTACATAGATACCTCTTTCACTAAAGTAATAAATCATTTGAGGAAGTTCTGCTATTATTCTCCGATAATTACACGGACAACAATATGAGTCTCTATCAAAATATACTCGTTCACCTTCAAAAGGAGTGTAATACCTTATCTTCCTTCCATCCGGTGACTGAGCCCCAAACAAAGAATTATACATAGCCCTTTCAATCAAATCACCATATCTTGAATCTCGCGTGGATCTCAGTAATTCCCCCCACCACCGAATCAAATAAGCGGTAGTGCAAGTTTCTCCCAGATTTGCTATGCCTTCGTGAGTATCATGCCAACACTCATGTTGTCCACAAGTACCTGTTATTACTAAGCCGTTACCTTTTAACATAAAGTCTATTACTTTTTTCGACGGGACTAACAAACTATCATCAGGCTCAATACGATGTAACCTAATCTTAGCCATACACCGCTTTATATGTGCATAGGCATGCCCCTTAATATTTCCCCATCTACCCTTCACAATAGGCTCATCCCACTTGGGAAGCCCCATATAATCTCTTACAAAGGTTATGAATTTTTCGTCCTTACTTATTTCATACAATCCAAGCATTGCATCCTCTACGCCTGTTGTTCCCATTTCCCAGCAGACATCTCCTTCACCGGGAATCCGTCCAGGATACGGACTCATCTTTTCAATTAAATAATCCCCCGCCTTCTTAGCTGCGGAAAGAGCTCTCTCATTCCCGTAGAATTTGTGTTCTGAAAGCAATCCAGAAATTATATAACTCATCTCGTGGATATCCCATAGATGCCATACCCTGCATTCTGGCCTAAAGAAACCTATATATCCATCATCTTCTTGAATAGCAAGCGTGCTTTTGACGATATAATCTTTTTTCTCACTTACCTTTGGGTCGTTCGTATACTTAGCAAATCTTACAAATGCATCTATTGTCTTGCCTAATCCCACATAATCACCGCAAGCATTCTTTTCTCTAAACGGTTTAAGGAAATCCTTATCAATATCCATAACCATACTATTGTTATATATCGTTATGAGTATTCGCCTCCCAATTTCCCCTTCTACTTTTACTGAGTCAAGCGGGACCTGTTCTAATAATTCACTACCCGAAGCACCGAATGTCGTTATAATAAAGAAAAATACCACGCAAATCCTCATATTTCCACCTCCATATAATGTATCTACAACAAAATTTCATTGAGAAGAATAGCAGAACCAATCATAAAAGACATAAAAATTAATGAGAACCAAATATAGAATCTCCTTATATATATATTAGCAATTTTCAGCCCTTCCTTTTCTATCTCAGCTTCTAACTCAGTCCAACTTTGAGAGCGTTTTCTACGCAAAATCTTATTTCCCGCAATAGTGAAGCCTATCAATGTCAAACAATTGAAAAGCCCCAAGCCCATAAGCCCTAAATTAGACAACCTCGTCTCCTTTGAAAACGAAATATATCCAGCTAAAAGACTCGATAATGCAGAAAATACCATATAACTCAATCCGAAAATTATCCAGTAGAAACGATTAAAATAAATCCATTTGTTTAAACCCTTCGGGAAACCTTCTTTCACCCACAGATCATTAGGTAAATCTTGTGCCATACCACTCCAGTAATAAAGTGTATAAACACAATCCCCATAATAATCTTTACCTGCATAGAAATCAGAATATTGAGGATCAATCTTATGTTTTCCTTTCAAATAGAAGTAGCCCCAATTGTAATCATAAAGAGAGACATCATCCTTCTCAGAAATTACAACAGGCTTTGCAAAATATAGTGAAATTTGTATGTATTTCTTCCCATATAATCTTGTCATTAGCATCGGATAGTAAATTTTATCAGTCTTAAATTTAACATATACTTGAAGAGTATGCTCTAAGGTACTGACCCTCTTTGAACTTTTCTCCCCCTTCAAGCTCCTCAAATATTCATCAACATTCTTAACCCAACTGACAACAAAAGAATAATCCTTTCCTATATACTCTTGAAATATTTTCTTAGCATCCTCCTGAATTTCACCCCCATTCTCTTTAAGATAATTATACAGAGCATCAGCATCTTTAGCAGTAATTACTTTAGTGATTAGCCCCATTTTCTCCATGCTTATGTGCTCTGTAACACCACTCAATAACCGCAAATCATCCTCTCCACTGATACTTCTTCCACCCCTGGTCTTAACCAGAATCGGAAATGCCAAAACAATTGGAATTGGGAATACTTGTGAAGTCAGAGTTAGACCTGCCCACCATTGAATATTTTCGCCTACTCTTCTTCTGATATTAATTCCCTTATAAGGCATTTTAAAATCTTTTACAATATCAATATTTACATCATCAGGTTCTGCAGGTATTGGAAATATCCAAAAGGCATCTTTTATTTCTTTTCCCCCATCTAATTCAAGGTTAGTTGTTACACTGATTATCATGTGTTCAACCCCATTTACATAATTTATGTAGGCTACTTGCCAATTTTCATCCGCTAAATGTAAAAAAGGATCGTCCTTAACGCTAACAAAAACTCCCCCATCTGAAGAAGCAATCAGCTGGAGAAAACTGCAGATAAAAATTAGAAGAGATCTAAAAACCTTATACCTGTTTATATTCCCCATAACCTTTCCCTCCTTCTTAGCGTTTTTAAGCTTACTAAAGCCGATCACTGAAATAATTCCTCCAGTATAAGTACTGGAAAACTCATGAATATTGTGTAGGCCATGCTTAATACTAAAAATGTCAAGCCATATACTAAAATACCCCGCACTCTAATTACACCTCCCGCATCTCTAATCTTCTTTCTTAACTCTTTGCCCACATTTCTTATTCTCAGGTATCTATAGATAATCAAAGCGAGTATAAAGACATACTTATTAACCCCTCCTAAAACTCCTAACAAAAGCAGTGTAGAATAACTTGGCATCTTCACCTTACGAAACGCCATCCAACCAGAGACAAAACTAAAAATTATTCCTACAACAATGTTCACAATAAAGAAAAGTACAACAGACCCTACACCGCCCAAGTCCTTCATTAACTTCAACACATAATAACTGATAATGGCATAGTTAGGTATATAATCTCTCTCACCCTCCCATAAATCATCAAACTTTGCCACATTCCTATTGCGAGAAATTTCAAAATAAGGAACCATCTTAACTTCTCTTATTCCCACTTCGGCGGTCCTAATACTCTGTCTTAAATTACCATCACTTTCAGCCTTCTCATACTTCCCCGTCAGAAAGCCTTTGATTTTCTCACTCGTAGAAACATAATTAGTCAGAGCCCTTCTAAAAAAATATCTCACTTCACCATAATTGTTGACACCTTTTGGAATTGCTAAAGAATCCCAAACCACCCCTACATTAATCATAGAAGAAGCGGGATAAAGATTCAAACATCTCAACGGGAAATAAAGTTTCCTGCTCTTAAAACTAAGAGAAAAAGGTAGCTTCACAAAAACTTGCCCCGTAGTTTTCCTTTCCCCTTCCTTATCTCCATCACTAAACCCAAACTTTACAATCACAAAAGAATACCCCTCTTTAAACCACTCATCCACCATTTGCCAAAAACTCATTGCATAATCTTCATTTATACTTGCCAGCTCATCAGTCAACCTCTGTCTGCCCCCACTATCCAAAACGAAACATTCTGAAGTTACACCTCTACTTAACTTTAATTCATTGAAATCTTCACTTATCCTCCCGCCTAAAACAAATTTATCGAGATACCTCTTTGGAGGAGTCTCTGTCAAATTCTCAACAATAATATTAAACGAATTATAGAAGCAATCATTGGGGCTAATATACTGATTGCTGTACCACAGTTCACCATCCCGCTCACTCAAGTCAAGCATTTTCCAAAATGAGGGAATTGTCCAAGAATATATTCCACTAAAAAAATAATCTTCCCGATACTTCCAAATAGGGTCCGATAGTCTCTCATACCTATTTGAAAATACATCCTTTTCGAAACATTCCACATCTTTGGCGCCACTCGGCACAGGAAAGACACAAAGCCATTTATCCACACTCCTATCACTCCTCAGCAAAAAACCTCCGTTTAGATACTCTGTATCTAAATTACTTCGCCCCACATAAAACTGGAAATTTGCATTCTTAATCAGCTCCCACTTACCACTATCGGACATATATTCAAATATCAACACCGCCCCATTTGAAGACAAACACACAAACCAGATTAGGATAAACGAAAAGCATTTCATGTGTTCCCTCCTTTTTATGCCTTTCCCACACCGTATTTTTTCCGGTAGTATATTAAAGTGTCCTCTTAATACAAGTCAAGAAATTTCTCCTCCCTTTCCATAATTATCTATCCAATATTTAATCAGAATCTCAAAGAAAGCATCCTATCCCCTATTACCCGTTACTTTTGACTACCCTTTACATTCTGAAACACTAAATTTGGGATTAACAACCCCAACCAAAACTTATTTACCCCCCACCCTGAAAAAACTTCCTATCTATAAATAAAAACTGGCGGAGAGGGCGGGATTCGAACCCGCGGTGCGGTTTTAGCCGCACAACGCCTTAGCAGGGCGCCACCTTCAGCCAGCTCGGTCACCTCTCCGCTATGTAAAATCATTATCCCATAGTATAACCAAATCTTCAAACAATACCTTATCGTTCTCAATCCTTGCATATAGGTTTGCAATAATTCAACTCTCTATGCTAAAATTTCAATTCACAGGTTCCGCGGTAGCTCAGGAGGTAGAGCAGGTGGCTGTTAACCACCGGGTCGCTGGTTCGAGTCCAGCCCGCGGAGCCAGAAAACTGTGTGTAGAAGGGGGGAAGAGAGGTTCTTACCGCACTCAAGAACTTATTATAAGAATAATGTAATTCCCTTGACACAGTAATATCCTTAAGTACCATCCATCAATTTTAAAAGATCAAATTTTATGAAAATATACTCAAGTATTTAAGAATGAAAAATTAGACTCTTAATTTTTCTCCACTAAAGTTATGTCCCTACCAAATGAATAACCTTACATCTTATAACCTTGGACTGTTTTCAAACTATTTATTAAAAAATTAAACAATCTTTCAGACCATTTTTCACCCTACAACAATGAAACATGACTTTCTAAATACTCACATTTCGATGGACGAGTAATTATACCTTTCGTTAGTTCCTCATATAGAATATAAGAAATGATAAATGGCTCCAGTGCAGTATTACTCTTACCTAACTTTTTCTGGATTGTCTTGGTATTGAGGCCACATTCACTCTTTTTCTCTCCGCCAGCAACAACAATATTTTCTCATCATAAACTCCTTTAGTTTCTCGGTCTTATCCATTTATATCCCAGAGCTAATTTGAAATAAGACTTAACCATAGGAAATTGAAAATCTTTTGAATAGACAACCGATTGCTTCCTCCTTCCCTATATCTCAAGCCCAACTACTCCACACATACTGACTTCATCAACTCCCCCTTTACTTCCCTTACTTTTTTGTTACCTCAGAACACACTAAAAAATACTAAGCAAAAACAGCGACTAATTTAAATCGATTCAATCTTGAGTATTCCACTATATAAAAAGATTGGCAGACTCAGGAATGTATA
>JAOAHN010000121.1 GCA_026415215.1 Candidatus Hydrogenedentota bacterium
CCTCTTGTAATAGGGGTGGAGTATCCTGGAAGGACGGTGAAGGCTTATGTGTGGAAGTGTCAAGTAGGGCGTGTTCCACTGTATCTCCTCGATTCGGATCATGAGGAGAATTCTGAGGCAGATAAGAAGATTACTGGACAGCTTTACGGTGGTGATAGAGAAATTAGGATTAAACAGGAAATAATGCTCGGTATGGGTGGAGTTATAGCAGCCCATGCACTGAAATTAAGACCCACGGTTTTTCACTTGAATGAGGGGCACGCTGCTTTCATGGTTTTGCAGAGGATTAAAGAATTGGTATTGAACGAGAAATTGACATTTGCTCAAGCAGTAGAGACGGTAAAGGCTGGGAGTTACTTCACGACACATACGCCAGTGCCTGCGGGGAACGATATGTTTGACCCTTCCTTGATAGAGAAGTATTTTGGGAAGTACTGTCAAGATGTGGGGATAAGTATGCATGAGTTTTTGGCGCTTGGGAGACAGGATCCTAATGATCATAGGGAGCCTTTCTGTATGACTGTGCTGGCGCTGAAACTTTGTGCGGGAGCTAATGGAGTTAGTGAACTCCATGGTGAAGTAACTCGGGATATGTGGAAGCGGATTTGGAAGGATATACCACAGGATGAAATACCCATAGGGTCTGTAACGAATGGAGTGCATATTCGTTCTTGGATTTCTCGAGACCTTGCAGAGTTGTATGATAGATACCTTGGACCGGACTGGAAAACTGAGCCGGGAAATAAGGAAGTTTGGAACAAAGTAGATGAGATTCCCGACACAGAGCTTTGGAAAACCCACGAGAGACGCAGAGAGCGTCTGGTTGACTTTGCAAGGAGGAAGCTCCGTGCCCAGTTGGAAAATAGAGGCGCCCCGAGTTCTGAGATTAGAGCGGTGAGCGAATACCTCGACCCCGAATGTTTGACTATTGGCTTTGCTCGGAGGTTCGCAACTTATAAGAGGATAACATTGTTGTTCAAAGATCTGCAACGGTTAAAGAGAATCTTGTTGAATCCGGAGAGGCCTGTGCAGTTAATCATAGCGGGTAAGGCTCATCCTCAAGACTATCAAGGTAAAGAATTGATAAAAGAAATTATTCACTTTGCTTTAGACCCGGAGGTGCGTAATAGAGTAGTTTTCTTAGAGGATTATGATATGAATGTGGCAAGGTATATGGTTCAGGGTGTTGATTGTTGGTTGAATACCCCCCGAAGACCTATGGAGGCGAGTGGAACGAGTGGAATGAAAGCGGCGGCAAATGGTGCTTTAAACATAAGCATTCCCGATGGCTGGTGGTGCGAAGCGATGAAATTGGGGCCTGTAGGTTGGACCATAGGGAAGGGTGAATTATATGAGTCCACCGAAGAACAAGATAGAGTGGAGAGTTCCGCATTATACGAGATTCTCGAACAGGAAGTCGTGCCGATATTTTACAACAGAGGACCTGATGGCCTTCCCCGAGAGTGGATTAGCAGGATGAAAACAGCTATTAAGATGATTTGTCCGCAGTTTAACACATATCGTATGGTTCAGGAATATGCGGAGAAAGCCTATATCGAACTTTCAAAACGCAGATTAGAGTTTAGGAAAGATGAGAGGAAACTTGCTAAAGAGTTAGCAGATTGGAAGGCTAAAGTGTATGCAATGTGGGATAAGGTTTACTTTGCAAAGGTCGAAGTAGAATCAAAACATGATGTACCAGTAGGGACAAACATCTCGGTAGAGGCTGATTTATACTTGGATGGTCTGACAGAGAAGGATGTTATAGTAGAGATATATACAGGGAGACTAAATCCGCAAGGTGATATACCGAAAGGTGATGCGGTAAGAATGAGTTTTGAATCTAAAGCGGGTGATAATATATATAGGTATAAAGGTTTTGTGCCTTGCAAGGAAACAGGATTGTCTGGCTTTTGCGTAAGAGCTATACCTTATCATCCGTATCTTTTCAATAAGTTTGAAATGAGACTGATTCGCTGGGCATAAATTTTATATATAAATTAGCTTAGGAGAAATATATGAGAGTGCCAGAGGATATTAGAGAGCTGTTGACTAAAATGGTCCGTTTAAAGTCGAGTGATTTGCACATTGTGGCTGGAGCACCTCCTATTATACGATTACATGGGAGATTAGAACCTCTCCCTGGATATAGCCGTTTGTCAAATGACCAAGCACAGAGGTTGATTTATTCTGTGATGAATGATGACCAGGTAGCGGAGTTTGAGAAGGAAAAAGAACTTGATATGTCATTCGGTATAGAGGGTTTGAGTCGGTTTAGATTGAATGTGTATAGAGATCGCGGTTCTGTAGTAGCTGCATTCAGAGCTATTCCATATGAAATTATGGGTTTTGAAGAGTTGGGAATACCGAGGGTAGTGGCGGATTTTGCCTACAAGCCTTACGGGTTAATTTTAGTTTGTGGGCCTACCGGAAGCGGAAAATCTACCACACTTGCTGCATTGATAGATAAAATTAACACAGAGCGAGATGTTCACATAATAACTATAGAAGATCCGATTGAATACCTGCACTCACATAAACGCTCTATAGTGAATCAAAGGGAAGTAGGGACAGATACAAAATCCTTTGCAAATGCACTGAAGAGGGTTTTAAGACAGGATCCGGATGTTATACTAATAGGTGAGATGAGAGACTTGGAAACTATCCAGGCAGCGCTGACTATCTCTGAGACTGGGCACCTAACCTTTGCTACACTCCATACGAATGATGCGGTTCAAACTATAAATCGCATAGTGGATGTTTTTCCACAATCGCAACAGGACCAGGTTAGGACTCAGCTTTCATTTGTGTTAGAGGGTGTAGTGGTTCAGCAGTTGCTCCCGCGAGCTGACGGCCAGGGAAGAGTCCTCGCTACGGAGGTAATGGTTCCCAATCCAGCTATTCGCTCACTTATCAGAAGTCAGAAGCTTGAGCAGATCCCCTCTATGATAGAGCTTGGAAAAGCGGAAGGTATGATGACGATGAATCAGTCACTATATAGATTGTTCAGGCGGGGGTTGATCACTAAGGATTTGGCCCTGAGGCGGAGCCCAAATCCGGAAGGGTTAATTAAATTAATGGAAAAAGGTGGAGCGATAGTGTGAGCTATAGAAAAAACCCTTCGACTTTTACTCAGGTCTATGAGGCACCATATCATTGGTTGTGGATTGTAGGGATAGCGCGAATTTTTGTGCTTTTAATAGTGTTTTGGGGTGCTTACTATTATTTCAATAGAGAGTTCCTATATTATGTTATTCCCATATATGCTACTGCGTTCGTTTTGAGTTGCTGGCATTTGTGGGAGTTGTTCAAGGGAATCTCAAGAAGGTTTGATTTTCTTCTTTGGGCACAGATGTTTGTTGACTTCGGGGTAGTGTGCACCACAATAGGAGTTACCGAAGGATATAGGAGTCCGTTGACTTTTATGCTCGTGATTGTGATTATGGAAGCAGGGTTTCTTTTAGGGATTTATCAGGGGTTTGTTTTTGCAATATTTTCAATACTATTTATGGGAGTTCAATTTTATTTTGAAAGACCTCATGGCTATCTTCTCCCTCAATATGCATATACCTATTTAATACAGAGTTTGTCTTTTCTGTTTACTGGTTTTATAAGTGGATATTGGAATCAGCGGGTTAATCTATTGAAACAGTTTCATCAAGATATACTGAATAATATGAACAGCGGATTTATCATTACGGATAGGGTAGGGTTGGTGAGAATGATAAATTTTGCAGGATGCAGGATATTGGAGATAGAAGAGGCGGATGTTATAGGAAAGCCTATCGAAGATGTGATGAGACCAGTATCCGGGATGGAGAATCCGTTAAGAACATCTCTGCGAACACACAGGGATTTTTCGAGCTATGAGTTTTATATAGTGACTCCGACAGGTAAGCAAAAACTGTTGGGCTTGACCACGAACAGGCTTACAAATGCCAAGGGAAATGAACTCGCAATTATAGCATCCTTTACAGATTTAAGTGAGTTGGATAAGATTAGGAGAGATTTGAAACAGCACGAAAGGTTGGTGGTAATAGGAGAACAGCTTTCTGGTTTGGCGCATGAGATAAGGACGCCTGTAGCTTCTATACGGGGTGCTGTGGCGGAATTGAAAGATAATGTGGAGAATCCTGAAGTCTTGAAGAGGTTGGTAGAAATTGTTGTTCGGGAATGCGACCGACTTAATTACATAGTAACTTCGTTCTTAAACTTTGCAAAATCTACGGATTCCACCTGGAAGGAGATTTTGATATACGATTTGGTGAGTAGATTTGTTGAACAATTCAAAAAAAGTCTTCCTGAATCTCCGAGGTATGAGATAATACTAAAAGATGGCGAAGAAGTTAGGAATGTAGTTGTTAGAGGAGAAGAGGAACAGTTGATAATAGTGTTCCAAAACATAGCGAAAAATGCAATAGAGGCGATGGTTAAAGGTGGGCGACTTTTTATTGGGTTACAGTTGAGAGGAGATAAAGGTCCTGTGGAGATCCATTTTTCTGATGAAGGTCCAGGAATACCACCGGATAAAGTCTTGAAGATTTTCGAGCCGTTTTATACGGGGAAGAAACAAGGATTAGGGATGGGGTTGTCAGTAAGTCTGAGAATAATTAATTCACATAATGGAAATATTCAAGTGGTGTCTAATCCGAACAAAGGGGCAACTTTTATAATTCAGCTTCCGGTTTACAGGAGAGTGTAAGTTCATTTAAACTTCGGAGGTGTGAGTTGTGAGTGCTGGAAAACCTCAAGTTCTCGTAGTAGATGATGACGAGGGTATATTGGAGGTTATGTGTATAATCCTGGAGGGAAGGGGACTTTCTACCGTAAAGTCGACAGAGTTAGATGACGCAATAGAGAAACTTTCCCAGAGGGAGTTCGATGCAGTTTTGACTGATTTATATATGGGGAAAGACAAAGAAGCAGGGATTAAATTATTGAGATGGGTTAGGCAGCATAGGCCCAGCGTTCCCGTGGTAATGATAACTGCTTACGCTACAGTGGAAAATGCTATTCAAGCGATGCAAGAGGGCGCTGTAGATTATATTCAGAAGCCTTTCAAAAGTAATGAGGAGCTATTTCTTAGGGTTAAGCGGGCGATAGAAAGAAGGCATCTGCTGACTGATAACGAATTGCTATGGCGAGAACGAGCTCAATTTCTTCCTTTTCAGGAGATAATAGGTGAAAGTGAGCCTATAAAGAGACTAAAAGAAAGCATAAGACGAATTGCTCCTCTGTCCAGTACTGTGTTGATATATGGTGAGAGTGGAGTAGGAAAGGAGGTAATTGCACGGGAAATTCATGAGTTAAGTCCTCGGGCGAATAAAAAGTTTGTGGCTATAAATTGTGGGGCGATACCTGAGACACTTTTAGAAAGTGAGTTGTTCGGTTATAAAAGAGGGGCTTTTACTGGTGCTCACGAGGATAGAGAGGGACTGCTCTCATTAGCTAATGGCGGGACAGTATTTCTCGATGAGATTGGTGAAATGCCTCCTACTCTGCAAGTTAAATTATTGAGAGTGCTTGATAATAAATGCTTTGTTCCTGTAGGAGGGTCCAAAGAGATTAGTGTGGATATTAGAGTTATCTCTGCAACAAATAAAAATTTGCAGGAGCTGGTAAAAAAAGGTGCATTTAGACAGGATTTGTTTTATAGGTTAAATGTGATTCCTATAACGGTTCCACCTTTAAGGGAAAGGGTAGAGGATATACCGCTTCTCTTTTCTCATTTTGTCAAAATTGTTTCCGCAAAGATGGGTTTGAAACAACCATCCATTGCTCCAGAAGTGATGGAAGTATTAAAGAGATATAACTGGCCAGGGAATGTAAGGGAATTGTTGCATACTGTAGAGCGAATACTTGCATTAATGCAGGGTGATACAATCACTTTGATGGATTTGCCTGATGATATCAGAAATTACACACTGAAGGAAGAGTTTAATGATATGATTGAAGTTGTCCTTCCTGAAGGGAAGATTGGTTTGGAAGATTATATTGCGGATATAGAAAAGAGGCTAATATATAAATCACTTATTAAAGCAAAGTATTCGCACAAGAAGGCGGCGGAGATATTAGGTCTAACTCCTCGTGCTTTTAGGTACAGGCTTCAGAAATATGGTATAAAGGAAGGCATTGAGGATTTAGATACTTCAGAGGAGAGTTCCCAACCTCAGGGAGAATGATCTGCTTTTTTGTTTTTTTCCTCTCTGAGTAGTGAAAGGAGTTGTGCAAAACGGTCAGAATTGGCTGGGTCCGCAGAGATAAGAGCTTGATGGGCTTCAATGATGAAGTCAAGTAAGTTTTCTTGTGATTTGGGTTGAGAAATGGGGTTGAGAGATTGAGGTAAGTTTTCAGGTTCGAATGCAAAATGTATTAGTATATCTGCTAACCCTAACTCGCTGAATTCCTTTAGTAAGGGTCTTCCAATGTTTTGAAGGGATATTTTTGGTGAGCCGTTTTTCTCGGCAGTAGTGCAGATAAGATGTAAAATACCGAAGAAGGTGCTTTCAAGTTGGGAACATTCTGAAAAATCAAACACCCATTTTGACATATTTGGATTTTCTTGTATCATTCTTCTAAAGAATTCATTCAGGGTATGAGCCTCTCTCCATGTTCCTGTTCCGCTTATTTTGATGTAGCAAGTGTGGTCTTTTGTGGCATAAAGTAAACCCTTAGCAGAGGATGCAAAACTCGCAGGTGTGAATACTTCTACAGGGCGATAGATTATTTGAGAATCCTCTTGAGGAGAGAGCCTTAAGTATATGAGTGTCATGTCATCTTTTTGTAGCTTGGAATTTATGTAGTTTGAAAGATTTTTCTCTAAGGTTTGAATTACATCTATTGGTTTAGAGTTATTAGCTTCTAATAGATTTACTAATTCATCTTCTTTGAATTTTCTTCCTTGGGAGTCTTCTAAGTTAACTATCCCGTCCGTGTATAGTATTATAGAATCGCCCCATTCCCAAGAGTATTTCATAGAAGAGAACTTTGCATTAGGCACGATTCCTAAAGCGGGTGCGGGGACTCTAATGCGCTCTATATCATTTGTCTTGATATGTTTCCAAAGTATAGGGGGATGACCGGCATTACATACTTCTAATGTTTTTTCCTTGAAGTCCACAACAATGTAACAAAGAGACATAAACATTTCGTAGCCGAAGGGTCCATTGACAAGGGTATCGTTGAGTTCCCTAAGCAGTTCGCTTGGCAAGGCTATTTTACAGGAGCCTTTCTCTAAAGGAATTTTAGGTCTGAAAACATACTTTAGAAAAGTAGTGACCAGAGCAGAGCCTATTCCGTGTCCTGAGGTGTCGGCAATATACAATCCGAGTTTGTGAGTATCTAAATCGAAAACATCGAATAAATCTCCCCCAATCTTATTCAAGGGTTGGTAAAATACAGAAACGGAGCATTTATCGTGATGAGGCAATTGTTTTGGTAATAGTCCTCGCTGGATTCTTTCTGCTCGTCTTAAATCCTCTTGGAAAATTTCTGTCTGTGCCTGCACAATCTGATAAGCGAGTTCTAATTCCGCAAGTCGATTTTCTAATTCTCTATTTTTATTTTGGAGCTCTTCTAAAAGCCGTTCGTTCTCAACCTTTACTACTTTGTATTTAATAGCTCTTTCGATTTGATGGTAAAAGACTTCCCAACTTTCAATGGGTTTCAGTATGAAGTCAAAAGCACTTTTGTGCACCGCTTCTACTACATCTTGCACTTTAGTAGTTCCCGAGAGGACTATCTTAATTAAGTATGGATGGTGCTCCTCAAGCCAGGACATAAACTCTAAACCATTCATACTCCCAGAGAGGTATATGTCAATAAGTATTAAATCAAAATTTATAGAAGAGCATTTTTCAATTGCTTCTTCTGCAGAGGATGCGGTATGTGCAATGTACCCTTTTTTATTTAATACCTTCTCAAGCAAGTGTAGTATAGAGGGGTCATCGTCTACTACTAATATTTTGTGTTCCCCGGGTCTTATTTGAACCATACCCTTTTCCACATCGTATCTCTTGTATACTATAATAACATAAAGTTTTAAGAAGTAGAGTAAATACTTGGATTTTAATTGCTCTGAAATAGGTATAATAATATAACCACAGGTTGTGGAATTAATGGTAAGCAAAAAGAGAAAAATTGCACACCTGTCAACATTTTTCTTGACTTTTTAGGTGAGAGTTTTGTAAAAATAAGAGAGGATTAATTAGGTGTTGGTTGATAGTAAATATTATTTATATAATTAATTGTCCTGCTTAAAAATACAATATATTGCTGGAGATAAAATAATGGTTAGAAAGTGTGTGGTAGGGATAGTAGGTATATTAGTAGCTTTACTCATATTTCCGGAAGTACATTCCTATGGGAGTTCAGAATCTAAGATTTCTCCTGAGGCAGAGATGAGAACCTTATATAGTCCTGGAGATTCAGGAGAAAATCCTACTATACTTAAGAGTCGGAGAGGGTTTATCAATTTTTTGTCTGTTGGGGAAGGTGGGGTCTTTGAGATTGGTAAGGGTAAAAGAGAAAAGACACAAGAGCCAGCTAATACTTTTTTAAATTTTGTAAAAGAGAATTCGTCCGCATTTACTAATCTTTCACAAGACTCACAATTTGAAGTGAAGCAGGTGCTTAAAAGTATAGATGGGAACAGCTTGATAGTAAAATTGAATCAAAGAATAGGTGATTTTCAGGTTTTTGGTGCTGAGGTAGTGGGAAAAGTGACCCAAGATGGGAAATTACTATCTCTTGGTAGTAAAATTTTGGAAGACTTGACAGAGGAGGAGGTATCTATCTTTCAGAATGCGCCTCCGGTTACTCCTGAGTTAGCTAAAGAGAGAGCGGTGTTATATATACAGGAAATGTTAGATGGGAAGGGGGACTCTGTAAGTGGTGTTATTGTAGCGGAGCAGAGATATTTGTTTGTTCCTTCTTTGCTGAAAGTGCCAGGTGCAGTTACGATAGTTTACTCTGTGGAAGTTAATACGATTAAGGGTAATACTTATATAGTTCTTGTAGATGTTTTTACGGGAGAAGTAAGACTGTGGTATCCCATAAGGAGTGGCTTAAAAAACCGAACAGTGTATGATGCAAATAGCTCTTATGCAATACCGACTATTCCAGCTCGAGAGGAAGGGGGAGAACCTTCAGGAATTGCTGAAGTGGATAATGCCTATGATTACCTTGGAGATGCTTATGATTTCTTTTACACATATCATAATTTGGACAGTTATGATGGAAATGGTAGTGAGATAAGAGCAGTTGTTCGCTTACCCGTTCAGAATGCCTATTATGATTCGAGGTTAAAATTAATTGGTCTCGGGAGTGGATTTGTTGTAGACGATGTAGTTGGACATGAGTACGCCCATGCAGTAATTGATAGTTTGACCGATTTAGTGTACTTTGGAGAACCTGGAGCCATTATAGAGAGTTATTGTGATGTATGGGGAGAGTTTATCGACTTGACAAATGCGAGAGGTTTGGATTCGCCATCAGTAAGATGGTTAATAGGCGAAGAATTGCCGTCTGTCACTACTTGGGAGGGGAGTAGTGTGTCACCAGTGAGAAGTCTTGCTAATCCACCTGCTTATAAACAGCCGGATAGATACAATAGTGAATTATTTGTTAAATTAACTACATTTGAAGTTGAGGATTTTGGCGGGGTTCATACTAATAGTGGCGTGGGAAATAAGCTTGCTTATCTTTTGGCGGAGGGTGGTAATTTTAATGGGGAGAGAGTGGAACCTTTTGGGATACCCCGCACATCTAAATTGTTTTTTGGAGCGTTGGAACTTCTTCCTGCATTGGCAAATTACGAGATGCTCGCACTCGCATTAAATGCTTCAGCTATTGCCCAGGGGTTTACTCTTGAACAGAGATTTAATTTGAGTTCAGCTTTACGGGCAGTTGAAATCTTACCTGCTGAATTACTTCAAAATATAAAGATAAATTTCCGTGCGACTCCGTTAGTTTTGGATGATGGTTCCCCTGTAGTATTGTTAAGTTGGACACCTCCACCTCAAGACCAGTATTCGAGGGCATTTCTTCTTAGGAAGGTTACAGGATTTCCTGCTAATCCGGTTGATGGTGAGAAGGTCTACGAAGGAAAGGGCAATTACTACATAGATGTTAATGTTTCGACAGGGATTGAATATTACTATGTTTTATTTGTTGAAATGGCTCAACTTCCACCTATTGAGGCTTACGACAGTGCAGTGGCTGGCGAGGAGCCATCTCCTGTGTGGACTCAGGAGTTTAAGCCTGTATACCCAAGAGGAACAGTCGCAGAAGAATTACAGTATAGCCAAATTATGTTTATTCCTACAGGGGCTCCGGTGAATCCACTTGGTGGGAACAAGTATATCGGGTCATTTACTAAATATGATGCTAAATTTATACCTGAGGTGTTTTCTTTACCTGTTATGAGAGACTCCGCTACGGGCTCTGTATACTCCTTCTCTATTGCTACGGATGGATTAGTTAGTTATACCCTCACCGATGTAGAATTTCCGTTTTTCGGTAAGAAGTATAGCACTTTTTATATAGGTGGAAATGGCTATATTGCTTTTGCTCCAGTGGCTTTGGATAGTGCTGATAATTTTCCTACATTAGAGAGTCATTTTGCAGTTCCCAGAATCTCGTTTTTGTTTTCTGACCTTGCGCCTGACACAGGTGGTGAAGTGTGGATAAAACGGATGGATGATAGAATAGTTATAACATTTGATAGAGTTCCGAAGAATAATGCAGGTGGACCACCTAATCCATATACCGGTGGGAATCCTGGCTCAACGATACAAGTAGAGCTGTTTTATAGTGGGCACATAAGGATTACATATCTTCAATTAGACCCTAACTATACAATTGTAGGTTTGTCAGATGGCAGGGGTGTTCCAGTAGACCCATCTTCTATTATTTCGGAGATACCGAGGCTAAATAGATATGTGGATTTTATCTCTCTTCCGGGTCATTCCGAGGCATTAAGTATAGATCCGCTTCCTGTATTTTTTACCCTACCCAATCAGTCTTTGATTTTTGAGGCGAGAGTGACATACACTGGAGTGCCAGTGCCGTATCTTTCAGCACAATGGTTAAGAAGTGAAATTCCTCCATTTTCTGACCTTAGGAACGGCAGAGGAAGATTTTCGTGGACACCAACATTGAGTGACACTGGAAATTATTATTTGCGGATATTAGCTCAACAGGGTTCTCAATTTGCCTATCAAGATGTGCGTATAAATGTTAATCCTGTTGAGGTAAAACCGCAGGCGGTAAATCTGCGAATATCCTCTCTCTCTCCTGCAGAAGATACATCTGCAACGAGAATGGTGTCTGCTGGTAGACCTCTTGTAGCGAGTTATAACTATATCCATCCTTGGATGACTACCGATCCAGCAAAGTATGCGGAGGGGTTAAGTATTTTGTACTGGTTTAGGAATCACGAGGTTATTGGTGCTTTAACAAATTACAGAACGGTTCCAGCTAATGTTACTCGTGGTGGGGATGTTTGGTATTTCCGTGTTATACCGGTAACGATAAGTGGAATAGTCGGTGATGAAGTGATGTCCCCAGTAATATATGTTGTGGACAATCCTACTATTACGCAGATAGTGCCTAATAGGGGGAAAACTACCGGAGGTGAACCTGTTCGCATAAGAGGCAAAGGCTTTTTAGGTATACTTTCGATTAAGTTCGGCGGAGTGCCTGTGGTTAGTTACAAAGCTATAACAGAGGAAGAAATTGAAGTCATTACCCCACAACATCAAGTAGGTACAGTAGATGTATATATTCAGACAGTGGGAGGTTTTACTAATTTGCCCCAAGCATTTGAATACTACGAAGAACAGCAACCTACTCCAGAGCCACCCCCCGAGAAAAGTGTGCAGATATTGTGTTGTGGGAAAAATAATTCAAGGACTACTGGTAGTGCAATTAATATGATTGATTTACTATTTTTGGGTATTGTGATTGCCTTCGCATTATTGGCGAGTAAGAGATATAACTCGGTGGATAATTCTTAATGTGTTTGCTTTTCCTACCTGGTTAGGATTTAATAAGATCCATTCTGAGGATTTGATGTGTCAGTGTTGCCAATTGTTATTGTCTCTTTTGTAGTATTAAAAGTATTCGTTGGATTGCCCGATGGGGATATAGCTTGCTTAAGCGGTGAGGATGTGGATACTTTTAGGGTGACCATTATCCATTTGGGAGAGGGAAAGGAAGAGAAAATTGAAGAAGGAACGCATCACGGTAATCCAGTGTGGTCTCCAGACGGTAGTAAGATAGCCTTTTCTCTAAAGATGGGGTCAGGAGGGTTACAAATAGGGGTTTACGATGTGGTGTCGAAATCTTTACAGGTGCTTAACTCTTCTTATTCGTGGAATGATGAACCCACTTGGTCTCCTGATGGGAAATATCTTGCTTATATATCTTGTGAGAAGGGATTAGTAGACCAAAAATTGATGGTACACAATTTTGAAGATGGAAAGGAGGAGAATTGGGGGGGAGAAAAACTTCCTTCTGTGATGAAGCCGATGTGGTTTCCCCGGCTGGATGTGCTTAACGCTATGAGTGCCACTGTTACTCAAGTAACTTATGCTGAGGGGTTCAACTTGGAGAAGTTTTTTGAGGAAGGTTATTCATTGGGGGTTTTGGTAGGTGTGGCGGTTATTAGAACCGCTTCTTCTAAACTATCTACTGAACTGGTGCTAATTAGTAGGACACAAACGACCACTTTACCTAAGGAACTTATGGCTGAATCGCTAAGATTTGAGGAGTATGCTCCACAAGTTTCACCTAAAGGTAGTAGTATGGCGTTTGAGAGTAATGAGGGAGGAGATAGGGAGATTTATTACCTTGGAAGACGAGGTATTTCTAACATAACTAATCACACCTCGGCAGATTGGAATCCTGTATGGGCGCCTAATGGTGAGTGGTTAGCTTTCGAATCCTTCAGAAGTGGTAGAAGGGGAATATATAGAGTCTATCCAGAAACTGCGAGAGTTTTTCCTATGGTGGTTAGTGCAGATTTTGATGCTTGGTCACCTACTTGGGCACCAGACAGTAAATGGATATGCTTCGTTTCGAATAAGGCTGGGAAGCCCCAACTTTACATTAAGAGCATCGGAAGTGGAAATGAAATTATCCAAATTACTGAAGGGGCTAAACATTTGTCTCCCCAGTGGAGACCTAAAATTAAATGAGGAATACTATATTGAAGAAGATTTTTATAACTGCCATCATTGTGATATTTGGGCTACCGCCATCCTTATCTTTGGCTCGTAATGTGGACGGAACTTTAAGCTTGATAAAACTTCCTAATGAGGGTGTGCCAGTGGTAGTCGCAAAGGGACAAGACTTTAAGGTTTTAACGGAGAATAAAGGAGAGCTTTTTTTAGTGGATGGTGATGGAAAAAAGTTTCCCCTACAACCTTTGTGGAAGAGTTTATCTTCAGGAAAGTGGGAGGCTAAAGTATGGCTTTCAGAAGCTTATCCACCTGGTGCTTACTCTATTCAGTTAATTGGAGATAACGGAGAGGTAGATACCAACTTTAGAAGTGTGTGGATTTTCGAAGGGTTTTATGAATACTACACATTTGCTCATATTTCGGATGTGCATATAATTTCAATGGATTCCTCTAACGATAATACTGCTACATTTGAGAAGGTTATAAACAGGGTTAATTCTTCAGATGCTCAGTTTGTGTTAATTACTGGCGATATAACTCATAACGGGAGCATTGAAGAGATGAAAGCATTTCTTAAACTTTTAAATAAGTTCGTTAAACCTACTTTTGTATGTGCGGGTAATCATGATAGGTCGAGCAACAACTATGAGCTTTTTTTCTATACCTCAACCTATGCCTTTAGGTTTAGTAAGGATGGTTATATAGTATTCGACTCGCGAGAATATAGAGTAGCTGATCCGTGGGACGAGCAGGATAATGTGGTTTACAGATATAGGAGAGAGCTAAAGCCATCGAGATGGGTGTTTGGGGTTACCCATCGATACGAATACACTATGGGTATGAGGTTACAATTAGCCTTGTTTGTGGATGACCCTGTTGATTATCTTTTATACGGGCATATCCATCGTGAAAATACTAAAGAGGAGTCTGTGCTTCCCTGGGGAAAGACAACGGTCTTCGTGGTGCCTGCTTGCAAAGATGGCTATTTTAGAGTATATGATGTCGGAGAGGGAGGGGTTTTTCCTCGAGAACTTACATCTGTGAAGTAAAGTTTAGATTCTGGTTAATTAGGATGAGTGTGGAGTGTTGGAAAGATTTGATATGCTTTTTGTAAAGTTACTTATCCTTATAGAAAGAAAGGACTATTAATGAAGCGTAAATGTGCGTTATCAATGATGTGGTATATAGCTCTTCCCTTAACATTTTTGGTCATTATTAGCTTCTCATGCGGTTCCAAGCAACATGTGGAGAAGGGCGCTCAGCCTTCCCTTGAAAGTCTTTATCAATCGTGGCATACATTGGCTACTCTAAGACCTGAAAACATTGACTATCTAACTGCGTTGCAGTTATCTCAAGAAATGGTGAGAAATTACGGAGATGATGCAATTAATAAGATATTTCAGGTGCTGGAGAAACCCGATGAAGCACCCACAGCGAAGATGTTAGCGGTAATGTCTCTCACGCCTTTTGTAAAACCTGAGTGGAAGGATAAACTGATTCCCCTTACAAAATCGAATGTTGAGGTTAATAGTAGGGTTTGTGCTATAAGCCTTCTAAGTATGATTCCCACAGAGGAGATAACTGGATATTTGAAGACTCTGTTGAATGATGAGTCTCCTCGGGTGCAGTTTGTAGTCATTACTGCTCTTGCAAAGAGGGACCAGCCAGAAGGGATTAATAGACTGAACGAGTTATGGAATAGTTTTACAAGACCTCAGGATAGAGAACATATATTATTAAGTATTCCTCCTCAAAGGGCAACAGAATTTTTGCATTTATATGGAGAGGGAATTAAAGATGAAAATATATCTCATAGTGTGAGAAGAGAGGCTATTTTAATGTTAGGCAGGTTCGGAGGGGAGAGGGAAGAATCTGTACTAAAGGAAGTGTTGGAAAAGAGTATGGATGCAGATATAAAAGAATTAGCCCAGGATGCAATGGATGCTATTCGAGGGAGGTTAGAACATTCTAAAAATTTAGGGATTGATGCAAATTTGAATAGCGAAGCATTGAGGACTTCGCCTGAGTCGGGAATAGATAATTTTGGCAATATGTAGTAGTATAATAATACTCCGGATGATATGGAGGATATAAAAGATGTTTTTTCGGCGGAAGAAACCGACTTGGCTGAAGAATTTGCTAAAGGAGCAGGAAATGAAGGAGGCGCAGGCTCCTCAGGAGACGGAGACTTTTTTGATCGAGCGCGAGATGATGTTAAAAGGGGCGGATGTCCCACGGGGTAATAAAATAGTGAAGCAGTTTGCGGTTATGGTTAATGGTTCTGTGCATGTAGTTACGAGCGGGGATAGAGTTAGTAGGGCGGTATATGAAGCACTCCTCGAAGCGAATGCTATAATTCCGATTCCTGGAGTGGAGGTTAAGCAGAAAAACTTGGCATCAGGAACATTTAGAATAGAGGACGAGACTTTATCAGGAGAGAATGGATGAGTTCATTAGAGCCACTTTTGTCAGTGGCGATGATAGTAAAAGATGAGGAGGTAGAGATTGCGGAATGCATAGATAATGCACTCCAATTCGCAGATGAGGTCTGCGTAGTGGATACGGGCTCGAGTGACAGAACAGTTGAAATAGTGAGGGCGAGAGGAGCAAAAGTTATTGAAATAGAGTGGAATGATGATTTCTCATACGCCCGTAATAAATCCCTCGAACTTTGCACGGGCAAGTGGATTTTTGTTTTAGATGCGGATGAGAGGGTAAGCAAGGATGATGGGGATAAGTTGAGAACCTTGGCAGGCAACAGTGAGAATAAGGTTTATAGAATCTGGACACGAAATTATGTTAACACGACAACCCGTTCTGATTTTGTATGGAAAGATGTAGAGGAAGAGTGGAGCACAGGGTACAAAGGTTGGTATTTGAGTGCAAAAGTGAGATTGTTTCCAAATGATGAGAGGATAAGATTTGCAGGTTATGTCCATGAGACTGTGGCTGATTCTGCAATATCTATTGGAATGGAGATAGAGGATTATTACGATGTGATAATCCACCATTACCCAGAGAGAAAGTCAGAGGATCGCTTAAAAGCTAAAAGAGAAAAATATCTCCTACTTGGCTTGAAGAAGGTTTTAGAGCAACCGAATAATCCAAGATTTCTCGCGGAACTTGCGGCGCAGTATGTGGAATTAGGACGATTTGCAGAAGGGTTGGAATTTTACAGAAGGGCACTGGTGCTAAATCCAAACTATGCTGAATGGTGGAGCGAAATCGGTGCTGTATTATTAGTTCTAAAACTTTACGATGAGGCTATGGAATGTCTCCAGTTGGCAGTGCGATTTGATGATACTTTGGTTTCAGCGTGGCACAATATTGCGATGTGTTACATGCTCAGGGAAGAATGGGCTAAAGCGATAGAGCCTATGGAAAAAGTAGTGTCACTTCAACCTAAAAATTGGGAAGCACTTGAGATCTTAGGTCTGCTATACATTACCATGGGCGATAGAGATAAGGCTGAAAAAAATTTGGTCAAATCAATTGAGATAAATCCAAATAATCCACGCGTCATTGATATGTTAAAGAAATATTTTTCTCAATAGTGTCGATTACCACTAAATATAGTATTTTACTTCAAAGTAAAGATGGTAAGAAGTTCAAAGTGAGGGGTGTGCGGGAATAAGTCGAAGGAGATAGAATCGGTGACGGAGTAGTATTCTAAAAAGTTAGAGATTTCTTGGGAGAGAATTTTTGGATTGCACGATACATATATAATATTTTTGGGTTTCCATTCAAGAAGTTTTCTTATAACTTTTGGAGTTAATCCTTCGCGGGGCGGGTCTAAAACAACAAGTTCATTCAGTCCTAATTTTGGAGTTTTGTGTTCCAGTTTCTCGAGTAGAAACCTTTTGACAGAGTTAAGAGTGAAACATATGTTAGATATCCTGTTTTTTTCAAGATTCTTATATCCGTCTTCAACAGCAGATTGAACATTGTCTACAGAGTATATTTTTTCTGCAATTGGAGAGAGAAGTATTCCAATAGTTCCCATCCCACCGTAAAGGTCATAGATTACATCTGGTTGTAGCTCTTTTGCCCAGTCGTAGATTTTTTGGAACATCATCTCCGCTCCGAGTGTGTTTGTCTGAAAGAAACTCGAAGGAGATATATTAAATAGCCAAGTTTTATTTCCATTTCGGTAATTCATTGTAAGCGTTTCGGTGATACAGGTTGTTCCATATAGGAGTTCCCATCTTTCCGCTAATGAAAGTTCTACTGGTCTTGTCAATAAGCCCGCATAGACACTTTTACATGCAAGCTTCTCAGACAACTCTTTTACTAAACTGTCCCATTTAAGATTTAAGTCTCGAGTGATTACGCACACCATCTTCTCGTTGGTTTTTTTCGCTTTTCTAAAGAGCACAGCTTTTAGCACGCCTTTTCCGCTTCTCCTGTCGTATGCTTCGTATCCATGCTCATTTCGCCATCCTTGGAGGATTTCGATTAAATCGGGCACTTCTTCCGGTCCTATTAGACACTCTTCTAATTGGAAAGTGGCATACCACTTCTTATTTTTTTTGTAGCCTAACACAGTTTTCCTTGGTGTATTGGGATGTGGAGGAGAGTCGAAGTATTCGAGTGCAAACACCGGGTCAATCTTATTTCTGTAATGCCAGATTTCAGGTGAAGGGAGTATTGGAATAGGATGTGGAATTTTGTTAACGAAGAGTTGTGAAATATACAGTTTTTTATGTTGAAGTTGCTCTTCATAAGGTAAATGCTGATATGTGCATCCTCCGCAGTAACCGAAGTGTTTGCATATTTGCCCGACGGTGGACATCCGCGGTGTCTCCTACACCTTCTTCTGCAGAATGCAAACGATAGATAGACCTGCAGGAATTGAATACTTTTTGATAATTCTGTTTTCGATTGACATTAAGTATCTTAGTGTTGAGTCAATAAATTTGGGAGTGTGAGGAAAACCTTCATAGTTACGATTAGGTGCAAAAATATCTAAAAATTTTCTTGTAATTGCAAAAGGTATTCCTAATGTATTCCAGTGTGATAACTTCAATACTGAGAGATTGTGTGTCTGGGCAAAAGATAGAATCATTTTTTTGTTATATCTTCTATAGTGGTTGTTCCATCTGTCCCAAGAGGAATAAAGGCATGGGTAAGCAGGGACAGTGATTAATAAGTATCCACCATTTTTTAGCACCCTGACACATTCAGAAATTGTGTAATCATCGTCCTCGATATGTTCCAGCACATCTGTCATAAAGATTAAGTCGATAGTTTTTTCTAATAGAGGAATTCCCTTTCCGCAATCACTAATGAATACTTTTTCCACTCTCATTTCTTTGGTATATTTAGCAGAGGCTGGTTCAACATCGGTACTTATGATGTTATAACCTATTTTGCTTAGTTCAGCGGAAAGCATTCCACCGCCACTCCCAATTTCAAGGACAGTGGACCCTTTTTCAACCATGGATGATATGAGCATGATAACTAAATCTCTTTTTAGGGTAAACCACCAATAGTCTTTTTCTGTTTCGTGGTGGATTTTAATCCAATCGGAGCGGTCTTCCTTTGTCGAACTTGAATTGCGTGGAGAGGACACTATGTTTAGGCTCCATCTATTCTAAGGGTAGTGTCACATCAGGGAAGTTATCCATAATTCTTTTTTCTCTTAGTCTCTTCAAAACTTCGATGGCTTGAATTATCGGGATTGTAAGTTGTTCCTGCACTGCATATCTTCGCCAGGTTACGGTGTTATTAGTTCTTTCGCGTTCGCCTATGACCCATATATTAGGTATTTTCCTGACTACTGCATTGCGAATTTTCTTGTTGAAGGTTTCTGTTGAGTCATCTACATCGGCGCGGAAGAGTTGGCTATGTAAATCATTTTTAATTGCCATAGCGAACTCTAATAGTGCTGGGTTTACTGGGACAATCATTACCTGAACGGGAGCCATCCAAGTGGGGAAAGCCCCGCCATAAAACTCTATTAAGAAAGAAATAATTCTTTCGTGGGTGCTAAGTGGAGCGCGATGTACTATATAAGGTCGCTTAGGTGCACCGTCTCTGTCTATGTATGTAAGGTCAAATCTTTCAGACATTACGAAGTCGAGTTGGCAAGTAGACACAGTCTCTTCTCTTCCCAGTAGGTTCTTTACTTGTATATCCACCTTTGGCCCGTAGAATGCTGCTTCACCTTTTTCCTCATCGAAGCTGATACCGAGGTTTTTTAGCACTTGCCGGACCATATCCTCACTCTTGTTCCATAGTTCTTCATTAGCAACGAATTTATCGCTGTTTGGGTCGTGGAGCGATAGACGCACCCGAAAGTTTCCCATTTTCAAGTGGTCGTAATATTTTCTATACATCTCCATAACTGCGACGAATTCGCCTTCTACTTGGTCTGGTGTGCAGTATATATGGGCGTCGTTCATACACATTGCTCGCACTCTGAGCAAGCCTGCAAGCGAACCGTGTTTCTCATATCGGAATACATTACCATACTCTGCTAACCGCATTGGCAGGTCTCTATAACTTCTGATTCTCGAAGCATATATCTTGTGGTGGTGGGGGCAATTCATAGGGCGGAGATAATATTGGTCGTTGTCATCAAGTGTCATTGGCGGGTACATACTCTCTGCGTAATAGGGTAAGTGTCCAGAGCGATAGTAGAGTTCTGCGCGTGTTATGGAAGGTGTAGCTACGCGAAGATATCCAGCCTTGAATTCTTCTTCCTTCGCCCATTTTTCTAATTCTTCTCTTATCACGGTGCCGTTGGGCATCCATAGAGGGAGTCCTACTCCAACTTCAGGGTCTTGGAAGAATAAATCGAGTTCCTCGCCCAGTTTCCTATGGTCACGCTCCATTGCGAGCTGGCGCTTGTGAAGGAACTCTTCAAGTTCTGCCTTGGTTTCAAATGCAAAGCCATAAATCCGAGATAGCATTGGATTGTGCTCGTCACCTCGCCAATAACTGCCGGAAATTCTATAGAGTTTGAAACTATCTATGGGCAATTCACCAGTGCTATTTACATGGGGACCTTCGCACATGTCCACAAAGGGGCCATGTTGATAAAAAGAAAGCCCTCGTGAATCTATTTCTCCCTTTTCTGCTAATTCCTTTGCGTATTCTACTTTATAAGTTTGTCCTTTGCTCTCTAAAAATTTAGTTGCCTCTTCTGGTGGCATAAATCTCTGTCGAAACTCGTGGTTTTCTCTTATAATCCTACGCATTCGCTCTTCGAGTTCTGGCAGATCTCCTTCACCGAGAGGGTTCCCATTGAAATCGAAGTCATAGTAGAAACCGTTTTCAACTGGTGGACCGAATGCGAGTTTAGCATTAGGACGCATCTCAAGCACTGCGTGGGCAAGCACATGTGCAAGAGAATGTCTAATTTTGTATAATCTATCCTCACTTTTCGCTGATTCTTTCTCTTCTAATTCTTCGTAACTCATTTTAATCGACCTCTTAGAGATAAAAATTCCTATTTGCTTAAATTTATAAGGGGTTTTATTCGTATAATTTTACTCCATTTATACCCATATCCACAAAGAATTGTTTTTGCAGAGGATGTGGGACGAAGCCCAGGATCTCATTTTAAGCTACAGCTCCTCCCCGAGTAACAAACTCTAATCTCCTTTTCTTTCCCACCATAGTAGTGTTATGATTATTATTGTGAAGAGAGGAGATATCAAATGAAAGAGAATATCGTCTCAATATTAATCTGTTTGATTACCTTGTTATGTGTTATTTCTTTTGCTCAAACATTGCCAGATAAAGATGAAATATCAATGGCAGAAGAGTTTTTCAATAAATTTGTTCAATCCTCCTCTGCTCCGGGTAAACCACCAGCACTCGGTTCCCTTGATATAGGTGATTTACACTCAAGTGAGATTACAGAAGGCTGGGAAAGGAAAGTTACAGTTGAAAAGACGGATATAGGCACAAATTTCAATATCCACTTACTTCATCAACCTACTCAATTGTGTCTGATATATAGAGGCTTATTATATAAAGATTTTCCTGTAATAGAGTGGACAGCATATTACCGAAATGAATCCAAATCTAACTCGCCAATATTAGAGAATCTAAAGTCTATAGACATTACTTTTTCAGACTGGTTTGGGGAGAAGGTCACACTTTACAGGAACAGAGGAGATAATTGCGAGCCAGAGAGCTACCAACCTATAGTTGAAGAGTTAAAGGATGGTTTGGAGATATCGGTCGCAAATACAGGTGGTAGACCGACCCAAATTTCTTTTCCTTATTTCAATATCAATGGGGATAAAAGTAGTGTCATATATGTCTTAAGTTGGGCGGGGCAGTGGGCTACGAAGATTGCGAGAAAAGGTGATGCAGTAGCAATTCAAGGGGGTCAAGAGAAGACGCATCTTTTCCTTTACCCTGGGGAGGAGATAAGGGGACCGATGGTAGTGCTACTCTTTTACAAGGGCAATAAGACGCGGGGTCAAAACATTTGGAGGCAATGGATGATAGCTCATAATATTCCTAAACCGGATGGAAATCCTCCAAAGGTCCCATTATTACTTGGGTGCAGTTCTCATCAATACGGAGAAATGATTAACGCCAACACTGAAAACCAACTTATGTTTATACAAAAGTATCTCGACCGTGGCATTAAGTTAGACTATTGGTGGATGGATGCTGGGTGGTATCCTTGCGATGGTAATTGGTTTAAAACGGGCACATGGGTAGTAGATGAGACTCGCTTTCCGGGTGGATTCAAACCTATTTCTGACTTCGCACATAGCAAAGCGATAAAGATACTCGTATGGTTCGAGCCTGAACGAGTTCATAAAGATACTTGGATAAGTGAAAATCATCCGGAGTGGGTAATAGGTGGAAAAGATGGGGGGTTACTAAAGATTGGGGAGAAAGAAGTAAGAGAGTGGTTGACAAACCATATTGACAATCTTCTAAAGACTCAAGGAATTGACCTGTACCGTCAAGATTTTAATATGGACCCATTGGATCACTGGCGAAAGAACGACCCACCAGACCGCCAAGGCATTACCGAGATAAGGCATGTTGAGGGATACCTTGCATACTGGGATGAATTACTCCATCGCAATCCAGGTATGCTTATAGACTCGTGTTCAGGTGGCGGTAGACGAAATGTTTTAGAGACGCTACGAAGAGCGGTGCCTTTATTGCGAAGTGATTATATAATGGAACCCGTGGGAAATCAGTGTCACACATGGAGTTTAGCGGAGTGGTTCCCTTTCTTCGGAACCGGAACCTCTAAAACATCGGATTACGAAGTATTGAGTGTGCTCTCTCCAAGCTTCACTGCTTGCTGGGATCAACGACAAGAAAATATTGAATGGGCGCGCCTGAAAAAAATAATCGATGATCGACATTTATATGCGGATTGTTATTATGGAGATTATTTTCAGTTAACTCCTTGGTCACTTGCCAATGATGTTTGGATAGCTTGGCAATTTCATCTCGGTAGCAAAGGAAAAGGTTTCATCCAGGCATTTAGGAGAGAATTAGCAGAGGATTCCTCTTATATACTTCGCCTCAACGCTATTTCTTCGGAAAAGACTTATAAATTCATTCCCTTAAAAGAAGGCATGAGCCCAACTACAATAACAGGGAAAGAACTTTTGGATAAAGGGTATTCAGTTACCATTCCAGATAGACCCGGTGCGGTTATTGTGCTCTACCAAGAAATCTAATCTGCTAAAGGTGGGGGTAGTTTTAAAGGTCAAATAGAGAGATAATTCCCTTCAATTTATCACTCGAGCTCTAAAATGTCTTTTATGTAAACATCGAAAATGCCTTCTTTTTAGAAATTTAACCGAGATAAGAGCAACTTGATAGTTCTTCCTTCATTATGTCTTGTTTAAAAATATTTTTTCATCTTTATCCAGGTTGAGTTTTTGTGGAGAATTAGTTATTAGAGGATGGATAACAGATTTTTTACTTCATTTTTATACAACTGAATTTATAGTTTTTTTTAGATGAGATAGTATAAAATTTAAGTAGGAATAGTATTATTTTCGCAAAAAATATTATATAATTTTTGAGAGTTTGTAAGAAAGGGTATATATATGAGAAATTTTGCTTGCTCTGACTTCAAAACACCCAAAAATAAAGGGAAGGGCTTTACATTAATCGAACTATTAGTGGTAATTGCGATTATCGGCATTCTTGCTGCAATCTTACTGCCTGCACTTGCACGGGCTCGAGAGTCTGCGCGTAGGTCATCATGCCAGAACAATCTTAAACAGTGGGGACTTATCTTCAAGATGTATGCAAATGAATCTAAGGGAGGGAAATTTCCGCCGATCTCAGTTGAAGTTGCACGCCACTCTGTGTATGGAACTTTTTACAATTACTTCAACGGTGGTCCGAGGGTTAGTTCAATCTATCCTGAGTATCTGACGGATTTTGGTATTATTGTTTGTCCATCAGACTCTAAGGAGACCGTGAGGACATTGAAGGCGGTCAATCTTCCTCCAAATATTGCCCAGGCGTTGGGATTGGGTCCTGATGATTTTCATGTTGCATATTATCTTGAATGGGAGACAGGGGTTAACTTAATTGATGTAAGCTACGGGTATCTTGGTTGGGTATTTGATAAAGCAGGAGACAATCCCTCGGATTTACTCGCAGTTTCTCAACTGCCACCGCAAGTTAATTTGTTGTTACAAGTCATAGGTCAGGGTGACTTGCTTCCTGATGCTTTGGTGCCTGCTCAAATCCCGATAGCATTCATTCAAATGATAATTAATCATCCTGATGGTATCAATGCAATGTTCATTGCGAGGACTCATGGAGAACCTACTCCTTCACAAATTCAAGATTTGGAGAGGGCTATAGATGATGACATTTCAGGAGATTTATTGGTGGGATGGGGCAATGGAAATTCTAACACGGTATACCGATTCAGAGAGGGGATAGAGAGATTTCTAATCACTGACATAAATAATCCTTCTGCTTCTGCGAAGGCACAAAGTGAGATTTTCGTTATGTTTGACCAATTAGGTGCAGGAGGCACTATCAGCCTATTTAATCATATCCCTGGGGGTTGTAATGTTCTTTATCTTGATGGACATGTAGAGTTCATCAGGTATCCTGGTAAACAGCCTGTTAATCAAGGGATTGCCACTGTAATGTCAATGTTCAGAGTTTAGAGTGTCATAGTGTTCAAAGGAAGAAGAAATGAAGATAAAGGGATTTACACTGGTCGAGCTCTTAGTGGTAATCGCCATAATAGGCATACTGTCTGCTATTTTGCTCCCCGCGTTAGCTCGAGCTCGTGAGTCTGCGAGGCGTGCGTCATGTCAGAATAATCTTAAGCAATGGGGGCTCATTTTCAAGATGTATGCAAATGAATCCAAGGGGAACAAATACCCTCCGATTGAATTGGAAGTGGCTCGGAAAGAAGATTTAGGAGTTTGGGAGCTCTATATGGCAGTAGGTCCTAAGGTGAAGGCAATCTATCCTGAATATCTAACTGACCCCTCGATAATAATATGTCCTTCGGATGCAAAGGACACAGTCGATAAAACATTAAAAGGCTATTCCTGTCCTCCTTTAGGAATAACTCCAGAGGATTATCACTTTTGCTACTACCTCGGTTATTACCAAGGGGTAGCTGTGATTGATGCCAGCTATGTCTATTTTGGCTGGCTCTTTGATAAGATGGGAGACGACCCCTCAGATTTGATGAGGATAGGCGACCTCCCTCCACAGGTTTATACTTTGATAAACTTACTGGCTCAAGTTGAACTCCCTGCGGATACAATCGTGCCTGCACAACTGCCCTTGACACTTATCCAAATGGCTATGAACCACCCCTTAGGCATCTCTGCGATGTATTCTGCAAAAAATCGTTCTGAACCTGCACCAGAAGGTGTCATTGACTTACACACCGGTGCGGATAGCGATGTTTCGGGGACGCTTCTTGAAAACTACGGCAACGGGGAGAGTAATACAGTATATCGGCTCCGTGAAGGAATAGAAAGATTCCTAATAACTGATATAAATAACCCTTCCGCATCTGCCCAGTCTCAAAGTAATATCTTCATAATGTTCGACCATTTAGGGGCAGGTGGGACACTTTCGCTATTTAATCACATCCCGGGTGGGAGTAATGTATTGTATCTTGATGGTCATGTTGAGTTTATTCTATACCCGACGAGACAGCCGGTAAACCAGGCATTGGCAAACATTATGGCTATTTTCTCCGCAGAGTGAGAGATGCTTGTTATTAACTAACCATTAACCATTGGTGATGCACAGAGACGCCTGAAATCTCTATAGGTAAGGGTTCTAATTCCCAGTGAGTGCTTTCATTTCACTCATATCAATCCCGCAAAAAAAGCCTATAATAACTCAACTATATTTTGTGTAGGAATAAAGAAGGATTATTTGTTTATAATTATAGTTAGTAAGGTTTATAGAGATGGAAATCAAGAAATTTTGTTTTGTTTTAGGAGTGTTAATACCTCTTCAGTTTTTTACTGGGTATGGGGAAGAGAAAATTTCTTATAGGTTGGTAATAGAGGTTATAGGAGGAGGAAGTGTAAATCCCAGTCCTGGTGAATACTATTATCCTGCGGGCACGACGGTATTTTTTAATGCAATACCAAATGCTAATTGGGCATTTAGTCATTGGGAAGGGAGCGTCTCAGGAACTGAATTATATTCGCAGGTATATATGGACGGGCATAAGACAGTAACTGCGGTATTTGTGGAGCCGGATTGGCTATTGACTATAAGCCACAGTGGGGATGCACCTGGTATAACATTTCCCTCCCCTGGGATTTATGGCTTTTTGAATGGCCGGACGGTGGTTATTAGCTCCGCAACGACAGAGGGTGTTTACTTTGGTGGGTGGAGTGGAGATGCGGTAGGAACAGAGGAAGTCATCCAAGTATATATGGATTCCGACAAGGCAGTGAATGCTCGATTTACGAGCACAGGGCATATCTTGAATGTTTATATTGAGGGTGAGGGGGGAGCTACCCCGGGTCCTTTAGGGAATCCACATAGGTATTCGAGTGATGTTAGCGTCCATGTCGTCACATATCAAACAAATCCGCTATGGCGGTTCCACCATTGGGAGGGAGATATAGGTGAGAATGAACCTGTGAGTTATATTCTCTTCAACCTTTTAATGAACCAAGACCGAGTAATTACAGCGGTCTTTGTGGAGAAAGGATACTATACACTTACAATGGAAATAATAGGAGAGGGGAATGTCTCTCTACAGAAAGGATTTGAAGAGCCGATAATTCTGCCTCCTGGTGTGCATGAGTTCTCATTTATAGAGTGGTCGTTTATTCGTTGTGAACGGATAGAGACAACAACCGGGTGGAAATTCCTCCGATGGGAGGGAGATTTTGGTGATACTCTGCCATCGTATCCGAGAGCTTCGTTTTCTATGGACCGTGACCGGTATGTTAGATGTGTATTTACAAATCAGACGCAGGTTCCAAGTGTGATAGGGTTGACGCAAACTGGAGCCAATACAAGGCTTGGTGAATTTTGGCTGACTGTAGGGGAGATAATGGAAGTTTGTAGTAGTGAGTATCCATCTGGGTATGTAGCTGACCAGAATCCTACTGCGGGAACTACAGTAGAGATTGGCACTGCGGTATCGCTTTGGGTCTCCACGGGACCTTGTTCTGTGCCTGTCCCTAATGTTGTGGGGATGAGTTTAGAAGAGGCGGATGGCGTTTTAACATCAGCGGGGTTGAAATTGGGAAGTGTAACTGAGCAGTGTGATAATCAGTTTCCATCAGGTATAGTAGTAGGTCAAAGCCCGGAGGGGGGCGAGTTACTACCTGAAGGGAGCAGTGTGAATGTTGTAGTTTCATCTGGAGCGTGTCCAGTTGTGGTTCCGAACATTCTATGGCAGACCCGCACCGATGCGGAGAATATGATAATCAGTTCGGGTTTAGCTGTAGGTGTAGTAACAGAACAATGTAATGATAATGTCCCTGCGGGCAGAGTTATGAATCAGTATCCCGGAGCGGGACAGCGAGTTCCGCGTGGTAGTGCGGTGAACATTAATGTTTCCAATGGGCCATGCTTTGTAACCGTGCCAAATATAGTAGGATATACACGGAGTTTGGCGCAATACATACTAACTAATTCCAGTTTATCCGTAGGTGAGATAAGTGAGCAGTGTCACAATAGCATCAGGAAAGGTATTGTAGCAAGCCAGACTCCGTTAGCTGGTGAGCGGGTCCCACCTGGAAGTGCGGTTAATTTTGTAGTGTCAACAGGACCTTGCGGAGAGGGTATATTAGAAGGTGAGGGAGTAAACGAAGGCGAAGGAATTGCTGAAGGAGAAGGCATAATTGAGGGTGAAGGAGAGGGCGAAGGGAATACAGAAGGGGAGGGTGTAATTGAAGGTGAAGAAATTATTGAAGGCGAAGGCATAAGTGAAGGAGGGGGAGATGACGAAGGAATTACTGAAGGCGAAGGCATAAGTGAAGGAGAGAAACCTCCACACACCGCAGACCAAGATGGTGACTGGAAGATAAATCTATATGAGCTCCTTAGAGTAATACAATTATTCAACTCAGGTGGTTACCACTGTCCTTTGCCTAATGAAGAGTCTGAAGATGGCTACTTACCCGGATTTGAAGGAGATAAGAGTTGTATTCCTCACAGTTCGGATTACTCACCACAGGATTGGATAATTACCTTGGAAGAATTACTTCGATTAATCCAGTATTTTAACTCGGGAGGATATTCCTCTTGTAGCTCGGGGGAAGATGGCTATTGTCCTGGGAGTAGACAGTAGGTAAATTTAATCGGAAAGAAATATCTGATTTATTTAGAGGAAAAAATTGCGAAGTAGGATTTATAAGAAGATATTTGATAGCTAATTTAATCTTTCCTTATGAAGAGATTTTTAATATAATCGAGTCAAATGAGAAGATGAGTATTGTGTAAGCAGATAATAGTAGTAGGGGTGAATTCTGTTGAAGCAATTAGGATAACCGAAGAGTTATCTTTTTTTGTTTTGGGGTTATGGGGTGTGTGCAAAATTATTTAAAAAGAACTTGAAATTAGGGGGTTGGATGTGTTATAATAAAAGAGCAATTAGAGAGACTGTTTGCGAGAATAATAATGGTCTCAATGGTACTCGGTAGTATGAAAAATTGAATAAGATGAGTTAGGGGATATCCCCGCTAACCCCTGTGGTAAAGCTGTTGTGGTAATTAGAATAGTAGTAAACCATCTACGGGGTGTAGTGAAAACATTTTCAGTTTTGACAAGCCCAATTTTTTTGTGGGATTGAAATAACCTCCTATAATTTGAGTTAAATGTTCACGTTTTGACAAGCCCAATTTTTTTGTGGGATTGAAATTTCTCTCCTTTCATTCATTTTCTTTCTATCTGTTTTGACAAGCCCAATTTTTTTGTGGGATTGAAATAGACAACAACAAACCAATATGTGAGGGTATGTTTTGACAAGCCCAATTTTTTTGTGGGATTGAAATTGCAGAATACTTGCAGCGTCGTACTTGTAAGTTTTGACAAGCCCAATTTTTTTGTGGGATTGAAATCCAGAAATCTATTCTTGAGACTATACCTCCGTTTTGACAAGCCCAATT
>JAOAHN010000017.1 GCA_026415215.1 Candidatus Hydrogenedentota bacterium
GCATTAGGGTCTGGGAGGAACAATATCCAACCTTGGAGAGTTTTCCCATCAAATAGATTAATCCATTCGTCATTATTATTTTGTTGATCCGCAATGATGTTGAAAGACATAATAAAAATCGTTACGAATATTGCTCCAGAGTAGAGATGGAGGGGCACTGGCGATATAGGGAATTTTTTCCTTTTCGCACTCCTATGTTTATATATTTGGAAATTTTTCCCTCAATTTTTTTTCGATTTTTGGGGGCACATAATGGGAAACCCTTCCTCCAAACTTTACTATTTCCTTCACTTGACGGGAACGCAAAAGTAAATAAGGGTCGCTGGGCATAAGACATACGGTGTCTATGGAGGGTTCTAATTTTTGATTATTAATAGCGAGACTGAGCTCATATTCGAAGTCAGATATAGCTCTGAGTCCCCTTATAAGGGCTTGGGCTCCACATTTTTTTGCGAATTCTACTGTCAGCCCGCCGAAACTTGTAACCTCAATTCCTGGGTAGTTATTCAATTCCTCTTTGAGCATCTTAATTCTTTCTTCAACAGTGAACAAAGCGGTTTTTGCCTCGTTTACTGCTACTGCTACTATTACTTTGTCAAAAATTCTCTTGGCCCGGTAAATTAAGTCAAAATGACCAAGAGTCGGTGGGTCAAAACTGCCTGGATACAACGCTATCCTCTCCGCCATACTTAAAATCCTTTCTTCTCTCTATAATGTATTTGTATTTTTAATATAAAGTTTGTGAGTTGAATTTATTGACTAAGATTATTGCAAATAAGTTTAATTAATTTGAAATTAGGACTTTACTTTGTAATTAGATGACACATAGTTGTAGATTTCAAGTAGAGGGATTTCTTTTTCTTTAGATATTCTATATGCATCTTCAAATTCTACACTTGCTTGATATGTGATACCGTGGAGTTTTCCTAACTTAATTCTAATGTCCCCCCAAGGAGTGGTTAAAGTTTCCCATGTTCTTTCTAAAATTAGGCGGGGCTCTTTTCGATACCTTAATCCAAAGGTAGTTGTGTGATTAAAAATGATTTCTTGAAGTTTTTGGAGTTTTTCATAATGACACATCACAGTGAGTATGTATCCCGGCCTTCCTTTTTTACCGAGTATTGGTGTAATAAAAGCATCTATTGCGCCTGCTAAAAGTAATTTTTCAATAGCTGGAGGTAATAACTCAGGTGGCATATCATCGAGGTTGGTTTCTACAATGTATATTTCGTCGTTTTGAGATGGTAAGTTTTCAGAGTATTCCCCGATGAAAATTCTTAATATATTCGGATGATGTGGAAAATCCTTGGTTCCTGCTCCAACTCCTATAGATTCTAACTCAAAGGGTGGGATGCTTTCAGTAGGAGATGTGAGAGATTTGAGGAGAACAGCCCCCGTGGGAGTAGTTAATTCACTATCGCAAGTTCCTAATCTTACCTTGAATCCCTTAAGTAGTATTGCAGTGGCAGGTGCGGGAATGGGAAGTATTCCATGAGCACTCTCTACTGCTCCTCCCCCTAAATTTATCTCTTTAACATACCCTTTTTCTATACCTAATTTCCACCAGCACCAGTGAACACTCACGATGTCTATAATTGAGTCTATAGCCCCTACCTCGTGGAAGTGAATCTTGTCTTTAGTAGTTCCGTGGACACTTGCTTCTGCCTCTGCGAGGAGTTCAAATGTGTCAATTGAACTTTTTTTCACAGGTTGTGGAAGTTCTGAATCTTCAATAATTTTAGTTATAGCAGAAAGCCCACGGTGATGGTGTTTAGCATCATCTATAATTACTTTAAAACAAGTGGCTCTGAAGTGATTCTTTATTATTTCCTTGGATTCTATGGAATATCCGTTGATTGGTAAGGTTTTAAGGGTCTCTTTTAATTCATCGATTGGGGCTCCTGCATCAAGAAGTGCGGATACGGTCATGTCTCCACTTATTCCAAATGAGCAATCAAAATATGCAATTTTCATTTCTCTTCCTCCTGGGCGGTATTAGGAAAAGAGTTTATTGTATATCTGCTATTTCGGTAATGGGTTGACGAGTTGATGGACCGTTACAGCAAAGGTACCTGCTCCAAATCCGTTATCAATGTTAACTACCGCAAGACCTGACGAGCAAGTATTGAGCATTCCAAGAAGTGCTGATACCCCGCTGAAGTTTGCTCCATATCCTATGCTTGTGGGTACTCCGATTACAGGTTTGTTTATTAAACCAGCTACTACGCTGGGTAATGCCCCTTCCATCCCTGCACATACTATACAGACAACTGCGTCTCTAATTTTGGGGAGTTGGTCAAATAACCTGTGTATGCCTGCTACGCCTACATCGTATATTTTCTCGACTCGGGAGCCATAAGTCTCGCATGTTACTACTGCTTCCTCTGCTATGGGAATGTCTCCAGTGCCTGCTGAAACTACTGCTATGTACCCTTCTCTATAGGTTATAGGATGATTTATAACTGTGAAAGCTCGGGCGAGCTCGTGATATTGAGCGGTAGGAATTTTTTTAATGATTTCTTCAAATGTCTCTTTTGTGCATCTCGTACCTAATACATTAGCTCCCTTTGATAATATCGCTTCACTTGCCCTAATTATTTGCTCCGTGGATTTCCCTGGACAGTAGATGGTTTCAGGAAATCCTTTTCTTAGTTCTCTATGGTGGTCTACCTTGATGTCTGTCAAATCTTCATATAATAGGGATTTTATTTTTTGTAATGCATCATCAAGGCTGATAATTCCCTCTTTGAATCTTTTTAAAACCTCGCTTATTTGGCTTGAAGGCATAGACAGTTCCTCAGATTTCTATGAGTTAAGGATACCAAATCACTACAAGATAGTGCATATTTTGAGATAAGGTTATTCAAGTTAAAGACTTACTGTTGGATGGTTATTCTGTGTATTTAGTATTGGAAGTTTGAGATAGTAGTTTAACGCTTCGAGAAAAGAGAATTCAGCCCAGTCGGCTTTATAGTTTGCGTTGGTTCTGCATTTTTAGAAATACTAATCTAATCTAAGAAGTTTGAGAAAGCAGAAAACTAAACTAAGGAGGATAGTTATGAATAACAAAACTAAAAAAATAGCAACTATATTTGCCATCCTTTTGATGGGCTCTGTATGTGGGTATGCGTCTCTATTTATGGAGGATCTCGGTAATGTGAAAAACTTTACTGCGCACAGAATTTCTAGTTATGACCGCACAGGGGGCAATGCAGATGGTATGCAAGAGAATCCCATTGCGATAGGTGAGACCCGAGTTCTCGCAGAGATTGAAGGGCCTGGTGCTATTACTCACATATGGGTTACTATCTCCAGTAAAGATGAACACCATTTGAAAAATCTTGTTGTTAAAATGTATTGGGATGGGGAGACTAATCCATCAGTAGAGGCTCCTATTGGAGATTTTTTTGGGTTGGGACATGGGATTTATTATCACTACCAAAGTTGTCCTATTCAAATCGGAACCTCTAATGCATTGAATTGCTTTTGGTATATGCCTTTTTCTAAGAGTGCTAAAATTACAGTGACGAACGAGGGTTCTGAAGTATGTCGTGCGTTCTATTATTACATAGATTACCGGAAATATGACTCATTAAATACGCCGTTGCGATTTCATGCTCAATACAGGCAGGAGTATCCTTGTAAAGAGGGACAAAATTACACAATATTGGAAGCAAAGGGCCAAGGTCATTATGTAGGTGTTTCCCTTTCAATTCATAATCGTGCGGATGGTTGGTGGGGTGAAGGAGATGATATGATTTATGTGGATGGGGAAACAACTCCTTCACTTCATGGTACAGGCTCGGAAGACTACTTTTGTGGTGCATGGTGTTATGGAGAATCTTTCAGTTATCTTTTTTTTGGATGTCCGTTGAGAGGTGAGCACAAGCGTGGTGCAAAGTGGAATGTATATAGGTATCATTTATTAGACCCGATACCGTTCAAAAACTCTATTCGAGTAACCATAGAACATGGGCACGCCAACGATCGGTCGGATGACTTTAGTTCTGTGGCTTTTTGGTATCAAACAGAGCCTCATGCAGAGTTTCCTCCTTTACCAAAGCCGGAGGAAAGACTACCCCAAAAAGTGGAACCGAGAATGACATATTTTGAAGAGGGAGCATTTGAGGCGGAAGGAGGATTGTTTGCTTTCAATATTGCAGATGATACTATTGTGGAGCAAGATATGTCAGGTTTCGGAAATGAATGGAGTAATGATAAACAACTTTGGTTTAAGCCTGAGTCGCCGAGAAACTATTCCACAACTGTAGATGTGCCTGCAGATATGGTGGGTAAGAAAAAAGTTACACTTTGGTATACAAAAGCTCCGGATTATGGGAAGGTCCAACTATGGCTGAATTCCCAGAAAGTAGCTGAGTGGGATGGATATGAAAAAGATAAAGTAACCAGGGCAAAGATAGGGTTTGAGATAGATATAAAGCCGGGGCAAAATCTCGTTGAATTAAGAATAGTTGGAAAAAATGAAAACTCGACAGGCTACATGGCGGGTATAGATTGTGTGAAATTTGAGTAGTGCTATGGGTAACTTGAAAAAGATTTTAGTTGCTGGTGGAGTAGTAATTGATGATGCCAGAAGGGTTTTATTAATAGAGCGTGATGTTTTAAGAGATGGAAAATTAGTTCATGAAGTTAGGCTCCCCAAAGGGCATCTTAATAGAGGTGAATCTCACATAGATTGTGCAAAGCGTGAAGTTGGTGAAGAGACAGGTTATTGGGATGTGGAAATTATTGCGGATTTAGGTTTTGATGTGAGTGAATTTGATTTTAAAGGCCAGCATATTGTCAGAATTGAACACTATTACCTTATGAAAACTGATGCAGACAGAAGAGGAGAGCCTCAACCTTGTGGCGAGGAGGAGAGTATATTTAAGCCTGTTTGGGTAGATTTGAATGTTGCAAAAGATAGTTTGACATATCCATCAGAAAAACACTTCGTAGAGCGTGCTATTAATTATCTCAATTTAATTAGTCCGAAGGATTAAAAGTTTAAAGAATCAGAGAAGCTTATTAGATTTGAGATTCAGGTAAACTTAGATAATTAATGTAAAAGAATAGTGATATAAGAAAGATTGGTATGATTCTTCTGAAAGAATGGGCGATGATGAAAATCATCGCCCATTTATAGTTGACGGAATCAAGTTTGGCTATCTTTTAGTGGCTGTGTTTATGGTTTCCACCTTTTTCGTCCTTTTTCTCCGGTATATCCGCTACAAGGCATTCAGTGGTAATAATCAAACTAGCTACACTTGTTGCATTTTGGAGAGCACATCGGATGACTTTTGTCGGATCTATGATACCCGCTTTAATCAAGTCTTCAATTTTACAGGTTTCTGCATTAAACCCTATGCTTTCTTTTTCCTCTTCCAACTTTTCAGCTATAACTTCTCCTTGAAGTCCAGCGTTTTCTACGATTTGAATGAGAGGAACTGCCATTGCTTTCTTGACAATTGATACACCTAATGCTTCATCTCCTTCAAGTTTTAGATTGTTAAGAACTCTCCGGGCTCTCAGGAGTGCTACTCCGCCGCCTGCTACAAATCCCTCTTCGATAGCTGCACGAGTTGCATTGAGGGCGTCATCAGTCCGGTCTTTCTTTTCTTTTAGCTCGGTTTCGGTAGGGGCACCTACCCGTATGACTGCTACTCCTCCTGCAAGTTTTGCTAACCTTTCTTGGAGTTTCTCTCTGTCATAGTCGGAAGTAGTTTCTTCTATTTGCTTACGAATCTGTTCACATCTGGCTTGTATGTCTTTATTTTTGCCTGCACCCTCTATGATTGTAGTGTAATCTTTAGT
>JAOAHN010000106.1 GCA_026415215.1 Candidatus Hydrogenedentota bacterium
GTAATGTATGTGCAGTGTTTATTGCAATCCCACAAAAAAATTGGGCTTGTCAAAACTCAGTCGGTATGTGTTCCACAACATCAAGTATTGCAATCCCACAAAAAAATTGGGCTTGTCA
The DNA here is from genome assembly GCA_026415215.1 of Candidatus Hydrogenedentota bacterium. GTDB lineage: Bacteria > Hydrogenedentota > Hydrogenedentia > Hydrogenedentales > Hydrogenedentaceae > Hydrogenedens. Next base: position 119 of record JAOAHN010000106.1, read on the forward strand.
AAACATGTGTGTTAATTTGCGGATTGCTATCAGCATTGCAATCCCACAAAAAAATTGGGCTTGTCAAAACTGAAAATGTTTTCACCACCCATTCTAAATTGGTTTTCACTCACCTATTCTATATGATTCAATTTTCCTTAAAAATTCATTGATAGCAAAGTAATTTAACTGTCGTTTTTATTATAGCATACTATACACCCCATTGTCAAGTCTGAATATCCCAAGGATATCTTCATAGTTTGGGTCTCACTTCTATGTTTATCTGAGGCTAAACTAATGATGAACCTTGGTTTACAACCTCTAAGGGAAATTGTTTGAAAGAAATAGAGGTATTAGGTTGTGGTAAATAGCAGTCTCTACTTTTCTTACTTAAATGGTAGTAGTGCGAACCGGAAAATATTGTGGTATGAGGGTGCGGAATTAGTAGAGACAGATTATAATTTTTTAATCATTGGGTTTGAGGAGGGAGTTTTTTAGTGAACAGAGCCCGATACACTATTCTGCGGAGTTTCTGCACAGAAATTTCTCTCTCGGTGGGTATATGGAACGGATTAGAATCCATTCCATCTTGGGTAAGTTCAAACTCAGGAACTGTTTCGAAATGGGATTTTATATCAAGCATTAGTTCTTCTACATCCGTCTGAACAAAGACTTTTCCGCCAGGCTGGAGAAACTCTGCGAGAGTTTTTAGTAGTTCTGTATTTACCATTCTCCTTTTTCTGTGTCGCTTTTTGAACCAGGGGTCGGGAAAGTTTATTGTCACATATTGTAAGACTTTTTTAGGAAAACTTTCTAAGATTGGTTTAAGCACTACTTGGGCCTGCCCAAAGAAAAAGTAGAGATTCGATAGTCCCATTTCGCTTCTCCATTTATTGGCTCTGTCTACAAGTGGCTTTCGTATTTCTATGCCGAGAAAATTTTGGTTCGGGTAGGTTTGAGCCATTTTGATTAAGAAGTGTCCTCCGGCTGAGCCGAGATCGAGTAATAGAGGTTGATTAGGGTCTTTATATACTTCGTTCCAATTTGGGATAGGAGGGACGATTAAGTATTTGTTTTCAAGGGGATTTACATGTTGATGTATTCTCACAAGTTGTGCCTCTAATTTACTCCTTCTCTGTGTTGTTTATTATACTAATTTTGGTATGGATGAGTCAGCGGATTGATGTAAGCGAGGAGATGAAAATATGTGGAATTTGAAAGCGTATCTTAAAATTATAACTTTTTTAATATTTTTTGGGTATTTAAGCAATGGGTTTAGTGTTGAGGAATATAAAGTGGATTCTGTAATAGTAGATTGTGCAGAAGTAGAAGCGTGGGCAAAAGTTATAGATGTGGTAAAGAATGTTTATCAGGATGAAGGCTATAAGCCAAAAGTGCTGGATATAAATGGGTTATTTGGTGATATTTCCTCGGTGATTGAGAGGGCGGATATTTGGGTTATAGTTCCTGGAAACTCACTACCGCCTGCAACTTCTAAAATTATTGAAAGGCTTTTAGAGTCGGGAAAGGCCCTAATTGTATTTTCCGCTCCTATATGGGAGAAGACTCGTTTTTGGGACGGTGTATCTTTGTTATCTATTGAAGATTTTCTGAGTAAATATAGAGATGAGTTAATGCCGGAGAGGGATTTGGTGAAGGAAGTTCTTATCCAAGACTGGAAAAGAGAGAGTAATAACATAAGTTCGCCTGTTACTTTGAGATATGTGGAAGGATGTAAAATCACAGATGGATTTTTGCTTCCAGGGATCCAAGTGCAGATTTTGAATATGGTGGGTTGGGATGTTTTTGCCTCGCCTTTTTTGGATAAAGTGTTTGAACATAAGGAAGATGTGACAGTATTCTTTGCTAAAGGGGGCCATTCAACTAACTATTTAACCTTGGAGTGGAGAGAAAGAGATTCCTCGAGATGGCTTACCTCTGTGCCTTTGAAGGAGTCTTGGAATTATTATGTGTTGACGCCTGAGATGTTTAAATTTTGGGATGGTCCTCCAGAAAGAAGAGGGACACAATTTAATCCTGATAATGCGGTGCGGTTGTGTTTCGGTCTCACTATGAGTCATTCGCCTATATCACCAGGAAGACACAAATTTTGGATTGCGGGCCTCGGAACGATGAGAAGGGCGAAAGTGCACGAGATTGTGTTAAGTCAGGATATTGCTTTGCCGAGATTAGAGCTTCTCTATCCTGGATACAAGTTTTATGAATCTGCTTCAGTGGATAGGGTAAGGGTGTTTGGAGAATTGCTTCCGAGTTTAGATGGTGAGGAGTTATTGATACCAAAAGAGTTCTTTCTGCTTCATCCAAGGCCGGGTGCAGGTGGATTTAATAAAGGAAGAAATTGGAGGTGGGCACCTATTGTAGAGTGTTTAGGAGAGCACGGAGAGTATCGAGGGGCTCTTTCTGCGTTGATGGTTCACACAGGGGGAAGATATACAGGGTCTGTATTGGCATGTTTTTCAGTTCGCAATCCCCAGTGGTATCTGGATTCATCCACACTGAGATTATTTAAGGAATTAGTGCGGAGGATGAGAGCGGGAGTATATTTCTTAGATAGCGGTGGAGAGTTTTATACATACTTCCCAGAGCAAGCTATCAGGGTAGGTGCGAACATAGTAAACCTTGCACATGTGCCCCGGAGAGATGTGAAGGTGGAAATTTCCCTATACGATAAACTTACTAAAACTTTGATAACTAAAAAGGACTTCTATAATGCGGAGATGCCTCCAGGTGGACGATGGAAAATTGAAGATGTTGTGAGTAGAGAAGGGCGATTTTCTCAAGAGATGTTAGTTGAGAGTAGGTTGTTCTGTGGAGAGACGCAAATAGAGAGTGTTGTCCACGAGATTAATATATGGACACCTAAAGAGAAGAAGGAGTTCATAACAGTAAAAAATGGTGACTTTATATATAAGGGTAGGAGGTGGTGTCCCTACGGAGTGAATTACATGCCTTCGTCTGGAATTGGCGTTGAGGATAACACATATTTCGAGTTCTGGTTGGGCGCAAAGTCGTATGACCCTAATATTATTCAAAGGGATTTGGAGCGAATAGTTAAAATGGGAATGAACTCTATTAGTGTTTTTCTATATCATCAGTCGATGAGGGACCAGAATCTGCTTGATTTGCTTTACAGAGCGGATAAGCTGGGGCTTAAAGTAAACTTGTCTTTAAGGCCTGGGACCCCGTTCGACTTCGAATGGGAAAAGGTGAAAGAAATGATAGAGTTTTATAGGTTGGCAGATCATGACGAGGTGTTTGCTTATGACCTTGCATGGGAACCGATGTTTCCTGGGCACGAAGGTAGAAAAAGATGGGATAGAGAGTGGGAGGAATGGGTTATAAACAGGTACTGCTCAATAGAGAGTGCAGAAGAAGATTGGAAATATCCCATCCCCAAAGATGCTAATGGGGCTATAACAAATCCCGCAGATGAACAACTTATGAAGGATGGTGACTGGCGAGTTATGGCTTGTGCATATAGAAGATTCTTGGATACGCTCCTGTATAAGTATTATTCTCGAGCGAGAAGGTTAGTGCGTTCTGTAGACTCTAACCATGCGGTGAGCTTTAGGATGACTGAGAGCTCGAATCCCACGAATCCTAATGCAAATCCTCTTCCTTATGATTGGTATTATCTTGCCTATGCAGTGGACATTTTAGAACCTGAAGGATATGGGAGAATAGGAAGTTGGGAAAAGATTAAGCCTGCGATTTTTCAGGTGCAATATGGGAGGATGTGCAATTCGAGCATACCCTTAATTTGGGCGGAGATGGGTTTTAATGTATATCGTGGGGATGAAAAACAATTTAAGATGGCTTTGGATGCTCAAGCAAGATTCTACAAAGATTTTTTGAGGATGGTGGCGGAAAGTGGCTCCGATGGGATATATTTTTGGTGGTACCCGGGTGGTTATCGAGTTAACGAGAAGAGTGATTTCGGGATTATCAATCCAGATGGGACATTTAGACCGGTATCAGAGGTAATTAAAGAGAGGTCTAATATTTTTGATGTCCAAAAGTTGAGGACTATTGACTATTGGGTTGAGATAGATAGGGATCTTACTGCAAGAGGAATACCTGGAGTATACGAACTCGTTAAAGACGAGTTTTGGAAAGTGTGGGAAGATGGTAAATTTCCGGGGCTAAAGACCCCCGGGACAAATACCACCTCCGCAGATTGTGCACTGGTGGCAATAGGTAATACTCCCTACAATGAGAAAAATCCCCCAAAATATTTGGACTCTTTCTTTGATAGAGTGGTGTTAAGGTTAAACACAGGTGAGGATATAGAGATTAATGATTACGAAGCTACTGTTGTGTTGGAAGGAGAAGATGTTAAAAATTTAGAATTGTTGATAGAGGTAACTAATTTGGGAGAGGCGAAGTGGTTAAGCAGTGGAGAGGAAAGAGATTTGAAGGAGGGATGTGTATATTTAAGTTTTAGCGGTTTGCTCACCGATATGTTACCAATTCCTAAAGATGTCTGCCGGGGTGAGAGTATCGCTTTTGCTGTCTCTGTCCCTAAAATGAGTGGAGAAATAAATTTCTATTTAGAAAGCTGGAAAAGAGCGAAGTTTGGCGAGAAACGGAGGATTAATTTTGATGTAAGGTGAGTCTATTTTAGAGAGGCACTGGTTAATAACGAGTTTCTGATTCTTGGGAGAGATAGTGTGAGTATTATCATCGCTGATGCGGATAAAAATGCTCCCAGAGTAAAAGCCCACTTTGCGCCCAGCATGCCCCAGAATATTCCAAAGATGAGACTTGCTGGGAGTGCAGAGATGCCCAGAATTAGATTATACATGCCGAAAGCAAAACCGCGTGATTCTGGTGGGGTCAAGTCAGCTATTAATGCCTTTTCCACTCCTTCTGTAAAGCCATAGTAGGCACCGTATATTACTATTAATGTCCAAAATAGCATTTGATTACTCGCTTGGCTCATCCCGAAATAGACTAAAGTATATACTCCCCAGCCGAGCATGATGATTTTATATCTTCCCAGTCTATCTGAGAGTCTTCCTCCTGGTAAGCTGAAGAGAATTTTTGAAATGTGTAAGGTAATCCAGGCGGTAACTATTCCGATAGGACCATATTGGAAGAGTTCGTTGCCATAGAAGACTAAAAACAAGTCGGAACTGTTGCCAAGTGAGAATATTCCTACACTGACAAGGAACAAATAGAAGCCAATGGGAAGTTTATGATGAGATTTTGGGGTTTCAGAATTTTCGAGGGCTACACCTTGAGTCAAAGACATTTTTTCTTTTACGAATAAAGCAAGTATTAGAACCGCAATTATCCCGGGAATGAAAGATATCATAAACATAATTCGCAGTGCTTGTAGATTAAGTTTTTGGGGGGTAGTCTCTACATAGGGTATGAATTTTTCTTGGAGGAGTATGTATAGAAATACCATAGATAAGATTGGACCGAGCACCGCTCCCGAGTGGTCCATTAATCTATGAAAGCTAAAGGCGAGGCCTCTATGTTCACTTGGGGTAGAGTCGCTTAATAGTGCATCTCTCGGTGCGGTGCGTATTCCCTTCCCCACACGGTCTAAAAATCTAAAGAGAACTACCTGTCCTCCAGTTTGCGCAAAGGCTATAAGTAATCTGCATATTGTAGAGATGAAATATCCCGATACAGTTAGTATCTTTCTCTTTTTTATCTTATCACTTACATAGCCGGAGACAAGCTTCAATAGGCTTGCGGTACTCTCAGCAATTCCCTCCATAAGACCTATGTAATATGGAGCAGAGCCAGGAGGAACTAAACTACCAATGAATATAGGAAGTAATGGATAGACCATTTCAGAAGAAGCGTCTGTGAATAGACTTGTTATTCCGAGAAATAATAGATTGCCTGATAGAACTCTCTTCAGTTCCTTAAGAAAAGATATTTTTGCACCTTCTTTTGAGTTAAAAGTATGCATATAATCATCTTAAGATAAGAAGTTTGAGATAAAGTATTGTACTATATTTGATCTCAAATAGTTTATAAAGTTAAGTATATTTCTTATAGTTCCGAAGAATTTTGATAGTCTATATTGTTATTTTATTTGTATAAATTTGAGATAAAATAAGGTAAACTTTTTCAGTTTGGGTATGGTGAGAGATTATGACTGTGTCGGATGATAGATGTTTAGACAAATGGATAAGGGAGAGAGATAGAGACTCTTTTTTGGAGTTGGTGGCTCGTCACGGAGGAATGGTATATGGCACAGCTCTAAGGATAACTAATGACCCAGATACCGCTTTAAAGATAGCGATTGCTTGTTTTGAGAAGTTAATGAGGTTGGACTCATTTCCTCAAGTTCCGGTGTTAATTTTTCTACATCGGGAGGCTACTCGGTCTGCATTGGAGGTGGTAAAACCTCTTCCTTTACCAACTGAGCCAGTGAGCTTTCCTACTTGGAATGATATAAAGAATAGAATAGATGTGCTTATAGCGAATCTCACAGATAAGTATTCTCAACCCCTACTTTTGCATTTTCTCGAGGGACACGCTCCTGCAAATCTTGTTTCATATTTGAGACTGCCTCGAGAGAAGATAGAGGAGCATATTGAGAAAGGAGTAGAACATCTCAGAAGAGGACTGAGTTTGCTTAAAATCAACATTACCTCTGCACAACTCTTCCAATTGTTATCGAGTAATACCTATGAACCTTCTCCCACTGCTCTAACTGATAATATCCTGAACCTTCTCGATACTTTCTCAACCTCTGGAGGTATTAAGACCACTAAGGAGGAAAAGAAACCGAGTAAATTCGCTGTTGTAGTACCAGTATTGAGTATATTAATCGTAGTTCTGATGTTTCTCCTCAGTGTTTATCTCATTTTCAAAGAGAGAAAACTTGAAAGTAAAACAGAGAGTATTCAATCTTTTGATGTATCACAAGAGAAGTTTGACACCGAAGAACCTCGGTATTCTAAATCTTTGTTAGAGACACAGGAGGGCGAAAAAAAATCTAAAGAGGTAGAAGGGGAACAGGTAGCCAAAAAGAGGGAGGAAGCTTCGCAAATCGTTATTGATTTGGAGAAGAAGTTGTTTGAGTTAGTTTATGCAAGATATGAAGAGAGGAAGAAAGCTATCCAATCAGCTTCTTATTCTTCTCAAAATTTCATGCCTACCGACCCGTTTTACTATTATTTCCTTGCGTTAGAATCTCTACCGCCTATCGATTCAATGTGGATTCAACAGCTTTGGGATAGTTTGTTTTCAATGGGTCCTACTGGCGTTCCAGAAAATTTTCGAGTTCAGATGGGAACATTAAGCGAGGTATTCTCTCAATGGCGTTCCGGAGCTATGTTGGAAAGAGACGGCTTCCCTCCAGTGCAACTTCCAGGTCAAGTGCTTATTCCTGTGGATTCTTTTCAAACATTAATCGAACTTATTTCAATAAACATTCTGTTAAGCAGTGCTCCTCAAAGTGAACAGTCCTTTCAGGATGTTCAGGTTCTTCACAGGTTTTCTGTAGGTGCATACAAAAGTGCTTACGGAGATCTGGTACATATTCCTTTACACGGCTTTGAGTGTGTAAGTATAGTTTTGAGAGAGCTTTCAAGGTTTAAACTACTTCCCCAAAATATGTTTAGAGATACTATGCGGATTCTTTTAGATGCAGAAAAGACAATTCAAGATAGTGGAATCATTAAATATAATGAGTATCGCCAGATTGCTAATTGGGCGGAATCAGAATTTCCTACTTTAGTTGTGCTTAGAGAATCTCTTAAGAATTTTGTGAGTTCTCCAGCGGAAAAAGATTATATAAACAAGCTGAGTGATTCGGACCTTCAGAGTTCGTGGGATAATTTTCTGCGACTTCCTGCAGTAGATAAAAAATCTTCGGTTTCATACCCACTTGAAGAGCTAAGAAAGATGATTTTCCCTACAGATTTTGCAGTAGACTCGCATAGGACACACGCTGACAGTAGTCTTTTGATTGGTAAATTGATTGTTGCGATAGAATGGTTTGGGTTGGAAGGCGGGTTGTATCCCTCTTCGATAGATGTACTTGTGCCCAATTATATTCCTGAAATAAAGCAAGAATTGCTTCAACAGATAGGGCTCCAATACATAGTGGATCTCAACACCAATTTATATCAAGTTCAGTTGTCTGATGAAAGTCTATCATGGTTTCCTTGGCGAGGTGGGTATATGCAATAGCTCGGTAAGGATATGTACCTGTCTACTTTATTTTTTTAACCTAACTTGCTTAAAATTAGACTGAAAATAATATGGGATTTTAAGAGGATATAAGAGGATGTAAGAGTCTTTTAAGGAGTAAGTTATGGATTGGTTAGAGATAGCGTTAGTTATTTTGTTTGTTTTGGGAATGGGGATTGTAATTGCACTCTGGGTTTGGATTTGGAAGAGGCTTAATCAGGCAGTAGGTGGCTCTGTAGTGAATCAAAATTTAACATCCACTGTAAGTTTTCCAGAAAATATAAGAGCAGAAGTTTCTGAATTAGAGAGAACTAAAATGACCATTCATGGGTTGCTAAAGAATCTTGAGAGTCAAGTGCAATCGATGCTTTTAGAAACAGGTAAATATGAGAATAATTTGGATGAGCACTCCGCCCAACTCAAGAGGTCACAAACTCTGGCAACACTACAACAGATTGAACAGGTTCTTTTGGATGAAGTTGAAAAAATGAAAATGTCAACAATCGTTTATAAGAAAGAACTTGATGAGGCACAAGTTAAGATTAAGGAACAGGAACAGGTACTTGAAAAATTATCCAAGGATGCATCTACTGACTTTCTAACTCAAGTGTATAATAGAGGTGCTTTTGACCGTAAGATTGTAGAGGAGTTTGCAAGATATAAGAGATATGGACATATTTTCTCATTGGTGCTATTTGACCTTGACCATTTCAAAGATGTAAATGATACCTACGGACATCTGGTGGGGGACAGGGTTTTAAGAGCGATTGCTTTACTGATCAGTGAGGAGAAAAGAGTTGCAGATTTTCTTGCGAGATATGGAGGGGAGGAGTTCGCTTTGATACTCCCAGGTATCAATATAGAGACGGCTAAAAATGTGGCAGAGAAGTTCAGAAAGAAGTTAGAAGGAACTACATTTAAATTCGAGGGCTATTCTATAAACTTGACAGTAAGTGCGGGAATCGCAGAAGTATTACCTACTGACCAACTTCCTTCAGATGTTATAAAACGGAGTGATGAAGCTCTATATGAAGCTAAATCGAAGGGGAGAAACCAAGTGGTGGCGAAATAGATAAGTATTTTAATGACTCAGAGTAATTAGTAAACAATATGGATTTTTCAGGAGGAGGGTTCTGATTCTTTGATAACTACTTTGTTCTGGTTTTCACTTGGTTGATTGAGTTTTTCAAGAATTTTGTTTAGTATCTCTTCACTTCTACTCGTTTTTGCAAGCTTTCTGTCGTGCCAATCCGGTTCTGTTAATAAAGTGACACCATACACTTGGCTTACTGCGGAGATAAAAATTTTGGTCTCGTCCGGGTTCATAGACCCGAGCTGAATTTCATACTTTACTCTCTTAAGATTGAGCCATTCTCTCTTAGGTTGGTCGTAAGCTACAAATAGTCCTCTTTTATCTCTGGTGTATAGTGTTAGATTTAGTTCTTTTAGGGCGTCCCTTGTTGCGAGCCAGGTTTTATCAAAGGGAGCCTTCACGGTGAAAACCTTTTCTTCAGCGAGCCCTGAGGTATCTTTTAGTGCTTTTGCACAGCTAAATAGGGAAATTAAACAAATTACTGCTAATACTTTACTTATAACCTTGGTCATTTTTTGAGTCCTTTCATTTTTTTTCTATTATACAACACAATTGGCCTTCTAATGAGGTTCACATAACCAATATTTAACAGTGTGTCTCGGTTCTGCCATCATCGGTGCTACCGCATCCCGCCATTTTTGGTAATGTGGAGTATCTTTATGTGCTTTTGCAGACTCTTCATCTTTATATGCTTCGTATAGTATGAACCTATTGGGTTCTTCTATATTTTGTAGAACATCGAATCTCAATACGCCAGGTTCTTTACGGCTCTCGCAAGCGTTGATTTCAGATTCTCGCTTGAAATCGTTTATAAATTCAGGTTTAACATTAACATGCACTACCGCTACAAACATATTTCCACTCTCCGAGATAGACAGATTATATTATGTATAATACCCTACAAGACTTGCAAGATCCGTTAGTCAGTTTTATGTCTACTGAAGGGTAGAGTTGAGAGTTAGAAGGGTATAGTATAGTGAAGAGAGTTTGTGAGATATTTATATGTAATTTTACTTATTCTGAAGTTTTTTCTTGCCAAAGCGGAGTTAGAAATATGCATTAACAGAATTGCAAATATGTATATTTTGAAATTTACATCTCTTTCAGACATAGTAAAGAAATTAGAGCGGGAAGAAATTGATATTCCCATAGTTTATAGAGATTTATCCCTAATCGTGTGAAATTTTAGTTGACCAATGTTTATTATTAAAAAATTATTAGTAGTGTAAGGAAGTTTATGCCACAGAAAGTTGAAAAGCCGGTTATTGTTCAATCAGATAGAAGCATCCTTTTAGAGGTAGATAATCCCCTGTATGAGGAAGCAAGGGATGCTCTTTCTGCTTTTGCGGAACTTGTGAAGTCTCCCGAACATTACCACACTTACAGAATCACGCCCATATCTTTATGGAACTCCGCTGCTGCAGGTTATTCAGCGTCGCAGGTTATAGAATTACTCAATAAATATAGTAGGTATGAAGTTCCTAATAACATAATTACAGAGATTACGGAAACAATTCGGAGATATGGGAGACTGAAGCTATATAAAAGTCCACAGGCTGAACTTATATTGGAAAGTGATGACCCATTTTTATTAACTGAGTTAATGTGCTCTAAAAGTTTGGCAAACTTTGGTTTCGTTAAATTGGATTCTCGACGAATACTGATTAAGTCAGAATTTAGGGGGGCATTGAAATGTGCTCTTGTGAAGATGGGTTTCCCTGTGGAAGACCTTGCGGGTTATGTTGAGGGTGCACCTTTACATTTTGAATTGAGAACTAAATTGCCAAACGGTAAAACTTTTACTCTTCGAAAGTATCAACAAGAGGCGGTAGATGCATTCTACGCGGGAGGCAGTGCCCGAGGTGGAAGTGGTGTAGTAGTTTTACCCTGTGGTGCTGGAAAAACTATAGTTGGAATTGGTGTAATGCGTAAATTACAGACCCATACTCTTGTGCTGACCACTAACACAGTGGCACTTCGTCAGTGGAAACAAGAATTACTTGAAAAAACCACTCTTACAGAGGATCAGATTGGTGAGTATAGTGGGGAGGTGAAGGAGATTAAACCTGTTACACTGGCTACCTACCAAATACTTACATATAGAAAGACGAAAGATAGTTCTTTTATGCATTTTCGACTTTTTGAAGACGGGGCATGGGGACTAATTATTTACGATGAGGTTCATTTACTTCCAGCTCCGGTATTTAAAATAACAGCGGACTTACAAGCGAAAAGGCGATTAGGTTTAACAGCAACCTTAGTAAGGGAAGATGGCAAGGAGGACGAGGTTTTCAGTCTCATAGGCCCTAAAAAGTGTGATATACCGTGGAAAGTCTTAGAAAAACAGGGTTGGATAGCTGAAGCGGTATGCACTGAGGTGCGAATCCCTATAATGGATGAAGATAGGTATAAGTACATAGTGGCTTCTCGTGCTTCAAAGTTTCAAATCGCCTCTATGAATCCTATAAAGATATCTATCTGTAAGCAAATAGTTGAGGCTCATAAGGATGATAATATACTTATAATAGGGCAGTATCTCGACCAGTTGAAGGTGTTTCAGAAAGTGTTTAATGCTCCTATAATAACTGGCCAAACCCCAGTGAGAAAGAGAGAGGAACTATATGGGAAGTTCAAGAAAGGAGAGATTAAGTTATTGATAGTATCGAAAGTTGCAAACTTTGCCATTGATCTTCCCGATGCAAATGTGGCTATTCAGGTTTCGGGAACTTTCGGGTCGAGACAGGAGGAAGCACAAAGACTTGGCAGAATATTAAGACCTAAAGCTTCTGGTAAACAGGCACATTTTTACTCAATAGTTACGAGGGATACTATAGAACAAGATTATGCATTAAAAAGACAGCTGTTTCTAACTGAACAAGGTTATCAATACAAAGTTATCTTTATGGACCAGCTTGCGGATTATCTCTCTGAATTAACATAGGGGGTAGCTTGGGTGATTTTCGTAAAGCATTTGTTTGGAATTTTTAAGTTTATCCGAAGGGGGCTCAGTCAAATTTTTAAATATGGAACGCCTGATCGAATTTATATTTATTATTTAGGTTACTTTGTTAATTTTGGGATAGTATTTTCGCTCTTATGTTTGTCCCTTAAAGACTTAGAGTAAATAAGGTGCTCATAGGAATAGATTTGTAGTGTGAATCTTTAGTAACTGGAGTGCTTTGGTAGAAGAAAAAATAGCGGACCTAAGTGTATTACCGCTTGTTATGATGTAGCCTGTCTTGTCTCTTGATGTAGTGTCTGAAATGTGCTTTATTGTTTCACCGGGAGTTAGTTTAATTTTAATTTTTTCAACGCCTGGGGTTTTTAACGCGGAATCTATGCCCGTGATTTTTTCTATCACTCCACTGGGAGGGATTATCCATTTGAGAAAATAGATGCGGTTATCTTCGCCTTTTTTCTCCTTGAGTTTTCTAATCTCGAGTAGTGATTTATCAATGTTTTTAGAAATACTTAGGAATGAGATATACCACTTTTTTCTACCCTTGATTAGCTCTATTTGTAGCCACCCTTTTGGACAGGTAAGTTTTGAGAGGTGTTGTTGAAAAATTTCTTGTATTCCGAGGAGTATTTGTGGAGAGAGTTTTGTTATAGTCCAATATTCGTATGGGACTCTATACATACCGGATAGGAAATTTACTCCGAATATATCAAACCGACTATATACCTCGTCGTTAACTCTTGATAAAATGCAAAGTGTCCTTCCTCTCATTACTTTTTGGATTAATATTGGCTCTTCACTATTAGACTTTTTTACTGCTTTATTAAGCATAAATGGTAAATCGTATGTGTCGTTCACTACACCACAAAATAAATTATTAAGGGTGCGAACCCACAAGGGAGTTTTGTTAAATTTCACTTTCAGGACTTTGGATTTATTACAGTCAGAAGGTTCTATGATCTCGGAAGGTATTGTGATTGCCTTTAGTAAGGAATATATTTGTTTTACCTTATGACTCAAGTAGAGTTCCTTTTCAGTGTTGGCTGTGAGTAAATTAGCATATAGCAATGTTTATTATATATTATTATTTCACCCAATATTTGGAATTGGAAGTGTCCATGAAGGTAATTAAAATTAAAACTGTAATAATTGGAGTCTTAATACCGTTAGTTTTACTTTTTTCTTGTGCTAATATTAATTTGGATTTAGTTAACAGTTCCCAAGTGGAACTATCGGGGGTAGGTCTTAGTGAGTTTGGGGTGGATGTATCACCGGAACAGGGTGATTGGCTCATAATGCGATTATCAGCGGAAATGCCACATTTGAATCCACTTACCAGCACAGATGCTTATTCTTCCCTTGTTAACTCATGGCTTTTCGATAGTTTACTTGACCGTAATCCTGCTACTTTAGAGCTTGAACCTCGTGTAGCACATAAGTGGGAAGTCTCCGATGACCATCTTATTTATACATTTTACCTCCGGGATGATGTTTTGTTTTCTGATGGACATCCGCTTACCGCCAGGGATGTTAAATTTACTTTTGATAAACTGATGGACCCGCTTACTGATGCTCCGCATTTGAAGAATTATTTTATAGATGTTGAAAGGTGTGAGGTGGTAGATGACTATACTGTGAAGTATTACTGTAAGAAACCTTATTATCAGCATCCGGTTATGTTAGGGTTATTAGAGATAATACCCGAACACATATATGGTAAAGGAGATTTCAATAATCATCCGAATAATAGGAAACCGATAGGTTCAGGTCCTTACATGCTTTCGGAGTGGCAGACTGGGCTTCAACTTGTTTTGAAGAGGAACCCCTATTACTGGCGGAAGAACGAGAAAATGCCCCATTTTGATAGGATAGTTTATCAAGTTATACTTGATGATAACGCTTCACTTCTAAAGTTAAGGCGTGGAGAATTAGATGCGTTGACGATAAGACCTGAAGACCTGTTAAGAAGGGTAAACTCTGAAAAGTTTCGCAATCAATTCAATATATTTATCTATCCTCGCCCTGCTTATAGTTATATTGGATGGAACATGCGTAGAAAAGTATTTAGTGATAGCCGGGTTCGGAAAGCACTGACAATGTTGCTAAATAGAAGAAAGATAGTGGAGAAAGTATATTACGGGATGGCTGAGATTATAGAAAGTCCGTTTATGCCTAATACGCCTGAGTATCATTCGGGTCTTTCTATAATTCCGTTCTCACCTGATGGTGCAAAGAAGCTCTTGGAAGAAGCAGGGTGGTTAGATTCAGATAGGGATGGAATTAGGGATAAGGATGGGGAAAAATTCTATTTTGAAGTGATGACTACTAATGCTAACCCAGTGGCGGAGAAAATTCTTACGATTTTTCAAGAGGATCTCGCCAGAGTGGGAATTGTAATGCAGATCAGATTGCTTGAGTGGGCGTCACTTCTTGAAAGAGTAGATAGTCGTAATTTTGATGCGGTGTTGATGGGTTGGCAGATGCCTCCTGACCCTGACCCTTATCAGGTGTGGCATTCGAGCCAGTCGGAGAAAGGATCAAATTTTGTTGGGTTTGTAAACAAGGAGGCAGATGAACTTATTGAGAATGGTAGGGTATGTTTCGACAGGGAAGAGCGGATTAGGCTTTATAGAAGGTTTCAAGAAATTGTGTATGAGGAACAGCCTTATACATTTTTATTTGCACCTAAGGCAATCCTCGTTGTAGATAAAAGAGTTCATGGTATTAGGATATATCCATTCGGTGTATATGAAAGGGAGTGGTTCGTGCCTAAAAGTTTACAAAAGTATACTTATTCAGATGATTGAGTTTTTCTTGTATGTTGAGGTATATCATAAAAAGGTTGTTATTCGTTATACCTACTTTTTTGGGTGTTAGCTTAATCACATTCGCTTTGATTCAGCTTGCTCCGGGGAGCCCTGTTGCCTATAAACTTCGCGGGGAAGGTGGGGCTATGCGAGCGAATTTCGAGACGGAAAAAATAATAGAGCAAACTAAAGCCTTATATGGGTTAGATAAGCCTATAATTGTTCAGTATCTACTATGGTTGAGGCGGATAATTACTCTTGATTTTGGGAAAAGCTTTAAAGACCAGCGTTTTGTTATGGAGAAGATTTGGGAAACTTTACCTATTACACTCCAGTTTACAATTTTGGAAACATTTCTTATCTATCTAATAGCAATACCCATCGGTGCTTATTCCGCAGTTCGTTCTCGCTCTTTTCTCGACCAGCTTATCACCATTATCTTATTTCTTCTTTATAGCCTGCCCAGTTTTTGGGTGGCTATGTTGCTTATTATGTTTTTAGGTGGTGGGGATTGGTGGAATCTATTTCCAGTTAATGGCATAAATAGCATAGATGCTTACGCATATCCTTGGTGGAAGTGGCTTTTGGATAGATTATGGCATATAGTTTTGCCGTTATTTTGTATGACTTACGGTGGGTTAGCTGGTTTATCGAGATATATGCGGACAGGAATGTTGGATGTTATTAAGCAAGATTATATACGCACAGCGAGGGCATACGGTTTGTCAGAAAAGATGATAGTGTTTAAGTATGCGATGCGAAATTCTCTCATACCCATTGTAACCATATTCGGCGGGCTCTTGCCAGGCTTGATAAGTGGAAGCGTCATAATAGAAACGATTTTTTCAATACCGGGTATGGGAAGATTAGGCTTTGAGGCGGTGTTGTCGAGAGATTATCCTCTGATTATGGGGATATTTACTATATCCACATTCCTGACATTGTTTGGACTGATAATAAACGACATTTTGTATGCACTTGTAGACCCAAGAATTAGACTGGAGTAAAAAATTGAGGTTAGGAGTTATCAAAAAGAAGCATTACTCTTATTGGTGGATGGTGTGGAGTGAGTTTAAGAAAAATAAGATGGCGATGTGTGGATTAGTAGTGATTTTCTTCTTCGGTTTTATTGCTACCTTTGCTCCTTTCATAGCAAACGATGTTCCCATAGTAATGAAGAAGAATAATAGAATTTATTTATTTCCTAATGTTATAAAATATTCTGACTTGCTTTCTGAAAATCTATATGCAAATTTTGACTTATGGAAACCTGCACCAGGAGAGTGGTGCATCAAACCTATAGTTCCGTTTGGACCACTGCGCCAAAATTTGGAAGTTGTGTTGCACCCTCCCAACAGGATTCATTGGTTAGGGACTGATGACCGTGGGCGGGATGTTTTGAGCAGGATGATTTGGGGTGCGAGATTATCGTTGAGTGTGGGATTTGTCTCAGTGGGCATTGCGGTATTGATGGGTATTGTGCTTGGTTCACTTGCTGGTTTTTTAGGTTCATGGGTGGACACTGTAGTTTTGAGATTAATAGAGCTTATGCTTGTAATTCCTACTTTCTTTCTCATCATTACTGTGATGGCATTTTTGCCTCCGAGTGTGTGGACCATAATGGTAGTTATAGGCTTAACAAGTTGGCCAGGGGTAGCAAGGCTTGTGAGGGGCGAGTTTCTCAGACAGAGAGAAATGGAATATGTCCTTTCCGCAAAGGTGCTTGGTTTGAGTGGTATTCGTACTATGTTTCGTCATGTCTTACCCAATGCTTTGGGACCTGTTTATGTAAGTGCCACTTTTGGTCTTGCAGGGGCTATTTTAATGGAAAGTGGATTAAGCTTTCTCGGTTTTGGTGCTCCACCTCCGACTCCCAGCTGGGGAGAGTTATTGAAACAGTCTCAGAGCTATGTTGACTTTGCATGGTGGTTAGTTTTATTCCCAGGGTTGGCAATATTTATAACTGTAACTGCTTTTAACCTCGTTGGGGAAGGATTGCGAGATGCTATGGATCCTCGATTAAGGGGTGGTAGATGAAGAGTAATATTCAAAATAACAATTATCTATTGGAAATAGAGAATCTCAAGGTGTATTTTTCAACTGTTTTAGGAACCGCTTATGCGGTGGATGATATAAGTTTCAAAATTCGACGGGGTCAAGCTGTTGCATTAGTAGGGGAGAGTGGTTGCGGTAAGACTGTGACCGCTCTATCTATTTTAAGATTACTTCATACTCCCCCTCTCTCTCATCTCTCAGGTAGGATTAAGTTTGAAGGTAGGGATTTAATCACACTTTCAGAGGAGGAGATGCGAAGAGTCCGCGGAAGGCATATATCTATGGTGTTCCAAGAGCCTATGAGTTCATTAAATCCTGTTTTTCGAGTGGGAGACCAGATTGCAGATGTAATGAAAATGCATTTTGGAATGACTAAAGAGGAATCTTTTGGAAAGATAGAAAAGGTAATGGAATGGGTAGGTATCACTGATCCCCATATGAGGCTAAGGCAATATCCCTATGAGCTTTCTGGAGGGTTGGTTCAGCGAGTTATGATTGCAATGGCTGTTGTATGCGAACCGAAGTTGTTGATAGCTGATGAACCTACCACAGCATTGGATGTGACTATACAAGCGGAGATACTCAAGCTACTCAGGAGAATAAAACATGAAAAGGAAATGAGTGTTTTGTTAATTTCTCATGATTTAAGTGTAGTGGCTCGTATTGCGGAGTGGGTTGTGGTACTTTATGCAGGTAAGAAGGTAGAAGAAGGTTCATCAACTGTTATATATGCTAAACCCACGCATCCGTACACTAAGGCATTGTTTGATGCCTTGCCTGCGAAGTCAGGTGGTAAAAAGCGATTGAACACAATACCGGGCTCCGTCCCCTTAACGACTGAGCCACCTAAGGGGTGTAGATTTCACCCGAGATGTCCGTCTGCTATGCATATATGTGAGGTAAAAGAGCCTCCGTGGATACAACTATCTCCCGAGCAGGGAAATGCCTGTTGGCTCTACGCCGGTGAGGAGATAAAAACATAGGAAAAGGTAAAATGGATAGAGAGCCTTACTTGAAAGTAGTAAATTTGGGAAAACACTATCCTGTTGGTGGTGGAATATTTACAAAGCCTAAAGGATATGTGCGAGCGGTAGATAAGATAAGTTTCGAGGTTTATGAAGGGGAAACTTTGGGCTTAGTGGGCGAAAGTGGTAGTGGTAAGACGACTGTTGCGAGGCTTCTCGTAAAATTAGTGGAACCAACTGAGGGTACTATATACTTTGAAGGAGTAGATATTACTTCGCTTAGTAATAAGGAATTTTTGCCCTACAGAAGAAAGATTCAAATGATATTTCAAGATCCTTACAGTTCTTTAAATCCCCGCATGACGGTATTTTCGATGATAGCAGAGGTATTGCATGTTCACAAGATTGTGCCTAAAAGTGAGATTAAAAAGAGTGTAGAAAAACTTTTAGAAATGGTAGGACTGACCTCTGATGCTATGTATAGGTATCCTCATGAATTTAGTGGTGGGCAACGACAGCGCATAGGTATAGCGAGAGCTCTTGCGGTTCAACCATCCTTTATCGTGGCAGATGAGCCTGTCTCTGCTTTAGATGTTTCGGTTCAGGCGCAAATACTTAATTTGTTGATTGACCTTCAAAAGCAACTTAACCTTACATATCTGTTTATATCACATGATTTGAGTGTAGTTAGGCATATATCGGATAGAGTTATTGTTATGTACTTGGGAAAGATTGTAGAAGAAGCACCTACTGAGAGACTGTTCCAAAATCCTAATCATCCTTACACAAGACTTTTATTGAGCTCGATTCCCAAACCTGATCCTAATTCTTCTTTACCAGAATTAGAAGTTAGGGGTGAACCACCGAGTCCTATTAACCCCCCACCAGGATGTGTGTTCCATCCGAGATGCCCATTCGCTATTGATAAATGCAAAATAGATACTCCTGAGTTATCTTATGTAGGGGAAAATCATAGGTCAGCTTGTTGGGTATTTGGCAGTTCGGATAAAGTGGAAGAGTATGCTAACTCAATTAACAAATGAGCAAATAAGGTTAAGTTTATGAATGTTATTAGGGAAACGATGTGGGAAAGGCTAAGCAAAGAGGAATTCGACCTTATCGTGGTAGGTGGTGGAATAGTAGGAGCATGTGTAGCAAGAGACGCAGTCTTAAGAGGGCTTAAGGTTGCACTATTTGAGAGAAGAGATTTTGCAAGTGCTACAAGTGGAGCTTCATCAAAATTAATTCACGGTGGTTTGAGGTATTTGATGAATCTTGAAATAGGTTTGGTTAGAGAATCTTTGAGGGAGCGCCGAATATGGTCTTTTATTGCACCTCATATGGTTCATTCTTTACCTTTTTTGCTTCCATTAGGTGGGGGCAAAAAATTTAGGGAAAAATTAATATACTCACTTGGCTTGAGGGCATACGACTTGCTCTCATACGATAGGAATAAGCTTATAGACCCAGAGAAGTTTATTCCTGCTCACAAGAAAATTAGTTTGGCCCAGATATCTGATGAGGAACCCACACTAAACAACTATAATTTCAAAGAAGCGCTTTTATTCCATGACTACCAAATGTTCTCGCCGGAGAGGTTAAGTTGGGCTTGCCTAAAGCAGGCTATGATAAATGGGGCAGTGGTGTTAAATTATGCTGAAGTGGTGGGATTTGTTCGAGAAGGGAAGTGGCTAAAGGGCGTGAAAGTTAGGAATTTGGAAGATGGTGTAGAGATTTCTGTAAAAGGGAGAATTGTTGTTAACGCAACAGGGCCATGGGCAGACCAAATAATAGCTCTTGCTACGGGAGAAGACCCTGAGAGAAAGATAATTCGCTCAAAGGGAATTCATGTTCTCACCAAGCCGTTGACAAAAAAGTATGCGGTAGTGGTACCCGGAAAAGGCTCCCATTTTTTTGTCCTACCCTGGCAGGGCTGTTCACTCCTCGGCACTACAGATACTGTCTATCAGGGTAATCCTGATGATGTGCATGTGTCTGAAAAAGAATTAGTGGAGTTTCTATCTGTGGTAAACAATGGGTTTCCTGGTGATGTGAAGATTAAGAGAGGGGATGTGTTATTTTTTTATGGGGGGCTTAGACCAATAGTTGAGAAAGATCCTACGGAGAGTGAGGAGGAGTTTAACTCTTATAATGCGAGTAGGTCTGCGGAAGTCTTTGACCATGAAGAGACAGGATGCCCAGGGTTGATAACCGCAGTTGGTGGGAAGTGGACTACTTCAAGGCATTTAGCTGAGAGAGTAGTGGACAAAGTTTTTGAAAAGTTAGGGCAATCTCCTTCTCCCTGTGTGACAGATTCTACTCCTGTGGTAGGTGGAAACATAGAGAAATTTAGTGAGTTTACAGAACTTAAGATTAAGGAATACTCTGATTTCCCACCTGAAGTAGTAAGAAATCTCGCTTACTATTATGGGACAGAAATTGATGAGGTCATTAGACTCGCAAGGGAAGATAGTTCACTCGCAGACCCTATTTGTGATTCGAGATTAGAGATAGGAGCACAAATAGTTTACGCGGTTCGAAATGAGATGGCTGTTCACCTAAGTGATGTGCTTTTTAGGCGAACAAACATAGGCAATCTCGGGGAACCAGGTGAATCTGCTATTCTAAAAATAACTGATTTGATGTCCCATGAATTTGCTTCAGATGAGAGTTGGAAGGAAAGGGAGAAGAATGCGGTTAGAGTAAGATTTGTTTCTTGGGCTCGGACATTTGTGGTAGTAAATCCTCGAGCATGGGGAAATATGACAGGTAAGCTTTGGCCCAGTATCGAGAAAAAACTACATCATGCAATCGGACCAGTTAGGGTTGGTTTTACCGAAAAGCCAGGGGATGGTATAGAACTCGCAAGAAAAGCGCTACTTGATGGATGTGAACAAATAATAGCGGTAGGTGGGGATGGGACTATTAACGAGGTTGTTAATGGCTTCTTCAAAAACGATCACTTAATAAATCCCGAGGCTGTGTTTGCAATCGTTAGCACGGGCACAGGGAGAGATTTTGCTAAAGCTTTGCATTGGCCTCAAGATATTGATGAGCAAATTGAGCACCTGGCTAATACATCTGTGTATCCATTTGATTTGGGTAAGTTGAGGTTTGTTAACTTCAAAGGTGAAGAAACCACAAGGTATTTTGTGAATATAGCAAGTTTTGGTCTTAGCGGGGCAACAGACAGAGCGGTAAATAGTTACACCAGACTTAAGCAATATAGCGGTAAATTGGCATTCTTTCTGGGAATGCTTCAATCTTTGATTACTTATAGGAATAAGCCAGTTCGACTGAAGATAGACGGGCACTTTGATGATGTTCTTGATATTAAAACGGTGGCGGTATGTAATGGCCAGTATTTTGGAAGTGGGATGCATATATCGCCTAATTCCCGACTTGATGATGGATGGTTTGATGTGATTGTAATCCCTGGAATATCAACTGTGGAACTCCTTTTGAATGTGAAAAAGGTATACTCTGGCACGCACCTCACTCATCCAAAGATTATGACATTCAAAGCGCAAAAAGTTGTTGCATATCCAGCCTATAGGGCAGGCGAGGTTCTGCTCGATGTTGATGGAGAAGTTCCTGGATATTTACCAGCTACCTTTGAAATAATTCCTCAGGCAATTAATGTAAGAATCCAGCCCAAGGAAGAAGAAGAGGTTTAAGGATGCCTGATAAATTTGGGATGATTTCCCGCAATAGTTACCGTTACTTCACCTTTTAAGGGGTCATTTTTGAGCTTTTCTAACACCTCCGAGATGAATCCTCGGTATACCCGTTGAAATTTCTTCGTCATCTCGAAGCAGACTGCACATTGTCTATCTCCGAGTACTTCGAGTGCGATTGATAGGAACCGCTGTAGCCTAAAGGGAGATTCAAAAAACACTAATGTGTGTGGTAATTCTTTGTCTTGACTTAAAAATTTTTTGCAATCACCTTCCTTCCGCGGAGAAAACCCTTTGAAAGTGTATGATGAAGTTGGGAGAGCTGAAAGTACAAGAGCGGATTCAACTGCACTTCCGCTGGGAATTACCTCTATTTCGTGCCCCATTTTAACAATTTCTAAGATTAATTTGTATCCGGGATCGCTAATACAAGGCATGCCACTATCAGAACATAGTCCAATTATAGTTCCTTTCCCTAATTCCTCCAGTACTTGAGGGATTAGTTTTTCTTCGCGGGGCTCTATATAAGTTAGCACCTTCTTTGGAAAAGGAATATTAAAATGGGCGTATAGTTTCCTTGTTATTCTTGTGTCTTCACAAAGAAGGAGTTGAATCTCGCTTAATACTCTTACCGCTCTGAAGCTAATGTCCTCAATACTTCCAATTGGTGTGCCAATTACATAGAGTTTTCCCACGAAGGTAAATCCTTATATCTGTTGATCTTCTTCATCAGGGTTAATCTTGGGTTTTAGAACGATTGAATTTTCCTTTTCGAAAGTTTTTACAAGGTTCTCATACATTTCTTCATCTTTATATATTCCTACTACCGCTCCTCCTGAACCTGTGAATTGAGCATTTGCGCCCACACTTCTTGCTATTTCAACAAGTTTCACATGTTTAGGGTTTAGATTGTAAATTGAGCGTCTTCTATCAAAATTTTTATCCATCCAAGGCCCTATTTCTTCACCTCTTCCTGCCCACAGTAGGTCCCGAGCTATTTTCGCATACTCTGCAAAATCTTGCATAGCTTTGTGTATTTCTGGATCCCCAGCCAACCATCTTTCTCTAACATTGTTATGAAAAACTTCTGATCCCTCGGAGAGGTCTTTCCTATATGCGATAAAAAGTTTTGGAAGTAAGTAGGTAGGAATTTCTTCGTAATACCCATATCCTTGTTTCTCCATAAGTTCTTTGTTGAAGTCCATGTATACACAGCCTTCGTATACTTGGATAACCCTATCCTGAAGTCCTGCAAATATTCCAAGTTCTTCAGTTTCTACGCTTAATATTATGTTGGGTAAAATAGGTTTGGGAATTTCCACCTCGTAGAATTCCATCAAACACTTCATAGTAGCAGTTACAAGGGCGCTTGAGCCTGCCAATCCTAATCTTCTGGGAATTGTGGAGCGATAACGGATAGAAAAATTCCTTTGAGGTATTGAAATTTTATGTTGTTTACAATATTGGTAGAATTTGTATATTGTGGCTTTCATCAATCTGATGCCCCCATAGTATCCATTGAGATTTACATCCTCTACAAGAGATTCTATCGATTCGTATTTCGACTGGTCTTGATAGCTCGGAATTATTTCTAAATATTGACTCTCGTATAAGCTTACTTTTGCATGAAAATTCCGAATAATTACGCTAATAGTTTTTCCATAATACCCATCAGAAGGATTACCTACTAATCCTGCCCTTGCATAAGCAACCGCTTCTATTGCCATAAATTTATTCCTTACTTAGTTTGCTATTAAATGAAATTATATAAAAATCGAAATGTTTTTTGAATTTTTAATCTGTCTGAAGAAATGTTTTGATAATTACCCAAGGAAATAACAAGAACAGGTTTGAATTTCCTTATGGCAATATCTGGTATGTATAGAGATTTTAATGTTCAACTAATAGTGTTTTACAGTCTAAAAATCTTGGATTTTGCATTATAGTTTTTATAGTTTTAAATTAGATATTTGCAACTTATACCTAAAAATACAACGGGAATAAAAATTTTTTTTAATTTTTACTAAAGTTTTTTCTAAAGTTGCCGATAATAAGAGTGATAAGCGGTAGTAGATTTAGCAAAAGTTTAATATAGGAGCCGTCAGAACGAGAAGGAGGTGAATGAAGAAGAAAGTTACTGACGGAGAATCGTGAAAAATTGAAGACCGCTCTTATTGTCATAGGGATGGACAATAAGAGGGTATCTGGGAAGGGAAGCCAAAGAAACTCTAAACACTAGCTCATGGAGGAAAATTGTTATGGGACTTCGAATCAATACTAATGTGCCTGCTCTAAATGCTGCCAGGGTTTTGAGAAGGTCTACTTTGGACTTGAACAAAACCTTGGAGCGGTTGTCAAGCGGGTTGAGAATTAATCGAGCTGCGGATGATGCAGCGGGCTTGGCTATTGCTGAAGCATTTCGCTCTATTGTCCGCGGTTCGAATATGGCACAGCGCAATGCACAGGATGGTATAAGCCTTGTTCAGACAGCTGAGGGAGCATTAAGTGAGACTACTAACATCCTACAACGCATCCGCGAGCTGGCTGTACAAGCGGCTAACGGTACTCAGAGTAGCGATAATCGTAGTGCAATTAATACCGAAGTTCAACAGTTGCTTCAACAAATTGACAAAATTGCCACCCAAACTGAATTTAATGGTATCTACATATTAAGTGTTTCTCAGACAGTTACTCTTCAGGTAGGTGCTTACAGTGGACAAGTGTTGGCAATCACTGTTGGAGGCGCAAAAACAAATGATTTGGGTGTCAATGCCATAACAGTAGCTACTCAAACAGATGCGGCTTCAGCGATTTCCACAATTGATGTAGCGATTAGGAGTGTAAACACATTGCGCGCTACTCTGGGTGCTTATCAAAATAGGTTAGAGTTTACGATGAACACCTTAGCAATTCAGGAAGAGAATTCTGCATCTTCAGAAAGTGCAATTCGTGATGCGGATATTGCTCAAGAAACTATAAGATTCACAAGGAATCAAATCCTTGTGAATGCAGGCACTGCGGTGCTTGCTCAATCTAATGTGGTGCCTCAGACTGCATTACAGTTGCTGAGGTAACTCTAATAAAATTGAAAAAAAATAAACTTTGATTG
This sequence comes from Candidatus Hydrogenedentota bacterium, assembly GCA_026415215.1. Taxonomy (GTDB): domain Bacteria; phylum Hydrogenedentota; class Hydrogenedentia; order Hydrogenedentales; family Hydrogenedentaceae; genus Hydrogenedens. The sequence goes on from JAOAHN010000106.1 coordinate 24,947, forward strand.
TTTAGGCAAGGAAAGCCTATGGAGAAAAACTAAAACTCAAGGAGGATAAGAGCTATGGGACTTAGGATTAACACCAATGTACCAGCCTTAAACGCTGCTCGCATACTAAGGCGTTCTACACTGGACCTGAATAAAACTCTTGAGCAGTTATCCAGTGGTTTGAGAATTAATCGAGCTGCGGATGATGCGGCGGGCTTAGCCATTGCAGAGGGGTTCCGTGCACAGGTTCGTGGGTCTCAGGTGGCACAGAGAAATATCCAAGATGGCGTGAGTCTTGTCCAAACCGCAGAAGGCGCATTAAGTGAGACTACAAATATTCTGCAGAGAATTCGCGAACTTGCAGTTCAGGCGGCAAACGGTACCCAGAGCGATAATAACCGTGCTGCAATCCAGCTTGAGGTAACTCAGTTAGTAGACCAGATTGATAAGATTGCGAGTGATACTGAGTTTAATGGTATCAAGGTGTTAACAGGTTTACAATCAGTAGTACTCCAAGCTGGATATCAGCAGGGTCAGACATTAGCAGTGGTTATAAGCGGTGCAACTGCTGCTACCTTGAGTGTGAATGGATTAGCTGTCTCCTCGCAGGCTTTGGCTGCGTCTGCTATTACAATAGTGGACAATGCTTTGAAGTCTGTAAACATGTTGCGGGCTACGCTCGGTGCATATCAGAACCGCCTTGAATTTACAATAAATACATTGTCAATTCAAGAAGAGAATGCAGCTGCATCAGAGAGTGCAATTCGTGATGCGGATCTTGCTCAAGTAACCATAAGGTTCACGAGGAATCAAATTCTTGTAAATTCAGGGACTGCTGTACTTGCACAAGCCAATATAGTGCCTCAAACTGCTTTGCAGTTGTTGAGGTAAATGACATTAATGAAAATTGAGATGTAAATTTACCATGGAAGGTGTAAACTCAAGGAGGAAAAGTTATGGGACTTAGAATAAATACAAATGTTCCTGCTTTAAATGCGGCGAGGGTGTTGAGGAGAACTACACTCGATTTGAATAAAACATTGGAGCAGTTATCGAGTGGTCTCCGCATAAACCGAGCTGCAGATGATGCTGCAGGTTTAGCAATTGCTGAGGCGTTCCGGTCCCAAGTTCGTGGAACGCAAGTAGCTCAGAGAAATGCCCAAGATGGTATTAGTTTAGTCCAGACTGCGGAGGGAGCTCTGAGCGAAACTACTAACATTCTTCAAAGAATGAGAGAGTTGGCAGTTCAAGCGGCAAACGGGACACAGAGCGGAGATAATCGTCTCGCTATTCAAAGTGAGATTAATCAGTTAATAGAGCAAATCAATGCGATAGCTACTGACACCGAATTTAATGGAATAAAGGTTCTGAACTCTACCAGTGTGATTGAGATCCAGGCAGGGATTTATTCTGGACAGACATTAGCATTATCGATGGCTTCTGTTACCGCGGCAGCATTAAATGTAAGTCTTCTAAGTGTGGTTTCGCAAGCTTTAGCAGCATCTGCAATAAGTATAATTGATAATGCTCTTAGAACAGTGAACACGCTAAGGGCGAGACTTGGTGCTTATCAGAACAGGTTGGAATTTACAATAAACACATTAGGTATACAGGAAGAAAATGCGGCTGCGTCAGAAAGTGCTATTAGAGATGCAGACATTGCGAAAGTGACAATAAGGTTTACAAGGAATCAGATTTTGCTGAATGCAGGCACATCAGTGCTTGCTCAAGCAAATATAGTTCCGCAGACGGCGCTACAGCTTCTAAGATAAAAATAGGGCGGTAGGGATGAGAGTAGAAGGTTCTCTTTAGTGATTCTCATCCCTACCGCATGGGGTAAATAGGCTCAGACTTCGGAGGCGTGCCGAAGTTAAAACAAAAGGATTTGCAAAAGGGTTATGACACTCAAGGAGGCAATCTATGGGGCTTAGAATCAATACTAATGTTCCCGCCTTAAACGCAGCCCGGGTTTTGAGGCGGTCAACTCTTGATTTAAATAAGAGTTTAGAAAAGTTAAGCAGTGGTTTGAGAATTAACCGTGCATCAGATGATGCGGCGGGCTTAGCTATAGCTGAGAGCTTCCGGGCACAAGTTCGTGGGACCCAAGTGGCCCAGAGGAATGCGCAGGATGGGATTAGCCTTGTTCAGACTGCTGAAGGTGCGTTGAGTGAAACTACTAATATTCTTCAGCGTATAAGAGAGCTTTCGGTTCAGGCTTCAAATGGGACTCTGAGTGCTGAAAATAGAAGTGCTTTAGATGCTGAGGCTCAACAGCTTATCTCTCAGATAAACAAGATTGCTGACGATACTGAATTTAATTCATTGAGAATTCTAAGTGCTACAAATAGCGTGGTAATTCAAGCAGGTCCTAACCAAGGCCAGACTCTTACTATTGTAATAGAAGCGGCGAATGCGAATGTGTTGGGTGTAAGTGGCATCACATTGACGAACTTAACTTCCGCTACAGCTGCGATTACAAAAATTGACGATGCTCTAAAAAGTGTCAATATGCTAAGAAGTAAATTAGGTGCATATCAAAATAGACTTGAGTTCACAATTAATACTCTGGCAATCCAAGAAGAAAATGCCTCGTCTTCAGAAAGTGCCATTCGGGATGCGGACATAGCAAAAGAAACAATCTCGTTTACGAGGAATAGAATTTTGGTAAATGCCGGAACAGCTGTGCTATCACAGGCGAATGTAGTTCCCCAGACAGCACTTGCTCTGCTTCGTTAGCTTATTTTTTTTGACATATGCATATTTTGGAGGAGTAAGTAGGCTTGGGTATGTTGCCGGAAATAAATACTCAGCTAACTTACCTGAGGTTGGCCAGCCCAGATCTCAGATCTGCCCTACCTGCTCCTCCAAACTCTCCCTATGTAAACATGCTTCCGCATTTATCTGAGATCGCAGATCCGCAAGAAATGATGGGAAAATCTTTGTTGTCTGAGGAAGGTAATGACTTAGAAAAAGAAAAATTATTTTTAGAAATTGAGATTGGGGGGAAAAGGGTAAAGATAGAAATTCCGATTACGAGCACGAGATTAAAATTGGACGAGGAGACCAAGAGAATAGTAATACAGATTCTTAACGCTAAGGATGAAGTAATAAAACAAATACCACCGGAAGAGTGGTTAAAGTTCTTAGCTAAGTGGCAGAAGATTCAGGGATTGTTTTTCGATGAGAGGGCGTAAGTAAAAAATTTTAAGAGTCGAGCTATTTATTTATCAAATCCATATTTATACCAGACTCCGTAGGGGAGAAAAGATTCAAACATTTTGGGGGATAAGGGTAGGTTATCTATAGAGGAAGGGTTAGAGGAAGTATGCTCTGTTGAAAAGTTATCAAACCATGCCCCTGAAAAAGAACCCTCTTCGTTTCCACACCAGACACCAAATTGGACTACCAAAAGATTTGCGACAGGTTTTGCAGTGTTATCTTTTAAAGTGAAGATTTGGTCTGTGTTCAGGACAAGGGAATGCACTTTATAACCGTAATCAGGTAGTTTCATACTAATGAAACTACCCTGTTGAATGGCTTTCTCATACCACTGAAGTTTTTCTTTAGGTTCATCTAAATAATTCCATATTCTATGTAAGTGTTTTATCCTTTCTTCTCTTGCTCCCCAATGTCCTAACCACATAGCCTCAAGGCTTTTGTCATTGAATAATGCTACTCTAATGTAACCTCCTCCGTAGAAACTTTTCTCCTCATTCGGTATATAGTATTGTAGTTTGATCGTGGGTAGAGAAGAGTTCGAAGGGATAGAAATAACCTTGTAAAGGTCTAACGATTCATCATATTGCCAAGAACGGCCCTTATATGTAACAAAAAGGTGCAGAGAGTTGGAGTTGAATTTGGGAGAGGGCAAAACTTCACAGATAAACCCAGGTTTCTCGTCAGATTTATATCGGTAAGATGAAAACCAATTTAAAGTGCCATTTTCAAAGTCGCCGTTTTGTATCGTCTCCGATTTAGGCATATCATACCAGTGTCTGAATGCCCGTGAGTCAATATCAATTGTAAATATAGGAAACTCTTCGGGATATTTATATTTAGTGGGATTATCTATTTGTCTTCCATATATTTCAGATGCTGATCCTTTGAGAATTAGTTCTGCAAAAAATCCGCGGTCAGAATAAGATACAAATTCAGGATATTCCTCTGCGAACGCTCTTCCGGGCACCAAAGTAGGTAATACAATAAATTTAGTTCCCTGATATTCCCAGGCAGTTTTTACGGAAGCCTTTATCCCATTGTGAACATGTCCCATAAAAACATATTTAACATTTCCATACCTTACTAAGGTATCCAATAGTCTTAATTTCTGTTCTCTGGGGTAGGTATAGTATTCAAGTTGTGAAAGACCGACTGGTAGTAGATGGTAATGGAGGAATACGATAACAGGCTTCCGCCAAGCCTGTTGGAGTTCATTATTTAGCCACTCGATTTGATTCTCGAATGTGTATGAGTCTGTAAATAGTTCTGGCGCGCAAAGCAATATTATTCGCCATTTTCCGCAGTCAAACGCATAGTCGTAAGCACGAAAACCGCATAATTGTTGCTGTAGCTTCCAGAATAAACCATCTTTTGCTTTACCATCATGATTTCCGTGAACAAGTACAATAGGAACTGTGATATATTTTACCGCATTTTCAAAAGCGTTAAAGTAGCTCTCTTGGGGAAAGGCTACTAAATCACCATTGAAAACTACAAAATCTGGTTTTTCTTCATTAACAGTAGATACGAACTTTCTAAGCATTAGCTCCAATTCTTTTTCAAACTCAACCGGACTATCAGCTGGGCCAATTTGTGGGTCGGCGCAAAGTAGTATTCTGTAGCACTCCTTCTCTTGTATTTTCTCAGAGTAGTAGTCTAACTGAAACATTATTATAGATTGGAGTATCAATGCGATAGTAGTAGTAAACATTTTCCTTATTCTTCTGTGTGTAAAGATAATTTACTACATTTTAAAGTGGATGATAACAAAATTAAAAAGCGAGAGGAAATGGATACCTTCCTCTCGCCTTCGTAATTAAATAACCTAATTGAATTGTTTAGGCTAAGATTTTATGGTGTTCCAAATGTAACTTTTACATTTGCATCGGTTGCTTTAGAATCCCCCTTAATTATTATATAATAGACATCTGTGTTATTGTTCGGAATAGTAATCGTTCCTGCGGTTGGGTAGAAGGTAGAAATATCTCCATCTCGACTAACTCTATAATATCCAATTAGTACATCTGGGTTGGCTCCCTCAGTTTGTGTCTGAAGCTTGTATGTACTATTAGGCTGGACATTCAATTCTAATGCTTTTGCCTCTAATCCTTTAATGGGAACTGTTGGGTTTTCGTTAGGATTCACCGAAACGGTAATATTAGAGATTAGGATCTTCACTCGTGTAGCGGTGTTTTCGGCGGCACCGGTGAGAGCAAGATAATATTTGTTCTTATCATCTGGATGGAGCAAGAAAATGAAATCCTCTATCGCATTTATATTCTGTGTAACAGTAAATTCCTCGCCGTATTCATTTATTTGAACTATTCTTCCGAGAATTTCGTCTTTCCAATCATCCTCGGGATTTCCATATATATCTTCATTGAGGGTGCCACTAATTTGTAACCTGTATGCGTCACCTGCTGGCATCTCAAGTTTGTAAATGTTGAATATATCGCCTAACACAAGAGTCTCTACTGAACTGCCAGGACTTATCGAAGTTGCACCTGAATAAGTTTCTGGCTTGGCTAAGCCTATAGCGTAATTAAGTTCATATTTTTTGTTTTCCGATACAGGCTGAGCATAGCCATAAAGTCTGATATAGTAGTTGCCCTTGTATGGTGCTACCCTGAATTCCCTTGCCTTGTCTTCTATTATTATGTCATCAGCAGGTTCTGTAGGAGGAACCTCTATAGATTCGAGTAGAACTAAGCCATCTTCAGACTCATAAAACAATGCTCTTTGGTAACCAAGCCACGCATCGTCATTATCGCCTATATTCTTAAAAATCAAGAGATAAGGGGTGTTGTCATTTTCCACTTCGAACTTATACCACTTTGTCTCCCATGCCTTGAGCACATCTGTGACAAGCGTTCCATTCATTTCTAACTTTGTCGCATTTAGAGGTACACCACATCCTGAAAAGGAAAACACTCCTATTACGCATACAGCTACACACAGATACTTAAGCTGACTCTTTTTGCTCATAGGTAGGCTCCTTTTTTGTTGATTTTAACTTTTTTACTACCTTCACTGAATTTGAAGGTATTCATATATTACAAAAGAACATTTTTTTTGTCAAATTTTTCGCAAGCAGAATTCTTTTTCTTATTTAAAGTGTTAAAGATGAGATACTTTGAGCGAAAAAATATAATTCTCTTCTCCTCCTGATGCGCTATGTCACAAAGGAACTAAATGGATAGTTCTTGGGCTTTATGGGTTTGACCAGTCGATAAATCTTAAAACTTGAGCAATACCTGCATTTACAGGAGCTTTACTTGCGCCTGTAGGATTAGCAGGGTCTTCAGCTATATATCTTATAAATTCCACATGTCCATCCATGTATAGCACATTTGAGCCCCCAGGGATATGGTTGTAGACAGAGGGGTCCGTACCAACATGGTCAAACATAATCCAAACTGTGCTCTGAGCCATTGCAGATGCAGAGGGATTGTTAATATCAGTAATGAGAAATCTCTCAATACCTTCGCGCAGTCTGTATACCGTGCTACTACCACCATTCCCAAGTCCCGGAGTAACTTCGATGTCTTTATCAACATATTGACTCCATTGAGATGGATCCATGTACACAGGGATGAAGGCTCTTGTGGCAAATTCTACTAATTGCCCCGGAGCTGTTATAGGGTTGGGAAGGTAAGGAGGTAACGGTCCAAATTGCATTGGATTATCTGTGGTTTCTCCTTTGTCTATAACCCAACCAAGGTAAGCATAGCTCTCGTCTACCGCAGCTGCTCCGTAGTTAGCATCTGTGCAAAGCCAACCAGCGGTATTTTCGCCAGTGGCATCATTGGTGATGTCTTTTATAGAACTTTTGGCATCAGATGGGCAGAAGAAAATAGCAGGGTCCGTGAGATATTCAGGGTAAAGGGTAGTAGTATCTGGTCCTATTGCAATGAATAAAGTATCATAAGGTCTGAGGGTAGGATCAGCAGAATCGCAATTTCTAAATATAGGCACTCTGCCATCTCTTATTAGCATTCTTGGGTACCTTTCGCCTTTCGCCTCACCAGCATACATTTTGAATACGAGACCCCATTGTTTGAGATTATTTTGGCAACTTGATCTGCGTGCCGCTTCTCTTGCTCTTGCCAAGGCAGGTAGCAGGATCGCAGCGAGAATGCCGATAATAGCTATTACAACAAGCAGTTCAATCAAGGTAAACCCTTTTCTTCTGATAATCATATAAATCTCCTTTTATTAGAGTTAATATACTTATACTACTATTTTCAGTCGTCTAACCGGTTAGATACTACTAATTATACTAAAAGGTAAGCTATAGTGCTAACATTAATTTAGAATTAATTAAATAAAAATAAAAAAATAAAAATAAAAAAGCGCGCCCGGCGGGATTTGAACCCACGACCCCTTGCTCCGGAGGCAAGTGCTCTATCCAGCTGAGCTACGGGCGCACTCAACATAAGAATAACATAGGGAATGAAATTTTGTCTAAATTTTTGAACTTATCATCAATAGTATTATGAATTTGCCCAGTTGTAGACGAGTCCTATAACTTGGGCAATGCCCGCATTTACTGGGGCTTTACTTCCTCCCGTTGGATTGGCTGGATCCTCAGCCACATATCTTATGAACTCTACATGCCCGTCCATATAAAGGACATTGGAACCACCTGGTATGTGATTATAGCCGGAAGGATTCGTGGAGACATGGTCAAACATAATCCACACTGTGCTTTGAGCCATTGCAGAAGCAGCGGGATTATTTATATCTGTTATAAGGAACCTCTCAATACCTTCACGCAGTCTGTAAACCGTGCTACTACCCCCATTTCCAAGCCCTGAGGTAACCTGAATATCTGTATCCACATACTGGGGCCATAGTGCGGGATTCATATATACAGGGATAAAGGCTCTGGTGGCTATTTCTACTAATTGTCCCGGACCTGTGATCTGGTTTGGTATATACGGAGGGAGCGGTCCAAATGACATCGGGTTATCTGTTGTTTCCGCTCTGTCTATGACCCAACCAAGGTAAGCGTAGCTTTCATCTACAGCAGCAGCTCCATAGTTAGCGTCTGTGCAGAGCCAGCCTGCTGTGTTTTCGCCAGTGGCGTCGTTTGTAATGTCCTTAATGGAGCTCTGGGCATCCGAGGGGCAGAAGAAGATAGCAGGGTCGGTTAAATATTCTGGATAAAGCGTGGTAGTATCCGGTCCCACCGCTATGAACAATGTACCATAAGTTCTTAGTGTCGGATCGGCAGAATCGCAATCCCTAAATATCGGTTGACTCCCATCTCTTACCAGTAATCTTGGAAATCTCTCTCCTTTTGCCTCACCTGCATACATCTTAAAGACTAATCCCCACTGTTTTAGGTTGTTCTGACAGCTTGACCTACGCGCTGCTTCTCTCGCTCGAGCTAATGCAGGCAGTAGGATTGCAGCAAGAATACCGATTATGGCTATGACAACGAGCAACTCGATTAGGGTAAACCCCTTTCTTTGAGTAACCATAAAGACCTCCTTCTGTTAGGGTTGATTATATTAGCACTGCGCCTAACCGGTTAGACGCCCCAATTATATCAAAAATGCATTTTTTTCTCAAGTTTTTAATAGGGATTATTGAGTTTTGAGACAGTTTGCTATAAGGATAGTGAGGGTAAAATATAGGGGCAATGAAATGATATTATTAATGATATTATTAAGGAAATTTATACTTTAGTAGAAGGAGAAAGGTATGAGCAGAGTCAAGGTTCTATTCGCATTTTATTTTATGCTGTCTTTGCTTAATTTCACTTCTTTTTCTAACGAAGTGGTAACCACAGGTTCCCTCCTTAAGGAGATGTCAGATTTGAATTCTCTCACATATTTTCCTGAGCCTTCTTACAGGTTAATCCAATTCTCATCCTATGACAGGAGGTCTACGCAGAGGTTGCACAAACACTGGTTTGAGAATTCAGATGGTTTTGGCCACGAACCTATTCCTGGTTTTTTGAAAGTATTGAAGGCAGAAACTAAAGATGAGGATGGTGAGTATCTGCTCGCTGAAGTTAAATCCCCAGGGGCTATAGTTAGAACTTGGACTGCCCAAATCAAAGGAAAGCTTAAAATTTATCTGGATGAAGCAACGGAACCAATATTTGATGGTTCAGCGGAGGAATTCTTCAGATTTCCATACTCTTACTTTCTTAAAGGAACTTCAGTAGGAGACGAGATTTTAAGAGGAAGTTTCTATCAGAGAGACTCTGCATATTGCCCTATACCTTTTAGTAAATCTTGTAGAATAGTGTGGATTGGGAAGAAGAAGGATCTCCACTTTTACCATATTATGTTCAGAGTGTATCCCGATGGAACTATCGTGCAAACATTTAATCCAGAAGATTTGAAGAAGAATGAGGATCTTATTTTGAGAACAGCCCAATCTCTGAAAGAAAGAAATATCTATGATATTCCCAATTTCCAAAAGGTTACATTTGATAACGAACTACCAACCAAAGAAGATATTACTGTATGGCAAAGCAATACTGGACCAGGCATCGTAAATGTTCTAAAAATCAATGTCAAAGATGTCAATTTTGAAAGTGGCAGAGATATCATACTCAGAATTTATGCAGATGATATTAAGGAGCCTCTGGTAGACTCGCCTCTAATCGACTTTTTTGGCAGTGCTCCCGGGTTAAATCCTTTCCTCTCTATCCCTTTAGAAGTTACACCTGACGGATGGCTTGTGTCGAGATTTCCAATGCCTTATAAGGAAAAAATGTCTATAGTGTTAAGAAACATATCTGACAAAGTAAAAAGAGTATCTGGAGAGGTCTATTCAGCTCCCTATGAGTGGGATGATTTAAAATCGATGTATTTCATGGCGAGATGGCGAGGAGAAATTGGTGTTAGTGTAAAACCGAGCCATCCCTACGATTTGCCTTTCCTATATGCTAAAGGGAAAGGATGTCTTGTAGGCGCAGTAAGTCATGTGTTTAATCCCTCAACAGGTCCTACTTCTGGCGGTAATTGGTGGGGGGAAGGTGATGAGAAAATATTTGTGGATGATGATTCAATTCCATCTATCTTCGGAACAGGGTCAGAAGATTTCTATAATTATTCTTGGTCTGCTACAGACATCTTTTACTATCCTTACTGTGGACAGCCAAGGAATGACGGGCCCGGAAATAGAGGCTTTGTCTCAAATTATAGATGGCTATTCCTTGACAGAGTGCCCTTTAGTAAATTTGTTGCATTCTCTATAGAGCTACTAATCCACGAATCAACTTCTGATATGGGATACGCCCGTATTGCTTACTACTATGCCAGACCAGAGACTACGGATGACCACAGTCCAATTTCAGACTACGAATATAATCCACTTTCAGTAAAGCCTGATTGGAGCTGGCTTCCAGAGCCCAAAGGTGCAGCGAAGAATGCGATTTTCTATCAGGCTGAAGACTGTGTAAGTAATTTTGAAAATTTAGGTCTTATATCCAACTACCAGTGGGCAGGGAGAGGACTCTGTGTATGGAAACCATCTAAGGTTGGAGAGAAAGTGTCTTTCAAGATTTACATACCTCAGGAGAAAGAGTATGAAGTAAAGCTTGTGTGCGGATTATCTCCTAACGGCGGCGAATTTACTGTGGCGATAGACGATATGGATGTTAAAGATGGCTACTCCATCCGTAAACTTAATCTCCATGACGATCACAGAACCTTATCGCGCGAAATATCACTGGGTAGGTATCAATTGTCCAAAGGAGACCATACAATCACCCTAACTTCTGCAAGTGAATCAGGTAAACTCGTTGGCATCGACTTCATCTGGCTCCAACCGTGATGCTAACTCCACAATGCTAATAATAGGGGAAAATTAATGATTTTTTTGTGTTAAAATTGACTTGGTAATATAACTTTCCCAAAACATTTAATCTTTTTACCTTTTTTCATAACTTTATCTTTGTCCATTTTCTCGTAAAGTGAAGTCATATTTGATAATGTCGCTTTTACCTTTGGGTGTTGGCTTCCGTATAACTTTTTCAGATTTTCTAAGACCTCTTCGTAAAGTTCCTCCGCCTCTGAATAGCGTCCTTGTTTTGCATATATAGATGCTAAGTTGTTAAGGTTAGTAAGTATTTCTGGATGTTTCTCTCCATAGAATTTCTTTAATATTTCATTGGCTTTCTTGCATAATTTTTCTGCCTCACATAAGTTATTAGTTTCGAGGTAAATTAAGGCGAGGTTATCAATTAGAAACCCTATGGATGGATCATTTTCGTTGATGTGTTTTTCTGCTATTTCTAATGCTTCTCTGCAAGTTTTTTCGGCTTTTTCGTGCTCATTCATTTTAATATAAAGTCCCGCTATTTTGCTAAGCGTGAAGGCTGTTTCTAATTGCTCGTTTCCCAATATGCCTAACCTGTATTCGAGAGATTTTTGATACAAAGACTCAGCTTCACATAAGCGATTCTGCTTTTCGTAGATCTCCGCCAGATTTTCCAATACCACAGTGAACAAGTAAGTATTTTTTCTCGAGAGGTCTTTCTCGAAACTGCTTAATATTGGTTTTAGGAGATCTTCTGCATTTGCATATTTCCCTTGTTCTGCATACAATTTAGCTAAATCTATTTTCAAATCTATGATTAAGTTCTCGTTGCCATTCTTAGAAATTGAAAGTAATTTTAACCCATCCTCATAAAGAGATACTGCTTTTTCAAGTTGGTTTTGAGCTTCGTAAGTCTTTGCTAAGTTCCTAGTAACCTTTACTATAGCTTTATTTTCCTCAGGGCAAAATCTCTTGAGTAATAACAAACACTTTTTAAATATTTTTTCTGCTTCATTATAATTGCCCTGCTCGTAATAAAGTATCCCCAATTTGTTCATTTGCTCAGCTTCACAAACACGCTCTTTATAAACGCACTCTCTCTCAAAATTCTCGAGAAGTGATTTTATAAATGATTTGTCGCATTCGATGAAATCCGGATTGGGTGTTTCTTTTGGATGCCAACAACAATCGTCAGAGGATATTTGATGGGCGCTCAAATCTCCTTCCAAGAAATAACAAAAGAATAGAATTGATGCAGTGATAGATGTAAAAAGACGAATCTTATTACTCATAAGATTTCTCCTTAATAATTAAATATGTTGCTATTTTCATATTCAAACAAGAAATGATTTGGTTATGTGTATACTTTTTTATAGGGCAGATGTAGTTCGGTAACATATCTCTTGCTATCTCCATTTTTTCTGAAGCAGGTGCTACCTACAACCAGATAGCACCCGCTTCCTCTGTTAAAAATAGTGAGAATTAGAGATATTACTGGATTTACTTCTTAATCTCTATTTGTTCTAAAGTTATACTGAGATCCTCTACTTGAGAGGAGATAAGTAACAATATAGCGTCCTCTAAGACCCTTATCCCCTTTATCTCGAGATTTGTAATTTTGCCCGTAAGTATTAAATAGTCATTTAATGGGGTACCCTTAGACAGATTTTCGTTTACTCTCTCCTTAAGTTCTTCTAAATGGATAATAGGTTTTCTATACACAATATCCGGGATTTGGAAAGCCTTTGCTTCATCTGCTAACATCCAATCAGCTTGCTTGGAAATAGAGATAATACTTTTGAGATCTAACGCAATATTTTCAATCTTTAACTCTTTAGTAGCATTATCCCAATCTACTTTGCCTTTCAGATACACATCACCACTTGCAGTGGTAGGACCGGTTGGCAAACTACCTTTTACACCCAACTTGAAAATTAGGTTGTTATTTTCACTACCATACGCGGAGATAGAGTCAATTGTTATATTGGCGCCGTTAGATAACGGGCATGTAACTGGAATCTGTTTTAAGATTTTGTTGGCTTCTTCAGATAAGTCGATAAGGTCAATAAAAAGTGGTATCTCTAAACTGGATATCTCTTGAATAGAAGCGACTGAGCACGATGGAGTAGGCTTGTCGCCGGTTTTGGGGGTCTCAGCTTTGTAATTGTCTTTGCCGATTTCAGTAGCTATGATTGTCTCTGCACCTAATTGTACATAAATATACTTATCATCTTCTTTGAGTCCAGCGTAGTAGAGTTTCTTAAAACTGTTGCTTACTAAAAGTGATATTTTGGCATTTCCAATTTCTAACAATGTGACGGGTTTGAACTCTTTCTGAGTATATTTGTTAAGGAAATTGTCCATTCCTTGATTGGCTTTATCCACCAGTTTCTCCCTTAATCTATATGATGCATTAGATAAAAGTAATTGTAAAACCTTTTCTACAGGACTATCTAAATCAAGACTTATTCCGCAAGCTTTACAGCCCGCTTTTGTAAGGTTTAGGGATGGCTCAATATTTATGTCTACTTTGCAATCAGGAGTTAGGTAAGGAGTAATCGCTAATTTTATTTCTCCCTGGGCTTTGCAGTCCAGTTTGCAGTCTCCGAAAAGATAAACGAATAACACTGTTAGAATTCTGGCATTTGCTGTGGTAGTAAACACGAGAGTAGAGCCATTTTCTATATGAGTAGTAAATGGGGAAAAGCGAAGAGATATTTCTTTATTCACCCCTGGTGGATTTCCGACTATTGCAGGAAAGTCTCGTTCCGCTTGCCTTGCCATCTCGTTTAATTCTTTGAGGATTTCCTCTTTGTTTACACCAAATAAGACATTTATTTTGCTATCTGGCGCCTCAATTTTGTATGAGGACAACTTCTCAGCTGGCTTAGGAGCTTCTGGTGTTAGCCTTATGTCTTCTGGGTGTGCCCCTGTAGAAAGGATAATGAACGCCATTGCCACAAAAGTCGTTACAAAATTTCTTCTGATTTTAAGTGTTTTCATTTTTTTCTCCTTATCGTTAGGAGTTAGGTTTATTAACTGTGGAACACCCGTTGAAATGTATCAACCACTAAGTGCCCCGCTAATTTTATCCAAGAGTATTTTTTTCAATTTTCTGTAATCTTGCATTGCTATTAAAGGCATATCTGCTTTTACTGTGGCGGGGTTAGTTTTTATTTTTCTTTCCAAGATCTAAAAAAAGATCCCTACACTTGTCGCTATCTCTGGAATTTTTTCCAGTATCACTCCCTTTATTACCGCTGTCTTTAACTGCTTCTACTC
>JAOAHN010000141.1 GCA_026415215.1 Candidatus Hydrogenedentota bacterium
AGATGTGTATAAGAGACAGCGATAATTCCTAATATGCCCGGGTTGTCTGCATTAATGAAAGTAATATTAGTCATGTTAGCTACATATGTGTTCAATGCAGATTGGGTCAATCCACAGTTAGCAACAACAAATCCATTGAGGCTTCCTGCCACTGAACTTAATGGGCTCCAATCGGTAATCGGATTACTACCTAAATATAATTGGGTCAAATCTGGTAGAGAGTTCAAAAAACTTATGGAGGTAACGTTTTCTAATCCACCTATACTTAAAATACCTAAGTTTGTAAGATTTGTCAACACATTCATATCGGAATCATCGAGGTTATTTACACCAGTAGCAAAGTAGTCAATCTCATCATATAACCCAATAACTCCGAGACCCAAGTTTAAACCATACAAATTAGTAAAACTCGCTAAAACCGAAATATCACTAATCTCGTTATATCCGATGTCCAATAACAAAAGATTACTTGACAATCCAGACAACGGGCTAATGTCTGTAATCTGGTTTTTTCCTAATTTTAGACTAACAAGATTTGTCAGTCCCCCTATCGGAGAAACATCTACAATTTGATTTTCAATTAAATTTAGGTTTTGTAACGAAATGCACGCCTCTAATCCAGTCAGGTCTGATATTCCTAAGTTTGAAGCATCCAATTCTAAAAATGCTGGATTAGACAACTCTTCACTCGTGGGTGGGTCACTCAGTGGAATCCCAACCTGTGCCTCATAAGCATTTCTAACTGCCTGAAGCAAATTAGGATCATTAAAAGTCACTGGACCAGCAAATACGCTCACAGAAATCAGTAACATCAATACCCAACTCAAAATTACTTTCACTTTCATAACTTTCTCCTTATATTGATTAAATTAGACTCTTTCAACCTTTTCAGCATTAAAAACCTCTTTTACTTTATACTACAAATTAACCAAAATTTCAAGTCAATAAAAACACATACTAATTTTTAACCTGTATGATGAATCGCCATTTTAAGTAATTCTACCGCTCTTATCAGATTGTTTGTATCTTCATAACCATAGGACAATCGCAATTGATATTCACTTTTTCCCACTAAGTTACCCTTGGGATGAACACAATAAATACCCGGAATGTATATTAGTCTTGGCCGGCTCCCATTTATATCTGTCTTATCTTTTTTACTCTCCTCTCTAATACAAAGTAAATTGAAAAACTTTGATGAAGGAGAGGTCTTAATCCCTTTCAATGTCAAGTATAGGTAAAAACCCCCTTCTCCTCCACGCAACTCCTCTATACTACTTCCTAACTCTTCTAAAATCTTCTCTTTAAATACCTTACTTTTTTCCATATATCCCCTATTCACTTTATCAAACTGCGTAATACCATATTTTCTGATAATTTCAGCGGAAATTTCCTGAGTAACTAAAGGTGCACTAAAACCCACATCACTATTCCACTGCACTAATGCCTTAACAATGGGGCTATATTTAGGTCCTATAATATATCCTATTCTCAAAGCAGGAGCCATAATCTTTGAAAATGTCCCCACTTCATATACAATATCGGCTTCATCATATATTGATGGAGAATTAGGCTTGTCCAAACACTTCCCATGAACTAACCATTCATAAGCTAAATCAAATACCAAAGGAAAAAACTTATTGTATTTTTTACACAGCCTACACACACACTCCACAATCTCTTTTCTACGACTATTTGAAATTATGGTACAAGTGGGATTATTAACAGTAACAAAATAGCAAAACGAAATCTGAACACAATTTTTCATTAATCCTTCCAACACGGTTTCAAGAACATCAACTTTAGGCCCAAAATCATCCTCTTCTATTGGCTTTGTTTCAAACCCATATCTCTCGAGAGTAGAATTGTATATATAGTAAACAGGGTCGGTAACTATAACTACACCCTTTTTCATCACATTTGCAAGTCCTGTTAGAATACTTGTAGCTCCAGAGACACCTATAATCAATTCTTTATCTTCGAAATGAGGTACCTCTCCAATTTTCCCAGCACTTCGTAACTCTAAATAGAATTTTTTTATAGTCTCTATCAGATTCTTACTCCCCTCAGGACCGCCATAGTTTAATAAATGTGGAGGCCTATTCTCCTTGTTCACAATTCTTCCGACCACTTCAGCAAATTCTTCGTACGGAATTGTCTCTTCATTAACATATCCAACCCCTAAGTTAATATCAAAGCCCGCCCTGAAATCTTTTGCAAACTCAGACATCATCTTACTTACCGGGGAGGGTTCAGATGATACGAGACCATAAGAGGAAAGTATATCAACACCCAAAGCCATTGTATAGATATCTCTCAACCCACTCTCTCGACCTTAGCAACTAACTCAGTTCTGACGGGGTAAGTTCTGTTTCCGTAAGTAATATAGTAGTAGGGAACTTGTTCTGTTACATCATCTGCTGGTTGTCTCAGTCCACTCTTGAAATATACAATGTATCGTTTTGGCAACTTGTTAACTAAGTTCGTTCTATCTGCATTTTTAGTAGAAATACCTCCAATAAACCTCTTCGCATAATAATTTTCGTCAAACTTCAAACCCAACTTTGCTTTTACAATCTTCACATAATTTATTGTTTCTGGAAAAGGAGGAATACCCCCATACTTCTTCACATTTTCTGGACCTGCATTGTAACCAGCAAGAGCAAACTCTATATTTCCATTAAATAAATCTAACATTTTCCTTAGATATTGGACTCCTCCCGCAATATTCTGGGCAGGGTCGAAAATATCATCCACGCCCATTTCTACTGCGGTAGCAGGCATTAATTGCATTAATCCACACGCTCCTGCATTGGAAACAGCATTGGGATTGAACCCACTCTCCACTTCCATTACTGCCCATATCAGTTTCTCATCTACTCCATAATATTTAGCACTTTCCTTTACTATTTCTTTAACCATCTGGAAATCATATTTTTTACCTTTGTAAGTATGCTCAAACTTGGCCGGCAAATGGACCTTTTCAAATGGAACTATTATTGCATACCCACTTTCGTTTGTAGATGACAATGAATTGGAAGACGCACCACGACCCTTTTCTGAAAAAGTCTGTGACTTCTTAAAATAAACTTCCTTATACTCCCCACTCCCTCTATACTTTTGGGGCCTATTAGTAAACACATAGGTCCCATCCTTTTTCTGAAACTGATACATACCTTTCTCATGGGAACGGTCCGCAGACGCCTCCTTAAAATCTACTTTATATACCTTCGTTCCCCGTCCACTTAAAACTCCACCCGCATAATGGTGCTCTTTACTTAAGCTATCTCCAAAAGCATAAAAACTGGAAACCAATAAAATACTTAAGCCGACTTCTAAATAAAAACTAAATTTACACTTATTATTTTCAACCTCGCTTAGCATAAATGACTCTTTAATTTATAATCTTAATAATTAAAAATGATATTCAAAAATAAGTAAAATTGTCAAGAAATATCTACTTCAATTTCAATTAATTTCGATAAAGAGCCCTTGTAAAATTTAGGTCAAGATTTTTTAGAGAGTCAATTCCTTCTGCAATGTATCCTGAAATTAGAGCTCCCCCTAATACGATGTTTCCACTTATATTTTCTATTCCAACTTTACCTTTTACACCTCTGAATTCAAATGGTTTGACCTCTTGATTACTTGAAATAAACAAATTCTCAAAGTAGACTCCTCCCAAAGTTTCTAAATTTTTTGTTCTAAATTGGTAAATCTTAATAGGAGATCCTTTCTTAACGATGGGTGAATTTATAATTACACAATTAATAAACCTTAACTCTACGCCCTTACCTGACTTATTAAAGATGAATACCCCTCCTTTTTCCGAATCCTCTACGATAGAATCTTCTATCACTATATTGCCTCTTACACCGTCATCTGGTACTTCTCCAATGGCTATTCCAAAATCTTTTCCTCCTTTTAAATAACACTTCTCTATCTTTATATCTACCGGAAAAGAAGTCCCTTTCAAGTTTTTCAAATACATCAAAATTCCTGCACCTCTATTGGAAGATATAAAACAATTCCTCATGATTATTCTCTCTAATATCTCGTCTGGGTGATTAGGCTCGAAATCTATTCCGGCTTGAGGAGGAGTGCCCCATGTTCCTGTCATCACGCAATTTTCAATTACCAAATTCTTAGCACTTATTACACTTATGCCTTGTCTATGATTATCATGACAAACGACATTCCTTATAACTACATCTTCACAACGATTTCTTTTATCTGTTGAGCCAATATAAATTCCATCACCTCCACTGCTTTCACACCTTATCCCTTCTATCGTTACATTCTTACAACCCCTGAGGGAAATTGCCATTCTCCACTCCGCCGGTTCATATATAGCCTTATTTTGATAATCCCTCTTATGCATTCTTAAAACCGCGCCATATCCACTAATCTTTAAATTTTCAATATTTACTGCGGAAA
>JAOAHN010000145.1 GCA_026415215.1 Candidatus Hydrogenedentota bacterium
CCTAAACAATTCCACAGTTGGTAGATATTTTGGAAGTCTTTGAGAATAGATTGTTTCAGTTTTGTCCCCCAATGTATATTTCGAATCATCGTCTCCGGTGAAATAAACCAATCTTCCACAAGTCCGAATCCATTCTGAGCAGAGGACCTACCCTTAGATACAACATTCTTTAAGTAAACCAAGAATTCTGGGTAGTAGTTTAAGAGTTCGAGCCATACTGACGAGTGGCTAAGATCTACACCGTAATTTGGATTATCTTGAGCGTATATTATTTGGTTTTTACACCATTCTATGGATGTTTTCTTTCTCTCAAGATATGATTTAGTATTGGAATAATTTCCGTAGATACCAGTAATAAGGAACACTTTACTTGTAGGCTCTGGTTGAGTAGTAAGTATTTCTGCTGTGAATTCCGCAGATTTGGTGTTACCCATCTCATCTGGAGCAGAGATACTAAACCTTATATTTTTCTTGTTATCAGTAGTGGGCAATGAAGGGAGTGGGACTTCTACTTGCAAGATCTTTTCCTCTTTGGGTAAGAAGGAAATCTCTTTGCTTAAGATAGAGTTTCCTTCGGGGATAGTGTATGCGCTTATGTCAACAGGGTAGATATTCTCTGGATAAGGGTTGTAAAGAGTGAGGTAAAAAACTTGATGAGGTATGATTCCAGTTTTTGTGAATATTTTCGTAGGCTGAATTACAGAGATGTAAAAAATTTTGCCCACTTGAAGGGTGGGAAGAATTCTGAATGAAAACTCAAATCCCGTTTTACCAATCCCCGGTTCTTTTTCGAGCCATAGTTTTGTTTGTATTTCGGATTGGGGCACATTTGTAATCTCAGATAGAGAATTAAGTGAGATGAATGGAATTTGAAGTAGGACGAGATTTAGACCTTTTCTTACCCTTACGAGGACCTTGTCAATACCCGCATTTTCAATTTTAAACTTTTGAGGAGTATCGATTATCTTTACCTTACTTAGCCAAACGCGAGCACCTAAAGGAGTTTGGAGGTTAATATATAAAGTCTTGTCTTCTTTCGCTTGAAAGTAGGATGCAAAGAAGAAAATGCACTCATCAAAATTTTGAGTGCTCTGGCTTAGGTCAATCAAATGGGAGTTACCAGAAATCGGGTACCAGTTGTAGTTTTTATTATCGATCTTATGTTCCACATTTGCTTGAGGAAGAATTTGAGTAATACCTCCATAGTTTTCCCAGTAATCTCTTTTACCTAAAGGAGGTTGACCATTTTTTACAGCGTTTTTAATTCCTTCTGGCATATCAGTGTTGAAAGGACCGCAGATTAGCCATTGTGAGATATAGCCTCTTTGAAGAATATCTTCAAGTGGTTCCTGCGATAACGCTACGAAATTAGGATAGTACACCAATACATATATAAGGGAAAGCAGGCTAAATTTGGGAACTTTGAGTGCCATTATCTTTTATTTCCATAAGTCCGGTTTTCTTTTGGTCCCATATAAATACGCACTTATTAGTAATGTTTTCCTTGAGTTGTATACAAATTTCTATCTTTCCCTCATCAGATATTACCAAAAGTTTGGGAAGTGTATTTAGATTCTTATAAAAGTAAAGAGGTGGTTGATAATTTTCTATTTTTATCTTTTGGGTATTTGGGGAAGTAATCCTAAAAGTCAAAGGATCTTTTATGATATTTTTCCAGAAAATGGAAAAGAAGAAATAATCCGGATTCTCTATTTTTCCGACTGGATGCAAAGTATATTCGAGATTAGGATATTTCTCCTTAAGGAGATAGGCAGATGAATATATATTTATTGATGACCATCTGTATTCTATTTTGGCTGGAAGTAAGAGTATATTTTTGCATTTGAGTGATTCCACTTTTTCCATAAGTTTTGCCACAATTTTTCTCTCTTTGTAAATTGTATATCCTTTTTCAAAGTGTAAGTAAAATTGAAAGAGAATCATAATAATGCAAAGTAGGGTGGTGAGCTTAACGATGGGGCTATTCCACTTAGGTAATGTTTGAATAATTCCACATATGTGTGCAAGTGTGATAGTAAAGAAGACGAGAGGATACACCAAATGGGTATTTTTTAAGGGGTATGAGAGATCTGAGTATGGTTGAGGTGTAATAGAAAGGAGTAAGGTAATAACTATTAGCAATGGTAATACTGAAAAATTCCTGAGGAGGTAAGCAAGTAGGCCAAAGGTAGCCAAAATTGCAAGGTTTGAGACTAAAGGATAAATAGAAGATGACTTGTATAAACTTTGGCTTTCTTTTAGCCACCCTATTGGATATACCAAAAGCGAAAAATTCGGGAATATGTCCACGATAAAAGAGAATTTCTCTTTGGACATGTAAATTGTTATCCCAGAAACTAATAAAAGAACCATGCTGACTAAATAAAAATAAATATTTTGACTTTTTTCATTAGGTATCGAAAGTATTAGAGCACATAAAATCAACATCGTGTTATAGGGCGAAAAGTAAATAGATAATGGAGCAAGAATGAGTGCGAGTATTAGTGCAAGCTTTTGTTTTTTACCTCGTAGAATCGCATATACACTTGTGAGTCCAAATAGTAGGTCTAATAATGATTTGGAGAAGATTGGATGGGATATTTGCGGGTTTAAAATCGGATGTGCCATGAATACTACCGCAGATAGGGAGCCAAGCCACCATGGTCCTGAAGTTAACTCTCGAGTTATGAAATATATAGTAACCATCACACAGTAACAGGTAATAAAGTTAGTAAGACGGATTAAAGTTGGATTTGATGTAATGTGGAAAGGGAGATGTTGTAGAAAAGATTCATGGAGATTTTTAGATATAGTGAATTCATCTCCTGATAGAGGCAAAAGGAAAATCCATATATATGTTAAGCATAGGTATAATAAATCAAGAAGTAAGAAGCGGTATTTCAACTCTTTATTTTTAATTGATGGCATCTCTATCTTCATATCGACTTAAATAGAAACTACTGAGCATTGTGTGTAGTGCCAAAAAGCTTCATTTTCATTATTTGATTTAGTTTTTTTCAACTATGGGTTCTATAAGATTTCCTTCTATATCATTTGTCTTTATATTTTTAAACTCTACTTCAAGGCCATCCGACAGGACGATGGCAGGTCTAACATCCAGATTCTCGGTTAAAATTTTCACATCACTAAAATTAATGCCTTTCACATGTCTTATAAAAAAACCGTAGGCAGGCAAGATTCCAAACATTTTATATTCGGGGTATTTTTCTTCATTTTCAGGAGGAAATTCTTTTTTCTCTTGCACACTACCTTTTAAGTAAAAGGTAAGGTTTGTGAGATTTACATTTTCTATATAATGCTTAGGAATCCCTGCGATTGCACATCCAATTTCATCCCCACCCGTGGCTGTTATATTTGATATATTGATGTTTCTCATTTTACCGGGAGATTCTACTTTGTGGTCTGGACAGCACGGTCTTGCTCTGTTACCAAGTCTTATAAAAAGTGGATTATTTACATTTTTCATAGAGATATTGGTTATGTTTATATTCTCAGTGATGCCACCATCTACAGTTTCTAAGGCAAGTCCTGAGAGGTTGGTATCGTAAATTGTGCAATTGGATATGGTAATGTTTTGAAAACCTCCATTGGATTCGGTTCCCATCTTGATTGCATTGCACCAAGAGGAGAGTATGCAATTGGTAATAGTTATGTTTTTACAAGGTTTGGGAGAGGTGCTCTTTAATACTATCGAATCATCTCCTGAGACTATGTTGCAGTCGTTTACCGCCACATTTTCGGATGAATCAATGTCTATGCCGTCATTATTTCTATTACATCTACTGTTGATTTTGATTTTGGAACATATGACATCTTTGCAAGCGAGTAGATGAACAGTCCACATAGCTCCGTTCTCAAAAGTTACTCCTTCCAATTTTACATCTTCACATTCCACAAGCCTAACTAAGTATGGGCGTGCCTTGTATATCTTCGATTCGTCCTCTCTGAAGTGTTCTCCGTTTCCATATATTTTTCCGGTTCCAATTATTCCTATGTTGTGTTGTTTCTCTGCAAATATAAGACTGCGCTGAGAGTAATTATCTGTGTATGACCTATATCCAACCTTTATCTCTGGATAGTCCTCTATATTGGCACTTCCTAATAGTGTGCTTCCAGGAAGAAGGTAAATGATCACATTTGATTTTAATACTACTGTTCCAGTTAAGTATGTTCCACGAGGTATAAGAACCATTCCTCCTCCATCTTCAGAAACTTTATCTATAGTGGATTGAATGGCATTAGTATTTACTTTTTTTCCATCACCCACAGCCCCAAAATCTACAATTGAAACATAAGAGTGGGGGAATTCAAGGGATTTGATAGGGGAAATGCAAAAGAGATACATGAGAATAGGGAGTAGGCTATGGGACAAATTAATTTTCCGGGGCATTTTTTAAATTCCTCAACAAGATTTATGGATATAGTCAATTACTCATTATACCTGTTCTCTTTTTATATATCATAGGGATAAAGCCCCCTTCGCTTTCTAAAGTTCTTATCAAAATCCTTGCCAGGGTAGCATCCTTGTTTAAGTAGATTGCCTTGAAGATAGGCATATATTTTTTATTGTGGTATTTGGAATTATCTCTTTTTATGCATTGTTCCATAGCAGATATTCCCTCGTCTATTTTCCCCTGTTCTGTCAGACTGACCGCCAAAGAGTGGTATCCCCACGGTAAATCAGGATCAATGGATATGGCACATCTTGCACATACCTCGGCAAACTCAGGATCATTTCTATCAAGTGCACACCAAGAGATATAATTCCAAAACATTGGTGTCGGCGGAGCGGAAAAGTCGATCAATCTTGATAATTTTTCTTCAGCTTTTTGAAGGTCGTAATCGGGGGAGGTTTTTGAGAGCACCTTTAGGAATGGGAGGTAATTAGTAAAGTTTGGTATTTCTACCTCCTCGGAGAAAGAAGCATCTGTTTTGGTAAGTTTATAAAGCCAAAGTCCATTCATTCCAGGGAAGAAATATTTATCGTAGTCAATCCTCGATTTCCAAAACATATACTCAATGATATTTTCATTTGGGAAGTTGAGCACATATGGTTCAATTATTAACCATACAGTTGGATTTTCCTTAGTGGTGGTACTGTATATTTTTTTGGTCTTCTCGAGGACATCTTTGTAACTATACACTGGGGTAACTTTTTCAATTGGTTTCCTCAAGTAGTATGCAGTGACCTCATTTGTGAAAGGAGTTGTAAGGTAAAATATTCCCCACGCCAAAATAGAATCATTCTCATTTAGATGTTTACTTAGAACTTTTGTTAGATCTTTGAAGTTTGTAGTTTTAATTGATATTCCGCTAATGAAGAAGTAATAGACCAATGGCACTAATAGCCAGGCGATAAGTAGTTTTTTAATCCCCCTCTCTTGTATAAGAAGTATGGCATTGCTGATTAAAATGTATAATGCAATTGAGCTATAGAGCGAGTATCTTGTTTGATAACATGGTCTGAAAAAAGAGGTGAGAGCAATTGCTAACACTGGCATTACAACAACTGTGCAGAGAAAGATATCGATTATGTGTTCGCTAAAGATAATGAATAAATGCTTTGGTTCTTGGAAGATTTTCTCAAAGATTTTATGGGCTTTGAATTTATGAAATATTGAGAACAAATGAAAAGCAATTGCAAATATTCCTATGGATAAGAGGGAAATGTCAAAAATATAGTGGATATTTACAGCCTCTTTTATCCAGTAAGCAAGTGTAGGGCTGAAGCCAAAGGTTTGCCCTTGGAAGAAGAATGGTTCTGAAGAGATAACCGCATCGTCTGCGAACAGGTCGATCAATAAATTGAACAATCTCGGTGTTCTCATTAGGTAGTCATCTTCAATTGTGTAAATGGGGACAGAGTTAGAAATGAAATAAATTGGTGGGATAATAAAAATCAGTAATGATGTGAAAGTGAGTAAGCTATAAGCTTTCTTCTGCTTCTCAACAAAGAAATAAAGTGTGAGAAAAAGTATTTCTAATAATATCAGAATTATCATCATAAGATGGGTAAGAATCAACAAAATGTTGACTACTGCCCAAAAAATGAAGTTCTTATGAGTGCAATTTTTGAGCAGATTTGTAGTGGTAAGCAAAGATAGGAGAGCAAAAAGTTCCATAAATATATAAGGTCTTATCAACTGAGAAAATAGAGTGTGATAGGGGGAGAGGGCAAAAATGAAGGCGGAAAACAAACCTACTTTGTCTGAATAGATTTTCTTACCTAATTTGTATGTAAGAAATATATTCAAAGTTCCTATTAATACTGGTAACCACCGTAATTTCTCTACATTGGAAAACCAAAATGGGAATAGTTTGTAAAGGATATAGAATATGATGTGAGAAATTGGAGCTTGGTCGGAATGAAAGGTGAAAAAATATGAGAAAAAATCGGATAATGGAACTTGAAAGAGTTTATATGTGGTGACAAATTCGTCTAACCAAAGAGATAAATTATTTAGGTTCCATGCTCTATTTAAGAAACCTAAAAAAACTATTATGATTAAGTAAAGTTTAGTCCTAAAAGTAGAGAATTCGGTAGGCTTTTCAAATATGCGAGAAATCATTTATTTTCGGGCTTATTATTGAGGATAGGGTCCGGCTTGGGAGACGGCTCAATTATCTTCAAGATAGAATCAATCAATATCTCACCAGTCATTTCACCTAAGGAAGTTCTGGAGATATAGTTATATCTTGGAAAACTATTCCAATCTACTTTAGTTATTATGTAACCGAAGGCGTCATTTGTCAACCCAAACAAGAATGCATGGGGTGTTGGCATTTTTCTCTTTAGGTAGAAGCCGATGTTTGGTAAAGCCTCACCTGGAATAGTTACAATTTGAGCTGTTCCTACATTTAGGAGGTTAATTGTCGTGGAAATTGTGCCTCGCTCTGTGATGGGGTACTTTATCGGTGAATTTTTCAGCACCATTTTTAAGAGAGGAGAATAGATGGGGAATTCGACAGTCATATTGGTGCAATAGAGAGTGGGGTTCTTTTGGACGGGGGCATCTGATACAATTCGTAGAGCCTCACTTGCCAGGAGTTCACCAATTCGCACGCATTCATCCCAAGTTTGGATGTCGCCATTTGGACCTCGGCAATCAGCTGTGACCATACCTCCTTGTGCACTATTCATAAATATCGCCATACCATTGGTTTCTCGCTCTATCTTGTCGTAAAGAGGCCCGCACAAGTCAGGAGAGAGTATCTTTTGACTATCCCCAATTACCTCTGGATGAATAGCATAGTTCACAAGAGTTACTATTGGCTTACCGGCATCTTTACCTTTTGCATGTATGGCCTGGAGCACATTACATCTGCGGTCATATAATTCTTCTGCATAGTAGTTATACGCAATTTTACCTTTTGCCTCCCTTACCGCGATCTTCAAATAAGCGGGTTTCATATTGTTATAGGCTTCATTTATTGCTTCACCTGCTTTCTCACATACCCAATCAAGATACTTCAAGTCTGCGGTGCAATTGCCTTGTTCATCCATAAAGCCATAGGTTTCGGGGGCGCTATGGGTATGAGTTACACCTATTAGAATATTCTCAGGTGGGATTTGTGGTGCATACGCCCTAATCTTATTTGCTAATGGTGATGACCAACCAAGAAAGTCCATGCTCACAATAGCCACACAAGTGTTTCCTTTCTTCATTACCATGGCCCTCGCGAAGAGGTCGCCTATTTTTTTCTCTACTGGCTCTGGCTTGCCAACCCCGCCCGATACTGGGAGCAGAGGGTCAGGGGTCACTATTCTCTTTGCGCATCCAACATATAAAATCTCGTCATCTTTAACTTTGGATTTTTCAGCGAAACACAGAGTAGGAAATACTATACTTTCTATACATAATAGGATTGCAATGGAGAAGACCAAATCAGTTTTCATTTTCTTTCTCCTCTAAAATTTTCAGTGCATTTCTTGTCCACCGGTAACATTAATAGCTTGCCCAGTCATATAACTTGCTTCATCACTTGCAAGAAATACAACAACATTGGCAACATCTTCATAAGTGCAAGGTCGTTTCATAGGCACTTGTTGGATATATTTTTGCCTGATTTCTTCTTCTGTCAACCCTTGGTTTCGAGCATACTGTTTGAAGAGGCTATTTACCCACAGTGGGGAATCTAATAGATTGCCGGGGCACACAGCGTTTACCCGAATTCCCTGTTCGGCAAATTCCAATGCTAAACTTTGAGTTACGCCGATACCACCAAATTTAGATGCTGCGTAAGCGGTATTTTTATAACTGCCCCTTTTACCAGACTTAGAGTTAATCTGAATCACTACTCCGTATTTATTCGGTAGCATTACTCTAATAGCCTCTCTGGCACAGATGAAATAGCCCACTAAATCAACCTCGATTACTTTTCTCCAATCATTGATGTCAAATGTGATGGAATCACCCGAGATTAGTATCCCCGCGTTGCATATCATTAAGTCGAGACCCCCTAACTGTTCTACAGCCTCGTCTACAGCCTTTCGCACTGCCTCTGCATCTGTTACATCGACCTTTGCAGGTAGAACCTTCCTTCCGGTCAGCTCAGCAATGCGTCTTGTGGTACTCTCCATCCTTTCATAATTGATGTCCCAGCCAATGGCATCTGCACCTTCCTTGGCTATCCGCTCGAGTAGTGCCTCACCTAATCCTTGTGCGGCACCAGTTACAATTGCCTTTCTACCTTTCAATCTCTCTAAGTGCCCCATGGTAAGAACCTCTCTAATAAAGCCTCTTCTGCTTCTTTAGTCCAAGTGCCATCTTTTGATAAATACTTTGCAATATCAGGTAGTCTTTTTGGAATTTCCTCTAAAGGTATTAACGGTAAATCGACGATTTGGGGGTAAATTACTATCTTGCCAGGATACCTTGCCTCTTTTACCGCTACGAGCCCTTCTCGAGCTGCTAATAACCCACCAATTACCGCTACACTTCTGTTTGTATCTCGTTCGCCCGCTTCCACTGCTTCGAGCACATGTTGTAAATCAGAAATTCGACTTCCACTACAACCAATTATCTTTACCCCTTCGCATAGTTTTTTCAGAGGAACTTTCGCAATAGTGCCAATGCCCAGCCCAGCAAAGAGATTCACAAATCCTTTTGGAGCAGTTAATTCTATAGCATCAGTAACTAATGCAGGCACCGGTGCAAGTAGGACAACATCAGAGTAGCCATCAGGCGCGAGTTCTCTTAGCCTATTGTTTAATTCTTGTGGATTAGGAAAATCTCTTGTGCAGATAGTTATTAATTCTGCTTTCTTTGAACTTAGAAGTTCAGATAAACGGAGTTTCAAATGTTCTAATCTGGCTGAGTCTAAATCAGTTACCACTACTTTTCGCGGTCCATCCTTTTTCTCCAGTGCCCGCTGAACATGCATTTGCCCCATAGGTCCCCCTGCACCTATAAATAAGGCTACACCATCAGGGAGTAGGTCTGAGCGAGAATTGGATTCTTTCACCTTCTCGAGAGAGTTTCCACCTCCTATAATCCTTTTATACTCGTAGTGGATTGAACCCACATCTACATTGACATACTCATTCATAATCTTGTCAGGTTCTGCAAGTAGATAAATCGTGCCGTGGGACGCAAGATGAGCCCAACACTTCTCCACTAAATTAGGGTTTGGATCATCAATTATAATATCTTGCACTTTTTCTTCTGAGTCGGGGAGTTGTGCTGGAGTATAGATTTTCGCTTTTGGAAACTTTTCTTTAACCTCCGCCTTTGGAGTTGTACTTACATACCATGGTGAATCTGAAGCAGGATATACTCTGTCCTCAAGCCTGTATGACATTTCAACACAAGCCCAGGGCTCTGCTAACGCAGAGGCACTGTATCCGGTAGTATCTTTTACCTTGAGTAGGTAACAACCATCATCACCAGCTAAAGATTTCTCATCAAGATAAGTAAATTGTTCCATCCCTCCGGGTATCAAATAGCCAAATGCATATCCAACTCCTTTGTAGTATATATCTGCTTGCACAATAAACCTTTCCCCCTTTTTGAACTGCTCAGCCCAGAGCTTTCCCGCTTTTACCACTGTAACCGCACACTCATGACCCAATACAATAGGTTCCTCTGAGAGATTTCTCCCTCGGAGCCTTGGATGGGCACCTCCCAAAGTAATTATTTTTATGTCTGAAAGGCAAATGCCGAGGGCATCAATCCTTACAAGAATTTCATTTTCGTTAGGTTCACGAAGAGGGATCTCTACTGGTTTTCCATCTTTGCCGACATTGTCAATCCCAGACCCATACACTAACCACGCATAGTATTTGTCTGGTAGTGAGTAATCAACCCTTTTATAGCGATCCAGTTTGTTCATTTCACTGTAAAACCTTATTTTACTGATTGATACACGGCCTATAACATCTTTTGTCTATAATGTTCATCGGGTCTTGTGTCTATCCTTAAGACTGCCGAGTTGGAGAGAAATTTCGGTCCTCCGCATAAGGCTGAGCCCAAAACTATCTCAGCACACTTTTCTGCCATTTGCGTGATTGCCTGCACCTTACTTGGAGTAGGTCCCATAGCAATGAGCCCGTGATTCTCTAAAAATATGGCACGTGGTAAAAATCCTTCCTTTTCCACAAACTCTTTCATCTTCCTCCGAACTTCCTGGGCAAGTTCTAATCCTGGGTCCACATATTGTACAAACACCGACTTTCTACCCAACACCACCACATGGTCAGGACAGGTTCTACCTTGAATATATTCCTCCGCTTTGTTGGAACAGAGAATAGAATTTACTGCTATAGGATGTGTATGTCCTATGAATCTGTATTCAGGATATTGATACAATACCGCGTGCAACATGGTCTCCACAGAAGGCATCCGGGTTTCCTCTGGGTTACACTTAGACTTTTTCAACACCTCCTGCACATCTGCATCTGTTGAAGATGATGAATCCAAAATCTCCAGTAATGGGGCTATTCTCACACTTATAAAATCTGTCTCCTGAATAGTTTCCAGTGTGGTTCCCGAGGCTTTGATGTAAAAGTGCTCATCATCAATCCTACAGGAAGTATTGCCCTCACCGAGTATAGCAAACCTTCGGGACGGCTCACCTAAAAATCGACTCATTGTCACCAACTGTGAAAGTAATTCCCGATTCTCCAAAGATATCTCTCCTAAATAGGTATTCGAATATGCAGAAAACTTCGTAAGGAATTATAAATAAATTTCCTCAATCTGTAAAACTTGGATAAATCACATGAATCTGTTGCTAATAACATAATGATCCCATTAAAAGTGTAGAAAAGATTTATTTTATAAATTTTAGTGAGAATTAGTATTTCCTATGGGACGATCCCGAGAACGATTTATGAAATACTCCCAAATTCCAATGAATTTCCTTTTTATAGTCGTGCTGGATTTTATCCAAAAATGCTTATTATTTTAATCTTCCCCCATTAATTTTCATTATATTTATAAAGAACCCACTCACAATTATAATCTACGAAGATTTTCTTAGGGTATGGGAGAAACTAACCCAAGGTTCGGGTCTACTTCCATTTCGAAAAATCCAGACAGTTACAACTCCATAAAGTCCTGCTTTATATTTTTTTATTCCTCTGCGAGTTCTTGAGTAGTTTCTGAGAACACGCGTTTCTTTGTGAGTAAATGAGTAGGTGTAAACAGATAGGAAGCTATTGCGGTAGGTATTACCGCACTTCCTATCACTGCTATTACTATAAATGAATATTGTTCCTTCGTTATGATGTTGTGGGAATATCCAAATAGAGCCGAGATAGTGCCAAATGTTAATCCGGTGGACATTAAGAGAGTGTAATACCATTTCTCATTTGCCTTCTCACGAAACTTAGCAATAACGGGGTATAATCCGAATATTTTTGAGATTACCTTTGCAAATAATAGAGCTAGCACTATAATTGGAGCAGAGAGGAGCGCAGGAACTGATATAAAAGTACCCGCCCTTAAAAAATAGAATGGTGTCAGAAAACCCACAGTAAGTGTGCGAAGTCTTCTCAGCCACAAATGATTCCTTTGACAAAACTCCGCTAATACCATGCCCGTGAGATAGGCTGGAAGAACTGGTTCATTCTCAGACCACAAGGCTAAAGTTGCTAAAACGAAAAGAGAGAATGAAATCCACTTGGTTCTTATTGCTGCGGTTCTGTTCCCGTAGATTTTGGTTAAAACATTAGTAATATATGGGAATGAGCCGAGGAAAAGAACCGAAGCCACTATAAAAACAATAGTTTTATAAGTGAATGGAGCGAAAACAATCCCCAGAGCTAATACTGTTCCTATGTCATTTACGAAGCATGCTCCTAATATACCCTTACCGTATTCTGTCATATTAAGCCCTGTTTCAAGCATCACCGCATACACGACTGCCATAGATGTCGTAGATAAGGCTATTCCACATAATAGGCTAGCCTGTAAATCCCAACCTAAAATAAAGTAGGCAAATAGTGCGCATCCGATAAAAGGAGACAAGAACCCAATAGTTCCTACTATCATTACCTCTCTAAATTTCGCCTTGATTATAGTTGGATCTAATTCTGCACCTGCGAGAAAGGTGAGAAAGATTGCTCCGCTACCTGCTAAGAACTTCACCCATTCCTCATTACCGTCCAATACATTCGCTCCAAGATATTTATTTGTGATGTATCCCGCGATTACTCCTACGCAAATCTCAATCAGTGCAATTGAAAGTCTCAAATGGTAGGCTATAACGGCAGATAGCAATGCTAAAAATAGCCAGATTGACGCTGATAAGTAAATACTTTCCATAAAAATATCCCTTCTCGAGTTTACAAAGCCCTGTGAAGTTATAGGTTATACTTGGATAGATTCTGTAGGAGTTATTAGCCTCGGAGGGCAGTTAGAGGAGAACCCCATCTCCTGAGCTGAAAGTAGTATAAAACATATTTTCACATAGTATCCAAAAGTCATACTGATTTTCAAAAAGGATAGGGGTATTGGGTATACATTGTGTATAATTTATTGTATTATAGGTGTATTATGTGAAAATATAAATATGCTCATATTATAAGGATGTTTTTTAGAGGAGGTAGATAATGACACATCATGTAAGCCCTGAAGAGAGGAGGAAATATCCTCGGAGTAAAAGGGGACTCAACCTTCCTATCGAGGTAGATGGTCCTGGAATCCTTAATCATGTGGATAATATTAGTGCAAATGGATTACTATGTCATACAATTCAACCCGTCCCCATTATGACTCGTTTACAAATTGTTATCGAACTTCCTAAACCATTTAAACATAGAATCTCAGCTGAGGGGGTAGTGGTAAGGTGCGATAGGGATGAAATGGGGGATGATAAATTCAAAGTAGGGATTGTTTTCACAAGGATTGATGAAAAAGACCAGGAGAAGATACAAGAATTTGTAGAGTACACACTATCGGAAAAGATATAGGGGTAAGTGGTTTAAATGATTAGGAATATAGGGGGAATAGAAACCCCTGAAAATGAGATAAATTTGTCAATCGATAAAAATTTGTCCCAATCCAGCATTAGAGTTATGCTCTTCGGTAATGGTGTAGAATCACTTATTCCTATATGCAAGAAATATTCACGGATAAAACTCGTTACCGAAAATCCCGAGTTTATAATAACCTTTGGTGGTGATGGGACTTTAATTTCAGCAGAGTTGAGTTATCCCTGTGTTCCCAAGGTTCCCATCCTGAATAGTAGCAGGGGCCATAGATGTATTCCCCATCCGCCCGAAGAGGTTATTCGCAGGCTTGCTGAAGGGAGGCTTATACCATATAGATATACAAAACTGCAGTGTACTATATACATTGGTGGTAATGCAGATCCTGCTACAACTATAGAAGCACTTAACGAGGTAATAGTAGAAAAGGGGAGGATAAATACCGCTCTTAGATTTAAGCTTTGGATAGACGGTATTTCCTATGAGGGAAATGAACGGGAGATACTTGGTGATGGGTTTATGATTTCTACGCCCTTTGGAAGCACTGCTTATTTTTCCAATGTTACAAGGGGTATTTTCTGGCGGGGAATCGGGGTGGCATTTATGGCTACAAATGAGCCTGTTACCCATATGATTCTACCTGAAGAATCTGTTTTGGAGGTGAAAATTACGAGGGGTCCTGCTGTTTTAGCCCACGATAACTCTCAAGAATTCGTAGCCCTGAATACAGGAGATATTATCGTAGCAAGAAAAAGTCCTCAAGATGCTATTATCTACTCCTATGGCATCCTAAAACACCAGTCTGAGCCTTTTTAATCTCAAAGACATTACTTTTTTGTTCTTCTTTTAAAAATATTTTAGAAAAAAAATTATTTATAGTCGTTTTTAGAATTTTGTTTTATAATAATTTTGATAAAAGCAGTAGATTATATTGCTTATTTTCGAGTAAGGAGGATGAAAGTTATGAGTTTAGAAAAAAGTACTCAAAATGATAATAAATACCTTGTCGTGTGCCAATGCGGTCAAACTTTCTCAGTGGTTAATCCTGAACTGCACCCTTTGATGACCTGCGGTGTTTGTGGTAGGCAGATAAAAGTTACTCCTGAGAATATTGTGCGCTCCCCTGAGACGAACACTGGGCTGTATAAGACTATGAGAAACAGGCCTCCTAATGAGAGAATAACGGAAAGTATTAGGTTGATTTATGAAGGTAAGCTGAGCTTGGCGAAGCCGATTTTATTGTCTGTTATGGAAGATTTGATTCCGATTAGAGAAGCTTTTTATGTTCTCGGGTACTGTTATTATAAAGAGCAGAAATTGCTTGAGAGTTTTATCTATCTTGGGGTAGCGGTTATGCTTGGGCACCCAAACGCAAAGGGCTTATTTGATAAAGTAAAGAGTATGTTGAATATGGGAGATACCTCCTTTATTAGTAAGTTTGGGTAAATACTGAAATAAACGATACATACATATTATTGAGACTTAGATAACGCCACTGATAATGCCACTTAGAACTGCTTTTTGCTCACCGGTAATTGGTTAAAAGTTTCCTCTGCTCTTTAGTTAAAATACTTATAATTAATAGAGAATTTTAAGAGATTTTTAAATCGAGAAAAGATGCAGTTTAGGAATGAATGGTTTAACTTTTCTTTATGGTTGGTTTTCTGGTAGACTGAATTTACTAACTTTCGCCAAAGGAGGGTATAACGATGGGTTATCAGTTTGTTGTCACGGAGAAAGTTGAGTCGAGTTTCTGGATTACATTGAATCGTCCCAAAGTAAATGCTCTTTCTAAAGAACTTTTATTGGATATTTATAATGCAGTGGAAGAAGCTGAAAATAATCCAGAGGTTAGAGTTGTATTGATCACAGGTGGAGAAGGTCGCTTTTTCGCTGCAGGTGCTGATATCCCTACGATTGCCCAGGACCTCGACGATCCTATGGGGGAAGATAAGATGTTGGCGCAGGGTATTCGCACGATGAACAGGATAGAAAGTTGCGTGAAACCTGTAATTGCAGTAGTAAATGGGTATGCCCTTGGAGGTGGATGTGAGTTAGCGCTCGCTTGTCACATTAGAGTAGCGTCAACAAATGCGGTATTTGGCCAACCTGAAATAAATCTCGGGATAATTCCTGGTTGGGGTGGGACTTATAGGCTTCCTCGTGTTATAGGTGAAGGGCGTGCAATGGAAGTCCTGCTTACCGGGAGAAATGTTAGTGCTGAGGAGGCATTACAATTTGGTTTAGTTAGTAAATTAGTTGCGCCTGAGGAGTTGAAGAGCTCTGCTCAGGAGTTAGCAAATCTCCTTGCTCAAAAACCTCCAGTAGCCTTGAAAGAATTGATTAAACTATATTTATTGCGGGCAATTGAACCAAACAGCAGTCCTCATAATGAAAAGACGGCGTTTGAGAGATGTGCTCGCACTGCGGATGCCAGAGAAGGAGTTGATGCTTTCTTAAACAAGAGAACGCCACAATTTAGGGGTGTATAAAATCTTCTTAGAGAATATGTTTTATGTTACCTTAGAATAATTTCTACTAAATTTTGATGTTTTTTATATGAGAGCAACATCGTTAAAGATTATTATAATTATCTGTGGCTGGTTATCGGTATTTGTATCATACGATTCCTTAGCAATAATAGCTGGGACAAGCAAAATAGAAATCACCCCGGAACTTGGAGTTCCTCTCAACGGTTATGGGGCTAGGTTTGGTAGGGGTGCTATAAGTAAGCACGATCCTCTATGGGCTCATGCTCTGTACATTTCTGATGGAGAAACTGAGGTAATCCTTGTATCATTAGACCTATGTGTGGTGGATAGAACTTTGCGGGAAAGGCTTTTGACATTGCTTCCCGAAGACTTCCCAAAAGAGAACCTTATTCTTACCGCCACCCATACACATAATGGGTTCGGAGGAATGGAGCCGAACTACCCAATTAGGTTTGTATCGGGTAGGTATATTCCGGAGTTAGTAGAAAGCACAGCTAAAAAAATTTCAGAGACAATTAGAGTTGCTCGGGAGAACAAAAAGCCGGCAGTAATAGGATATGGGGTTATACATCAGCAAGATCTAACCTGTAACAGACGATATTCTGGGGGGCCCTTTGATCCTCAAATTGGAATTATTGCGGTGCAGGATTCAAGTGGTAATGATGTTGCAGTTATTGCAAATATGGCAGGACATCCTACCTCTATCGGCGAGGAAGACTTTTACTCATTTTCTGCGGACTATCCAGGATTTTATTACTTAGAGATTGAGACACTATCTTCAGGGAGATGTGTTCCCTTTTTCCTGAACGGGGCGGAAGGTAATCAAACGATTCAAGCTCCGGAGGGGACCTCAGGATGGGCGCGTACTGAAAAAGTGGGTAGACTTTTAGCTCAAAAAGTATGGGAGGCGAAGAAGAATCTCGTTTATAAGGATGCCAGGATTAAGTTAGTTACGAGGAGGGTTCAAACTCCCCCTTCTATCGCCGAATTTATGCCGAGAGAAACTATATTACAGGCGCTTATAATCAATGATTTGGCAATCTCTTTTTTCCCAGGTGAGCTTTGTGTGGAATTTGCATTGAAACTCCGTGAGCATGCAATAGGTGGAGGTTATAATTACCACTTTACTGTGGGATTAGCAAATGATTACTTGTTATATTTTGTTCCTGTAAGTTTACTTTTTGATAGAACTTACGAAGCGGGTATGAACTTTTATGGTACACAGGCGGAGAAATGGGTTCTGAAAGAATGCCTTGAGACACTCGGTATACATTATGGTGAGACAGATAGCAGTGGGGTTGGAGAAACTAATCAGTTATCAAATGGGGTAAAGTTGTTAAAAATTTCAGGCTCCGCTTATGAAAGAGGAGTACAAAGAGGTATTTTTACCAAGGAAATTATAGAAAAAAGGTTTGAAGAATTAATTTCCCGACCGGTGAGCGAAGGGAAATATGTTCCTCAGAGTGGATTATTTTCTTTCATTCCTTACTCGATTTTAGACGCATCAAATCTACTTATTCCATTCATAGCAATCTCAGTTAGACCCTGGGCTGGAAAATTGAAAGAGGAGTTAAGAAGTGAGGTTATAGGGATTTCAGATGGAGCAGGTCTTCCTTTCGATAAAGTTTGGTTACTTCAAAATGCCATTAACATAAGGACAGCGAGAGACTACTCTCCACTTTTTAATACGCCTTTATGCACTGCGGTAGGTATATTTGGAGAAAGAGCAGGGGCGAGTGATTTGTTGCTTGCTCATACTGTTGATTGGGATTTAGATGAATTGCCCTTAGTGATTTTCCACTCACCGGCAAATGGGCTGAGATTCCTCGAAGTTGGCTTTCCCTGGTTCGCAGGACTTTTGAGCGGAATGAATGAAGCGGGGATTGTAGTCTCAGTGACTAAGGAGATTAAAGATGGCATTCCTCTACACGAGGAGAGCCCCCCTTTAGAGATGACTTTGAAAAGTATCTTGGGTGCAGTTAGTAAATTTGAGGAAGCCCAAGAGGAGATAAGGAAATGTAAGATTCCAGATGGATACCACATACTTCTGGGTGGAAAGAGAAATGACAATAAGTGGACTGCTACTGTATTTCCTGAGGAGTTAAAAGAAAGTGGGCAAGAAAAAGGGATAGTTTTAGGCTGTGGAAGTCTAAACTTAGCAAGTGAGACTGCTCAATTAAGATACACTGCCCTGATTAAGAGGATTGGTGAAGAGAGGATAGTGAGCGTTGATGAATTGAAACAGTTTATTACCCTTCGAGTAAGTGGAGATTCCCAAGCTAACATTTGGAATGTGAGTAGTAGATTTAGCGTAGTTTTTGAGCCTAATGCAAAGAAACTATGGGTCGCGATTCGAGGAGAGAATGGAGAACCTACAGAATTTGAGAGTGTGACTATTGAGTGAAAGAAAGAAAAATGAGCGAGACTATAAGGGTATATACTCGTGATTTGCATAGTGGGAGGAAGAAGAGTAATGGTTTTTTTGGCAAGTTGTTTTGGTTCGTAGTAGTAGCTTTTATATTTGTCTCATCCTGGGTATTATGGATTTCCAAAGATTCTCACAGACCGGAAGAATTTCTGCCTCCCTCTCCAAATTTTCAAATCTTTTCTCCTAATTTGATGCAAAATTGTGATGTGTTATTGAAATCTTCTATTTGGCAATTTGTGGATGGAAATGTAGAATTAGAGCAAGTTCGCAGGTTTCTATCAGGTGAGCAGGGCATACCTTTATGGGTAACTAAACATTTAATTTGTGATTTTTTCTATCTATCAGCTGATGAGCTTACCGATCCTAAAACTTACCTGGTTATTATTAAACTCTCAAGACTGGGCTGTGTGATTGAGTATCTATATACTTTACTTGGGAATGTAGAATATGACTGGGCTGGAGGCATAGACTTATATTATTCAAGTTCTTTAGGAGTATGCCATACGCGAAAAGGGAGGTTAGTAATACTTTCGTCTTCGAGGGATAACATTATAAAAGTAGTAACTAAATCTAAAAAAGAGAAAACCGCCTTACCTGAGAGGGTGAGTAAAAGAGACAACTTTATGGGTATTGAAGCGTGGGGAAGTATGAAACCACGCTATGAGATGAACGGAGTCGAATTATCAGGTTTGAAATTTTCAATAGATATTTCTGAGTCAGAGATCTTTACTGATGGAATACTCGACCTGAAATATAAAATAGAAGAACCGTGGACACTTCTTTTTGGGGAATTGAATCCGGGTAAGTTGAGGAACAGCCAAATTGAAACACCTTTCTTTTTAGGATGTTATACAAATGTTCCTTTGAGAACTTGGATTAATGCTATTGAAGCATCTAAGGCGGATTTGGAATTGCTCGAACCTAAAAAGGGAGAAGTTATCGAAATAACAGAGGTTATCAAGGAAATTATTCGAGTTTTCAACGATGAATTTTATATCAGTATTGATTCCTTCTATTTTGATGAAATAGTTCCTTTTATACCGAAGGTGGCATTTGGTGGGAGTATAATTAGGGAACAATGGAACTTGGTTTCTCAGCGAGTTTTTAATCTTCCAGTGCTATTTCAAGGAGAGCCCCAAAGATTTATGTCAACTAATAAAGTAGATGAGTATAGATTGCCACTTATTGGAAGTTCTGAAGCAGATTGGATTTTTTCTTGTGAGGGTGATACTTTAGTGGTAGGAAATTCAGTAGAGGTGAGAGAATGGCTATCTACACTACTAAATAATACCTCTAACTGGGAGACCGGTAATATTATTCTTAAGATAAAGCCAGGACTTATCATAGAAAATGTATCAAAAGGTTTAGAGCCTTTAGTGTTATCTAAACTTGTTAGGATCAGAGATGAACAAAAATTCAATGAGGTTATAAATAAGTTTAAATTGGTAGATGCAATAGTTTTGAAAGTTTTATTCGAACCGAATAGATGTAAATTTTCATCTCGAGTAAAATTAGGAAAAGTTTAATTTAGTTGAGATTGTTTTCTTCCTCTTTGTTTTATGTGAGCGAACCCTTTGAATACCTACAAATTTTTTATTTATGGGGATTGTTTTGTGGTAATTTATTATTAGGGAGAATGGCTGTGGACAAAGATATGAACGAAAGTGAACAAGTTAGGAATAACCAGCCTACTTATATTCTTCAAGCGGTTTGGTTCAAAAAACCTTATGGGTCAAGAAGATACCGGACATACCTCGAATCTGCAAATCCGATTGCAGTAAAGTATGGAGCCCGGAGATTAGTGGGGTTGATACCTAAGGAGGTAATAAGGGGAGATTTTAAACCCGATTATGTTTGTGTTATAGAGTGGCCTACTATGGAACACTACTATAATTTCTTAAAAGACCCGCACTATCAAAGTATCGCCCCAATGCGAGATGAGGCGGTGGAAAAGGTCATTACAATAGAATGTTTCCGGATAGCTTAAGGACGATACTAAATCGAGATTTACTTGACAGGGGGGTAACACTAATCCCATTTTGTTCGTAAGTGCATACTTTTTAGTTGGGTTAACTGATAATATCCATAATGTGAGAGAGTAGCTCCTCTTCCTGTGTCTTTAACGCCAGTCCAGGGTAAGGCAGGGTCCAGATAATCGCATCTATTCATATAGAAGGTTCCGGTCTCTATCCGCTCACCGATTTTCTTTGCTCTTTCGAGATCTTGCGTCCAGATAGATGCAGTTAGTCCATAAGGGCTATCATTCATTAATTCTATAGCTTCTTCATCATTTTCTACGGGTAATATGCCAATCACAGGTCCGAAGCTCTCTTCTTGCATTAGGGAGGAATTTTGTGGTGCATCTATAACCACGGCGGGAGCAAAGAACCAGCCGTGGGAAGGTTTATCGAATTCATCGGGGCTAACTACTAATTTCCCTCCCATTGCCACTGCTTCTTCTACTTGTTTTTTTAGGAATTCCCGGGAGGATGACACTGCCAACGGTCCAAGGGTAGTATCATGTTGCATAGGGTCTCCCAGTTTATATTTCTTAGTAAGTTCGATGAATGCTTCTACAAAATCTTTGTAGATAGACTTCTCGACATATATCCGCTCCACTGCACAGCAAGATTGTCCCGCGTTGTAAAATGACCCATCAACACAATTTGCTACAGTGAACTCGAATGGGGCATCGGCGCATACATAGGCCGGATCCTTTCCACCAAGCTCTAAACCCTGATTTATAAAACGGCTTGAAGCGCTTTGGACAATTTCATGTCCCCCTCTCACTGACCCAGTAAATGAGACGAAGCCTATTTGGGGATGTTTTATTATGGCATCCACGACTTGATGGTCTGCTATGATGTCCTGAACTAATCCATCGGGAGCTCCTGCTTTTTCAAATGCATCTACAAAGGCTTTCCCACAAAGTGGCGTTAGCCTTGCATGCTTAATTAAAACAGCATTCCCTGCCATAACCGAAGGCACGACTACATTTACTGCTATTAGTAAAGGGTAATTCCATGCGGCTATATCTAAAACTACACCTATAGGCTCATGACGAATATACCTTACAAATCCAGGTTTCCCTGGTAGATACTCATCTTTAAGGGTTTTCTCTGCGATCTCAATCATATATCTTGCTCTATCGAGCATGGTGTTCACTTCATTTTGAGATTGCCATAATGGCTTTCCCATTTGTTCTGTGATTTCTTTAGCGATTTTATCCCTCTGTTTATCAAATTCCACCATGAATCTGCTACAAACTTCCCTGCGGGTTTCAAATGAACTCCACCGCCACTCTTGGAACGCCTTATATGCCTTTTCGACCTTCTTGTATCCTTCTTCCACAGTGTCCATAGGGAAAGAGTAAATTTCTTTTTCCGTATAAGGGTTGATGACTTTTAGTTCTTTACTTCCCATAGGTGTGTTCCTATATTTCCAGGTTTATGACTTTACAATAATTTTTGAGGTGTATTAAATCAAATGAACCCGTCCCGTTTCTAATTCATAGAAAGTAGGAACAATTTTGATTGTCCCATTGTTGTGTAACTCTCTAATACCCGGGCTCAGTTTCAAGATCTGCTCAACAATATTTTTTGCATTACCTTTTGCAGATAGATTTACGAGTTCCTCTTTAGGTAGGTTGTTATTGCA
This sequence comes from Candidatus Hydrogenedentota bacterium, assembly GCA_026415215.1. Classification (GTDB taxonomy): domain Bacteria; phylum Hydrogenedentota; class Hydrogenedentia; order Hydrogenedentales; family Hydrogenedentaceae; genus Hydrogenedens. Next base: position 22,031 of record JAOAHN010000145.1, read on the forward strand.
TTTGCAAGTCTCATTAACGGTAGGGGCAAGTAAGTTTAGCAATTTTTGAATATTCGGCTCTGATTGGTTTTTAGGGGGAGATCCGTCGTTAGATTTGAGAAATTCATCAACTACTGCGGTAATTGCTCCACACTGACTGTGGGCTATAACAAGGAGTAATGGGGTATTTACATGAATAACTCCGTACTCAATACTGGCGAGTGCACATTCGGATAATACATTTCCAGCGAGCCGAACAACAAACAAATCCATTATTCCACAGTCGAATATTATTTCAGGAGGGACTCTGCTATCGGAACAACTAAGCACAGTCGCTACCGCAAAGTTTGCTTGTGATGCACAAGAAGCTAATTTTCTCCTTTCCACATTTACATGGGGATGGTTAGGTTTTCCCTCTATAAACCTATTATTTCCTTGCAGGAGATTTTCTAACACTTCTTGTGGTGAAGGTTTTTCATTAAATGTGTTCATGTTAATACTCCTTAATGTTTAGCTTCGATAGAAATCTTCATTGAAAATGAATAATATATTAATATAAATGGCTTAGTAATTGAAATAGCCTTTACTTACAGAACTACACCTTTTAGATACTCAGAGTTATCTACTAACCACTTGGCTATTTTCTCGAGAGTTGTAGGAAGGGGTATCTCAGGTTTCCAGGAAGAGATAGATTCTATATAAGAAGTGTCCGTTAAATAAAAGCTTACATCGCCGGGGCGAGTGTCGGGATCATAACTTATATCGACACATTTTCCAACTATTTGCTGAGCAAAATTGGTGAGCTCGCATAGAGAAAAACTACGCTCTGTACCTCCGCCTACATTGAAGATTTTTTTATTTGCCACAGAGAGATTTTCTATCTCCCAAATGATTAGTTTGCAAAGGTCTTGTATATCAATTAGGTCACGCACTTGTTTGCCGGATCCGCCGAACCCTATGTAGGTGAGCGGTTTTCCTGAAATATGGTGAGCAAGCCAATGGGTTACCACGCCCTGGTCAACCTTCCCCATTTGCCAGGGTCCCGCTATAATTCCACACCGGTTGATTATTACTGGGATATCATACATCTCCGCATACTCCAATGCAATGATTTCGGCAGATAGCTTCGTAGCACCATATAATGTTCTGGCACCTTCTAATGGAAATTTTTCAGATATCCCTTTTGGTGATATGCCCGGTAGGGAGATTTCTTCATATTTAGGGATAAATCGAGTTTCAGTCTCTACATAAGGTAAGGAGTTAATAATAGTATATGGATATACCCTACTCGTTGAAAGAAAAAGGAATGCGGAGTGGTTTTCTCTTGCCCAGTCTAAACAATTTATAGCACCCATTAGATTTGATTGTGTTAGGTAATGTGGGGAAGAATGGTAACCCGCTAATACAGAAGGCTCAGCGCTACATTCTATAATCCAATCACACTGAGGAATTTGTAAAAGATCAACTGGATTTCTTATATCCCCATGGATGAATTCAATATCTTTACATTTTAACCTACTTAGGTTTAGTTCGGATCCTCTTCGATGCAGATTATCAAAAGCGACGATGTAAGAATCAGGATAGAACTCTTTTAGGTAAATACATATGTTAGAACCAACGAATCCTGCTCCACCAGTTACAAGTATTTTCATACTCATCCTTTTTAGGATTTACTTGAGAATCTAATTGAGATATGCTGATTTTGCTTTATTATTATAGTCATCTCGATAAGTGAAGTCTAATTTTTGTGGATGGTTAGATATAACTTTGTAAAAATGGGTTAAAAATATGAGATCCAGTTGTTAGAGAGGAAAAATGTATTATTAAGATATTGGTTTATAAAGTTTTTGATATAAGGGGTTGGGGTAGATTAGGAAGGAGTTATAATAAGGTTCCTAAATTTCGTCATAGCAAAACATATTTTATTTGATAACTTTATTATTTCAATGAGTGCGACCTATTTGTCCGCAGTGCATTACTTACCTTTACACTTTATACTCACTTGTATATTGTAGGGTAATAGGGAAAAATAAAGGTTAAAAGTTTTCTAAGATTCGGGTGTAGAACTCGCTGATTACTTGGGCTTGATATGAGGGAGAAAATTGAGAAAAGGCTTTTGCTCGAGCATTATTGCCAAGTTCAGCTTTTAATTGTGGATGGGCACATAGTTCGCGGATAGCAGTGTATAAGCTTTCAATGTTATCATCTATTAGGATTCCGGTCTTCATATTATCAACCAGTTCAGGTAATATACCCGCTTTGGTTGCTATTACCGGCTTACCCATAGCCATGAATTCTCTAACAGTTCTGCAGGTGCCATCAGTTCCAGGAACAAGGTAAACACCTATATCGATTGCTTTTAGCATAGCCACATAATCATCTTTATCTAAATATCCAGCAAATATTACATTTTCTCTTATACCGAGTTGGTTTATGGGTTTTATAACGAGCTCTTCTTGTTTGGTCCCCCTTCCTATTATGACGAGGTATATCTTCCATCCTTCTTGTAAGAGTGTGTAAACTGTGTGTAGAAGCATTTCGTATTTCCGGTGGGCTTGTATTCTTGCCACAATACCTATTAGTATGGCATTAGGAGAGAGTTTGAGTTGGCTTCGGATATCCGGGAGATCTCGCTCCGGGCTAAATCTATCAAGGTCTATAGCCAGTGGGACTAAAGGACATTTTTCTTCAGATAGATTAAAGTTTTCTATATCCTTTTTTTGAGATAGTTTTGAATATTCAAATATTAGGTTTGTATGTGAAATAAGT
>JAOAHN010000029.1 GCA_026415215.1 Candidatus Hydrogenedentota bacterium
ACCTTTAGCAATGTTCCGAAATATGGAGGGGGCGGTTATGTAAATGTTCAACTCGAGATGGGTTACGATGGTAGAATTTCTATTACTTGGTTGAGATGTGAATCCGGAGGATTCATAGCTGGGCTTTCAAGGGGAGGAGGAACCCCGGCGGATTTCGTTCCCTCGAACTACTTATCCTATCCGCCATATACGAGTTTTGAAGGTGATGGAGCTACAGAAGGAAGCTTAGAAGGATCTACAGAGGGAGAAGGTCTCTATGAGGGATATTTAGAGGGGGGATCCCAAGAAGGATATTACGAGGGGGAGGGCTACAGTGAAGGAGGTTTGGAAGGAAGGATTGAGGGAGATGGGGAAATGGAAGGACTTTTCGATGGAGAAGTAGAATATTATAGCTCGGCGGATACTAACAGAAATTTGAGGATAGATTTGGAAGAGTTATTAAGGGTGATTCAGCATTTTAATAGTGGGGGATACCATTGCGATTCTTCTGCGGAAGATGGATACGCCCCTGGATTTGAGGGCGATAAGACTTGTTCCTACCATTCTTCAGACTATAATCCACCAGACTGGATTATTTCTTTGAGTGAGCTTCTGAGATGTATTCAGATGTTCAATTATGGCCATTATTACCCCTGTTCCAATGGAGAGGATGGTTTCTGCTTCATTTAGGTAGTATTTATTGTATAATAGAATACCCTGGATTCTCTTTAGGCAAGAGGAAATTGTATGAGATTGCCTTAGAAAATAAGGGCATAGACTTCTTTTTATGATTAGCAAAGAAAAACTATACCATACCCGCGAAATTTCAGTCTTATCCTTTAACGAGAGGGTTCTTCAGGAGGCAGAAGATAATCGCAATCCGTTATTAGAGAGGCTCAAGTTTTTGGGTATATTCTCTTCAAATATGGATGAGTTCTTCAAAGTTAGAGTGGCAGGGGTTCAAAGAAGGCTCGAAATGGGTGAAAAGGATATGGCTCATTTGTTAGAGATTATAGGAGATTTTTCAAGGGAACTTGACGAAAGGTTTAGGGAGGCTTATGCAAACATAATATTTGAGATGGAAAGTTATGGGATAAAGTTACTAACGGAAGATGAGATAAGAGATTTATCTCCATCAGAATTTCAATGGCTTTCCGAGTATTTTGAGGAAAATATTTTAGATACTCTCGTGCCAGTGCTTATTCAAGATAGTGTTCCACTCCCACCTATAATTGACGGAGCATTATATTTTGCAGTGGAGATGGATATGGGAGGAAAGAAAAGGTATGCTATTCTCGAAATACCCTCAACTTTGCCTCGCTTTATTGAATTACCAAGCGGGAACATAGCGTATGTTGATGATGTAATTAGAGTGTTTCTAAATGAGGTTTTCTATATATTCCAGTATGAAGATATAAGAGCTTATGAGTTTAAAATATCGAGGGATGCAGAGCTTGATATTGATAATGATTTTTCCGAAGGGTATATTCGAAAAATGCGGAAAGTATTGGAGCAAAGGAAGGGAGGGAGACCGACTCGTTTTCACTATGATTCAGAGATGCCCAAAAAACTCTGCAAGAAGTTGCTTAAGGAACTCAAAATAACTAAAGAGGATACTGTAATAGCAGGTGGTAGATATCATAACATGAAGGATTTGATGAAATTCCCTGCGAGAAGAAGAGAATTATTATTTGAACCTCTTCCTCCTGCGCCCCATCCTGAATTGGATGTTTCGAGAATAAAGATATTAGATGTGGTTGAAAGGAAAGATATATTGATAACCTACCCTTATCAATCTTTTGATAATGTAGTTAGATTGATAAGAGAATCCGCAATAGATCCAGAGGTAGAAGAAATAAAAATAACAATATATCGGGTTGCCAATAACTCCAGAATTGTGAATGCTCTGGTGAATGCAGCAAGAAATGGCAAAAAGGTTTTTGCTTCTATCGAGCTCCAGGCAAGATTTGATGAACAGCATAACATTCAAATTGCAGAGAGATTACTTGAAGCAGGGGTTAAAGTGTCCTATGGTGTTCCTCCGATGAAGGTACATGCCAAATTAATTCTAATCAAAAGAAGGGACAAGAAATTTGGAGGAATATCTACTGGTAATTTTAATGAGAGCACCGCTAAGCAATATGTTGACAGTCTCTTACTTACTTCGAGTGAGGAAATAGTAGAGGAGATAGAAGATTTATTTAGTGTACTTGACCGTTCCTCCGGCTTGCCACCTCTTACTCCTCCTGAATTTAGCCATCTGTTAGTGTCCCCCTTTAATTTAAGAAGGGGCTTGAATAAATTAATAAATGCAGAAAAGGAAAAGGGGAAAGAAGGTTACATTTTTCTTAAGGTTAATCACCTCACGGATGCTAAAATTATAAAAAGGCTAAGAGAGGCTGCTGACGCAGGAGTAAAGATAGACTTAGTGGTAAGAACTACTTATGCTATGCCCTCTCACCCTAATATTTATGCTATTTCGATATTAGACAGGTTTCTTGAACACCAGCGGGTTTATATTTTTGGTAAAGGAGAAGAGGCAAAAGTTTATCTTTCTTCAGCAGATTTGATGGAGCGAAATCTTGACTATAGAGTAGAGTGCGCATTTCCTGTATATAATCCCAACTTGAAGCAAGAAGTTCTCGATATGATGTCTTTTCAGATTAGGGATGATGTGAAAGCAAGAATTTTGGATGAGCATCAGACAAACAGGTATGTTGCACACGGTAAAGGAATTGTTAGAGCACAGTATGCAACTTATAATTATTTTAATCAAAAGTCATTAGCAGTATATAGTGAAGTTTCTAATTAGAATCCGTTCCAGTGTAAAACTTCATTAAGAGGGCGTTTTGGGGGATTGGGAGTAGAAGCAGGGTAACCCACGGCTATTAGGCTTGTCAGTTTATAGCCCGGTGGAACATTTAGTATTCTTAGGATGTTGTCACAATAAGGTTTTTTGTCTCCAGCTACCCAACAGGTTCCTAACCCAAGTGCTCTACCTGCTACTAAAATGTTTTGCGTTGCTGCGCTCCCGTCTTCGAGATAATATTTAGTATCTTTGCATACTACTACTATACAAGCTCCTGCGTCCTTGATAAATTTCCCATGGTCTGTAGCTTCGGCTATTTTTTGTTTGAGTATTTTATCTGTAACTACTATAAATTCCCAAGGTTGTTCGTTTCTTGCAGTTGCAGCAAGCCTTCCGCAATCTACCATAGTCTCAAGTAGCTCTTTGGGTACTTCCTTATCGATATACTGTCTTATGGATCTTCTCGTTCTTAATGCTTCGATAGTGTCCATATCTAAACCTCCTTGAGTTAATTTCTTACTATTCAAGTTATTTAAGCATACTACTCTATATTGGAGCCTCTTTTAATATATCTACACCCGTACTTGTTCCTATTCGATTTGCTCCCGCATGAATTAAAGAAACTGTCTCTGCATATGTACGTATTCCACCCGCTGCTTTAACGCCTATCAAGTTGCCTACAGTTTTTCTCATCAGTTTGACATCTTCCGGTGTCGCTCCAGTTAACCCAAATCCTGTACAAGTCTTTACGAAAGATGCCCCTGCGTTTAATGACATCTTACAGACTAAGATTTTCTCTTCATCAGATAGGTAACTGGTCTCAAGAATCACTTTGACAGGAATGTTTCCCGCTGTTTTTACTATTGCTATAATTTCTCTTTCCACAAATGCTGTGTATCCGGATTTTAACGCTCCAATATTTATAACAAAGTCAATTTCGTCCGCCCCGTTGTTAATTGCTTCTGCTGTTTCAGTGATTTTAGTTTGAGGGGTTGTTGCTCCGAGGGGAAAACCAATGCAAACATCTACCTTAGTGTTAGTATTTTTTAGTAATTGACTGCTGAGTTTGACCCAGGTGGGATTCACGGTAACTGCGTAAAAGTTGTTTTCTACTGCTTCTTTGCAGAAGTTTCTAATATCTGTTTCGGTTGCGTTGGGTCTGACGAGTGTAAAATCTATGAGTCTTGCTAATTCATCCCTTTTCATGTTTACAACCTCGATATGCTGAAACCTCCGTTTATTTCGAAAATATTGCCGGTTGCGTAGTCGAAATAACCTTCAGCTATTGCGAGGACGCATTTCGCTACATCAATTGGTGTTCCCCACCTTTTCTGGAGCAAAAGATTTTTGTTGAAAATAAGATCATCATATTTCTCTTTTACGCTTGCGGTCATATCGGTGGATATTATACCTGGCCTTATCTCAAATACAGGAATCTGGAATTCTGCGAGTTTCGTAGCGTAAAGTTTTGCAGTCATGCTAAGTCCAGCCTTGCTTATGCAATATTCACCACGATTTATAGATGCTGTTACTGCAGATATGCTAGTAACGAATATAATTCTTTTACTAAAACGCGGGGAGTTAGTTTGGTTTGTGTTTTTTATCATTAGGCTGGCTATTTTTTGAGTAAGGAAAAAAGGGCCTTTTAGATTTGTGTTCATAATTTTATCGTAGCTCTCAGGAGTAGTATCAAGTAAATCTGTTCTTTTTTCGGGAGCAATGCCTGCATTGTTTACAAGGAGGTTAATTTGAGAGAGTGTATTTAGGTTATTTGTAAACCATACTTCCTGAGCCTTTAAATCGCTTATATCGAGGGTAAATATATCACACTTAACTTGGTATTTTTCTTCTATATCACTCTTGAGATACTTAAGTTTCTCTGGGTCTCTCGCTACTGCGATTATGTCGAACCCGTGTTGTGCGAGTAATGTAGCTATGCCCTTTCCAATTCCTCTACTCGCACCAGTAATTAGAGCGGTTGGGTTCATAAGCATGTCCTTTTATAAGTTGCTAAATTTCGTTTTGTATTATTTGTTCTAAAGTTTGGGGCTTTCTAATCCATTCATATTCAAATGGAGCCAATCTCAATATTTCTCCACATTCAGGGAAAGAATTGTAGTTTTTGCAGGATTGGCTTGCACAATAGGCGCCGCATCCTTCTACCACGAGTGCATCTCCGATTTGTGGTTCAAATAGTTCTCGGGGCTCAAGTCCTTCAGGATCACCCCTTTTGGGAGTAAATATGTCACCACTCTCACAACAATGTCCTGAGACTATAAAGCGGTCAATTTTATGAGAATTTTTTTTGTTTCTTGGGACTACGATAAGTGGATGAAGAGCTCCATACATAGCTGGTCTAACATTCTCAGTCATACCTGAATCAATCTTAATGAATCTATATCCTCTTGGACCTGTATTTACCACATCTATTACAGAACATATTAGTGTGCCAGCTCTTGCGACAAGGTAAGTTCCTGGTTCTATCTCTAAATGTAATTTTCTTCCAAATTTTTCAGCGAACCGGAGAAAGTCAGGTAGTATCCTTTTGCCGATTTCCTGGAGATTAGCCGTTTTTTCATCTGGCATTCTTGCTACTTTGTATCCACCTCCTAAACTGAGTCGAGTAACCTCCGGCATTTTACAAGCTGTTTCGAGTGCTAAGTGTGCGCAATGTACCCAGATGTCTGGGTCAGAGCCTGAGCCAATGTGTGTATGGAGTCCCGTAATTTTTAGATTCAATTTATTTGCAATCTCGTATACTTTGTCGAGATATTCATACCAGATACCAAAACTTGAAGAAGGTCCACCTACATTCGTGCGATTTGAAGAACCTGAACCGAGTCCAGGGTTAATTCTTACACTTACCTCTGTTCCTGGGAACATTTCGCCGTATGTTCTTAATTGACTTAGGGAGCATGCGTTGAATAGAACTCCTTTGTCTATTAATTCTTTAAGATTTTTTGGGATTTCTTGTGCTGTTAGCTGGATGTGAGAAGGCGGAATTCCTGCAAGTAAAGCTCTTTCCACTTCCCAGCCACTACTCGCGTCTATGTGAAGTCCCCAAGAGTTAAAGAGTTGTAAAATCTTTCTTGTGGGGAGCGCTTTCATTGCAAAACGGGCAGTAAGGCCAAATGCATTTGGGAATGAAAGAACTTCATTTGCTGATTTTTTCATGGTTTCTCTGTCATATACGAAGATAGGGGTGCTAAATTTCTCCTGAATGTAGAGAACCTCATCTTCACTCAAAAAAAACAATTCCTCCATTGCTACCTCCTAATTTTGATAAAAAATAAGTTTAAGATATTATAAATGTAGAATGAATTATAAATTATCTTGGATTTTCCCGAAAATTCGACAAGAAGACTATAGGTCTATGGCACGAGAAAGAATCTTATTTGAATGTATTGAATGTGGAATGGTTACCTTAAGATGGTTAGGAAGATGTCCCCAGTGTGACTCATGGGATTCTTTTGTGGAGAAACAGGAGGAAGGAGTTAAAAGTGATAGAGGAAAGGTTCAAAAAGAAGTGAGGCCTATTCCCATTACTGATTTTGGCGATTTGCAGATGCCATTGTCTTCGAAGAAGTTGTCATCGGGGATAAAAGAATTCGATAGAGTTATAGGAGGTGGAATTGTTCAGGGGAGTGCTGTGCTAATAGCAGGTGAGCCCGGTATTGGAAAATCTACCCTCGCCCTTCAGATAGCAGGATTTTGGTCCAGAAAAAACGGGAAAGTTTTGTATGTTCACGGAGAAGAGTCTCTCCATCAGATACAGGATAGGGCCCGAAGATTGGACTCTTGTCATAATAACTTATTAATGTTGGGGACTAACACATTACAAGATGTGGTGAGCACTATCGATAGTGATAATTTTTCTCTTGTGGTGGTTGATTCTATCCAGAGTCTAAGTAATTTGGAATTAAGTTCAGTTCCTGGGAGTGTATCTCAAGTAAGAGAATGTACTTTTGAACTTGTCAGGAAGACGAAGGAGAAAGATATTCCGATGATAATAGTGGGACACATTACTAAAGATGGGTACATAGCAGGGCCAAAAGTGTTAGAACACATAGTAGACACGGTATTGTATTTTGATGGGGATGGAAAACACTCTTTGAGACTCCTGAGAGCAAACAAGAATAGATTTGGTTCTACCCAAGAAATAGGTGTTTTTGAAATGGGGAGCGATGGACTTAAGGAAATAGTTGAGCCGAGTGCTTTATTTTTGAATGGTAGAGTGGAGGGTGTAAGTGGTTCAATAGTTATGCCTATCCTCGGGGGAACAAGGCCCATGTTAGTAGAGATTCAGGCATTAGTATCTAAAAGTCATGTTGTCCAGCCTAAGAGAGGTGTGGTTGGTTTGAATCTGCAAAGAGTTACCTTATTGGTTGCTGTTTTAGAGAAAAGGGCGGGATTATCTTTTGGTGATAGGGACATCTTTGTAAATGTAACAGGAGGTATCAATATAGATGAACCGGCTGTAGACCTGCCTCTAATAATGGCGATCCTATCGAGCTACTGGGACATTCCTATTAGCCTTAGGTGCAGTGCGTTTGGAGAGATTGGGTTAGGCGGTGAAGTCAGGCCAGTGAACGGAAGCAAAGTGAGGCTGGGGGAGATTGCTAAATTTGGATTTCAAAAATGCTTCATTTCTGTAGGAAATGTGAATCCTCCTTTAGATAATGATTGCGTTGGCGTTAAAGTTGTTCCTCTTAACAATATCCGTGAACTTATAGAGTTTATGTCGAACATGGAGGGGTAGTATGAGAAATATTCCAGACACTGATGAACTTTTTCAGAAGGCTCTGCGAATGGTAGCTCCGGGAACTAAGATTAGGGAGGCACTTTCTGCAATAATCCAAAGTGGAATGGGGGCTTTACTGTGTTTTGGCGAACCTCGTAAATTATCACAGCTTTCAGAGGGCGGAGTAGAATTGAATGAGGAGGCAAAACCCCAGTTAATATACGAGTTATCAAAGATGGATGGGGCGATTATCCTTAATTCAGATGGGACAAGAATTCTCTATGCAAACAGATTTCTAAAGCCCAACGCTAAGATTCCATCAGATGAGACGGGAACGAGGCACAGAGTAGCTCAGCGTATGGCCCAGCAAGCAAATTGTATAGTAGTAGCGGTTTCTCAAAGACGCTCTACAGTAACTCTGTATGTGAAAGAGAGAAAGCATGTGCTATCCTCATTAAACACCCTTATGAACAAAGCTATGCAATCGCTTCAAACAATAGAGAAATTTTTAGTATCGATGAATCACTCTTTACAAGATTTAACTATGAGGGAGTTTCAGGAGATAGTTACTATCTATGATGTATGTAAGACTATACAACGGACTCAAGTTGTTCTAAGGCTTGCTGATGAATTAAAGCCGATGTTATTGGAGTTGGGCACGGAGGGGAGACTACTGCAGATGCAAATAAAAGAACTTTTAATCCCTATCCCGGAAGCTGAACTTGTTATAAAAGATTACTACAAAGAGAGAATGGGTTTTGATTATAATACCATTCTTCAAAAGATTCGAGATTTATCCCAAGAAGAGTTAGTGGATTTGGGAAATATAAGCCAAATTTTGGGATATGGAGCAAATTTGAGAGCGGTGGATATGTACTTGGTTCCTCGTGGTTATAGGATTCTTACTATGACTCATAGGCTCCCAACTATGCTAATAGAAAATTTAGTCGCTAAGTTTACAAATCTTACTCAGATTTTGCACGCTACCAGAGAGGAACTAATGGAAGTTGAAGGAATAGGTGATGTATTGGCTGAGAGAATAAAAAGTAGCTTAAATCTTCTTAGAAGTCAAATGGGCTTAGAATTTAGAAGGTAGTTTGATGAAGCTATTCGATTGTGTAGTTACTTCTCATACTGAAGTTGCTCCAGAACACTTCAGATTAGTTTTGAAGAATAAAGAATTGGCAGAGGTTTCTCAACCTGGCCAGTTTGTTATGATTGAGGTTACAGAGACTTGGGATCCCTTCTTGAGACGACCAATGTCCATAGAAAGGATGTTCTCTGATTCTATCTCTATCCTTTACAAAGTGGTAGGAAAGGGAACAAAACTATTATCTTCCATTAGAGTAGGAGAAAAAATAAGTGTCCAAGGCCCCTTAGGAAATAGTTTCCCAATAGATTTAGATTTTAAGGATTTTTTTATAGTAGGAGGGGGCATTGGTATAGCTCCATTTCCGGGACTTGCCGAGAAAATAATTAGGATTAGGGGAGGTAATCTGCATGTAATTATAGGGGCAAAAACTCATTCTCAAGTTTTGTGTGAGAGAGATTTTAGAGAGATGGGATGTAGGGTTTATGTGGTTACTGAAGATGGAAGCGCAGGTGAAAAGGGATTAGTAACGGATGTATTAGATAAACTAAAGGTAGAAGTTCACTCGGTTGTTTATGCCTGTGGCCCTATACAGATGATTAAAAAGGTTCACCAAATTTGTGAAGAGAGAAATTGGATTTGCTATGCATCTTTAGAAGCAGAAATGGCGTGTGGTATAGGAGTATGCTTAGGTTGTGTAGTCCCCGTAAAGTATGAGATAGAAAATGAAATGATGGCACGGGTTTGTAAGGAAGGCCCTATTTTCGATACCCGAGTTATTCAGTGGGAGAAGATTTAAATGTCAGTCAGTTTGATGGTTAAAATTGGAAATCTTACCTTAAAAAATCCGGTCACTGTGGCATCGGGAACTTTCGGCTATGGGGAAGAATTTTCAGAGTATTTTGACATTTCTCAGCTTGGGGCTATAACGGTCAAGAGTCTTACTCTAAAGCCTCGTTTGGGCAATCCACCCCCTCGCATTGTTGAAACGCCAGCGGGGATGCTAAACGCTATCGGTTTGCAAAATGTAGGGATAGAGAAATATCTGAAAGAAAAATTACCTTTTCTCAGAGATAAAGGTTGCACAATTATAGCTAATATCTATGGGACTAATCTTGAAGAGTATCAGTTGCTTGCGGAAATGCTCGAGAAAGAAAATGGTGCGGATGCTATAGAAGTCAATTTGTCTTGTCCTAATGTCCATGATCCACGCTTTCGTAATAAGTGTCCTCTTATTGCTCAATCTCCCGAGTGGGTTGGGAGATACACTGCTTCAGTGAGGGAGAAAACCTCATTGCCCTTGATAATTAAGCTCAGTCCTAATGTCACCGATATAATAGAACCTGCAATAAGTGCGGAGAAATCTGGAGCTGATGCGGTATCACTGGTTAATACATTCTTGGGGATGAGTATTGATATCCGAACTCGTCGCCCTAAGTTAAAGAATATAGTGGGAGGATTAAGTGGTCCCTGTATTAGACCTATTGCTCTTAGAATGGTATGGGAAGTTAGTAAAGCAGTTAACATTCCCGTCATAGGGATGGGAGGAATATGTAATCCTGAAGATGCAATAGAGTTTTTAATTGCAGGGGCAAAAGTGGTTGCAGTTGGTTCTTATGTTTTTAGAGATCCGTATGCTCCGATAAGGGTTCTAAAAGGTATAGAACAATATTGTATAGAACATGGGGCGAAAGATGTAAATGAAATTGTAGGTAGTCTGGTTATTCAATAATAGGTTTAATAAAATAGGATTGGCTATTCTTATGAGTAAGTTTGTTCATGAAAAGATTGTGATAGGATTAGATGTTTCTACATTTGAAGAGGTTGAGGCTATATTATCTCTTTGCAGAAATGCTCTTTGGTTTAAAGTCGGTAGTCAACTGTTTACAAAGTTCGGTCCATCTGTAGTTGAGTTTATTAGGAAAGATGGTAGGAAAGTCTTTTTAGATTTAAAATTCCATGATATTCCCAATACTGTTAAAAATGCGGTGTCATCTGCTGTCGAATTGGGTGTGGATTTGTTAACGCTCCACTCTTTAGGTGGCAGGAAGATGATAGCACAAGCCAGGGAAGTTGTAGAGGGAACTTCTGTGAAGATATTGGCAGTTACTGTTCTTACGAGTCACAACGAGCAGGAATTAAGGAATGAAATTGGTATTTATGAATCTGTCGGAGATGCTGTTACCAGGTTGGCAAAAATGGCGATTTCTGCAGGAGCACATGGAGTAGTGTGTTCTCCGCAGGAGATTAGGATCTTGAGGGACAATATCCAGGGAGAATTTATGATTGTTACTCCTGGGGTAAGGCCCGCATGGGAAAAAGAGGCATATGATCAGGCGAGAGTTATGACACCTAGCGAAGCTATTAAACTTGGTGCCGATAAAATTGTAATTGCTCGACCCATATTAAAGGCGAAGAACCCATCGGAGGCTTATAACAAACTTGTAGAGGAGATTGAGAATGAACTCTGAGGATGTGATAAAAATTTTTACAGATTATGGGGCCCTATTATCAGGTCATTTCAAGTTTACGAGCGGAAGACATGGAGATAAGTTTCTTCAGTTTGCAAGAATTGCACATTATCCACAAATTACTGAGAGACTCTGTAAGAGTCTTGCGGAAAGATTTGAGAAGTTTCAACCTGATTTAGTGGTTGGTCCCGCTACGGGTGGCATTGTTCTCGCATACGAGGTAGCTAAATTTTTGTCCTGTCGGACTGGTTTTCTTGAGAAAGACTCTGACGGGACAATGTCTATGAAGAGAGGGTTTCCGTTCAGGAAAGGTTGGAAAGTAGTTATAGTGGAAGATATTACCACTACTGGTGGATCAGTTAAGAAATGTATAGACCACATCAACTTGAGAGGAGGTTTGGTAGTAGGGGTTGGTGCAATAGTAAATAGGAATCCGGGTAAGGTAGTATTCGATGTTCCATTTTTTAGCCTGGCGGAAATATCGCTCTTAAGTTGGAGTCCTGAAGAGTGTCCCCTTTGTGCTAAGGGATTGTCTATAATAGACCCAGATAATATCCAATTTGCTAATGGAGAGTTAAGAGGGTGAGAGGAAAGGAGTATTTCGCACCCCCGTCTAAGACTAAGGTAATTGCACGACTTGCCGTGCTTGGAGGAAGTAGTGTTTATATCCCTGTATTTATATCTGCACTTATGCACAGAAATGTGAAAGTTAGGGAGGTTGTATTAATAGGTAGGAATGAGGAAAAGCTCGAAATAGTTAGTCGGTTTTGTAAAAAGTTAGTGGCAAATGTGGGATATCCGCTAAAAATATCTTCCACCGTTTCCGTAGAAGAAGGAGTTAAGGATGCTCTAATAATTTTGAATCATATAAGGGTTGGGGGATTGTTAACAAGGATATCTCATGAACGATTGCCTCTTAAACATAACATGATAGGGGATGAAAGTTTTGGAGCGGGCAGTTTCTCTAATGCCTGCACTACAATCCCTGTAATAGTCGATATCGGAAATCGTATTAAGAGTGTCAATCCGAATGCATATTTGATTAACATGACCAATCCTATGGGCTTAGTTGTGGATGTGTTTACTCGACATACAGGTTTGGAGAATGTGATAGGGATCTGTGAAAATATTCCATCTTATAGGCGAGCGATTAGTGAATTGTTGGGAGTGGATGAGTGTCAGATAAGCCTCCATTACATAGGTTTATACCATATCGGTTTTGTATGTGATGTGTTAGTTAAGGGCAAGAGTAGAATGTCAGAGGTAGTCGAAAAAGCTAACGAACTCAACATTGAAGGAGTTAATAAAGATTTTATTCGATATTTTAATCTCATTCCCTCAAGAGCTCTAAGCATTTACCTTAGTAGAGATGCTTACCTAAATTACCAGAAGAAGGCTCCGAGGTTAAGATCAGAGATTTTATATGAAAAGGAGACTAAAATTTTAAAGCTGTATAAGCAGAATACAACGGAGACCATCCCTTCCATTGTGTATGAGCGTAATCCCTTTTGGTATGATGAAATAATAGTTCCATTAATATTACACCTTTGTAGTTATAATCCGGGAGAAAGCATAGTATGCGTTCCTAACAAAGGTTTCATTAGTGAGTTTCCATTGGGAACTTCTGTAGAAGTCCCCTGTAAGATTTCTAAGGATGGATATGCTTGTTCATTAAAGTTAAAAATACCTGATTTTATTCGCGGTTTGATGATAATGAGTAAAGAAAGTGATAGACTGATGATGGAGTCGATAATAAACTCTTCGTATAAAACTGCACTAAGGGCATTAGCTATAAATCCATTTGTTACTTCGTTTTCCAATGTTAAAGATTTTCTTGATGAATGCTTAAAAGAAAGGAATTTTGATTGGTTTAAGTAAGTATTTTCTCAAATGTAAGGATATTGGAAAGTGCTTGTGAAATATAAAATATGAGATAATTACACACTATTTACAATAGGGGAATTAAGGTATGAAAAAATATATGAATTCCATCAATAATGCCATAGTTGTACTTATTCTTTTTACTCAATTGTGTTTTAATGGGTGGACTGGATCAGAAGGTATAACTATAACAGGGGCAAACAGTTTGAAGGAAATCATGGAAGGTAAGTTGTTAGTCACAATAATTTTAAAAGGAACTAATGCTAAGGATGTTAATCTAAGGCTAATAGAAATCCATGATGATTATCTTGTTTTTGAGTCGGAAGTTGAAGATAGAGTAACTTACACTCGCGACCAAGTGGATCAGATAATTGTTCAATCTGAAAAGCAAAAGAAGCCACCAGTGAATATCTTTCCTGGGGTTACGCTTAGGACAGAAGATAGGGTAACAGTAGAAAGGGCTTGGGCTAAATTAGAAGAAATATTTAAGTCTTCGGATGCTAATCAAGACTTAAAAGTAGAATGTGCTGCTCTTTTGGTATGCCGTGGTTCACAAGATGCGGAAAATTATCTTCAACAGCTTTTAGATTCTAATGATGTTCCAACCCAGTTTGCCTCTGCTACTGCTCTATACTTAGCCGGCAGGTTAATTCCGCCTGCATTGCTTCGGACAGGTCTTGAACATGGTAATAGAGCAGTAAGAATCAGGGCATCTATATTAAGCGGATTGGTCGATTACAAAGATGGTATACCCTCTTTAATGAGTATGCTTCAGGATAGGTCTGGTGATATAAGCGGTCCGTCTGCTCGCGCACTTGCGATGTTGGGTGTGAAAGAAATAATTCCAAAATTATTTGAGTTTCTTTCTTCCCCGAATGAAGAAAAGGCGGAATCCGCTGTGTATGCTTTAGTGGCCCTCGGTGGAGATAATGTAAAGGAAGAGTTAAAACATCTCTTGCCAAGATTAGAGACAATGGCCACCTTTAGAGCTGCGAAGGTCCTTTTATATTTAAAAGATAGAGAAGGAAGGGCAATTTTGTCGAGATTATTTGAAGATAAACCAACCCTCAGACCGGAGATAGCTCTTCTATTAGCGAGAGAGCAAGATTGGGTATGTCAGCAGTACTTAAGAGAAAGATTGAACAGGAGGGAGAATCCTACAGATGTCAATTTAATCTATCGAGGTAGAGCTATAACTGCACTTTATGAAGGTGGGGACCCTACTGTTTTGCCTCGATATCAGGAATTGCTTAGAGAAGGTTCCTCAACTGTAAAAAGAGAGGTGTGTAAGCTAATTTTTAGACTTGGGGATAAAAATCTACTAAAGATATTGCCTTCTACTATTGAATCGCGTGAACCCGAGGTTGCTTTTGAAGCCTGCAGAGCGGCGATTGGAGTTACTTTGCCTGATTATATAGTAAGATATAAAAAACTGAAGGGAGAAGTGTAGTGTGAGGGCACACCTTATAATTTATGGCATAGTTCAAGGGGTAGGTTATAGGTACTCTACATATAGGAGAGCTCTTCAACTCGGATTGAAAGGGTGGGTTCGCAACAGGGAGGACGGTTCTGTAGAGGCTGTTTTTGAAGGCCAACCAGAAAAAGTTGAAGAGATGATTCGCTGGTGTTATACTGGACCTCGAGGAGCAAGAGTTACTAAAATTGATGTAAAAAAAGAAGAGGATGTTGACAACATTTTTGTCAATTTTGAAATAAGATTTTAATGTTTTTGATGAGATTAGTTAATGCAGGGTGAAAGAAAAGATTCTATCGAACTGATCCAGCAGGAAATCTCAGAAATAGAAAAATCTATAGAATATTACAAGAAGGCACTACAAAAAACTTATGATTTACTCGAGAAAGCTGATGAGAAATTGAAAGAAGACAAGGCTAACTATAATCATTGGTTGGGTGTTATAGAAAATCTCGAAAAATCTTTGATAGAGATTAGAGGAGTATTACAAGGTAAGGAGACACGGCTTTCAGAACTAAAAAGAAAATATTGTGAACTTTCTAACACGATGAGGAGGGAAGACCGTAAAGAGTCGTTGTCTGAAGGAGAGGGGGATATTTTGAATGGAGCTGAGATAGTCAGTATTAATGTTGCAAGGGAGTTGTTGAGCGTGCCTTCCGAAAAATTGTCACAACTTACCTTAAGTGAAATTTCCCAAATTTTGGATGAAATGAAGGTGGAAGAATCAACTAACACTGGCTCTGTAGAGGAACAAATATCTGGCGAAAAAATAAATAAGCAGAGTGAACTAAAAGAGCAGTTCAGATTCCTACTAACCTCTGCCTTGAAAAAAATATGGAACAATAAACCAGCGGAACTTACGACTGAAGAGAGAAGTGTGTTGCTAAAAGCTTTTCATTCGCTGGATAAAAAAAGGAGACGCACACCTCAAGAGGATAGGTTACATCGTGTAATGTCGGCGATGGTAAAAATTGCATTTCAAAATTTTAAGCCACGCTGATGTGTTTCTGAGGAACCTTTGTTTAAAATTAAGCAGAGTGTAAAAATTTTTGTGTAATGGCACTTCTTCTTTCTCAATTTCCAAAGGCGAGATGAATAAAAAGGGATTCAGATTGACTTTAAAAGGTTTTTTTTTTGATAATTTATCAAACCAGGTTAGTTAAAATAGTAATTTGCTCAACCATTACAAGGAGAAAGGGATAAATATGCAGAACTTAAGTACTTCGATTCCTTTAGTAATCATTTTGGTAGGGTTGGTAGTGTTTCTCACTAAAGGAGGATTTGCTGATGAAGATATTTACCAGGGAGGGGCTCCTAACGCTGAGGCTATCGGGTGGAAATTAGGTTGTCAGGCATACACATTTAACAGATTTACTTTTTTTGAGGCCATCGATAAGGTAGCGAAACTTGGACTACACTATATCGAAGCTTACCCTGGTCAAAAACTTTCGCAGGAAACGGGTGATGTTATCTTTGACCATAATCTCTCTCCCGAATTGCAGAAGAAAGTCAAGGATAAACTTTCTCAAGCAAATATAAAGCTTGTTAACTACGGAGTTGTAGGACTTCCTAACAATGAAGATGAATGCAGAAAAGTATTTGAGTTTGCTAAGGCTATGGGCATAGAAACGATTGTTTCTGAACCCCCCGCAACTGCTATTCCTCTAATAGATAAACTCGTCAATGAGTATAAAATCAAGGTGGCGATCCATAACCACCCAAAACCTTCTCTTTATTGGGATTACAATAGAGTCCTCGAAGTAACAAAGAATGCGAGTCCTATGATAGGGTCCTGTGCTGACACAGGACATTGGATGCGTTCTGGAATTGTTCCAATGGATGCAATAAAGGCATTAGGTTCGCGAATCATATCTTTTCACCTGAAGGATTTGAACGAGTTTGGTAAGAGGGAGGCTCATGATACGGTGTGGGGAACTGGAAAAGCGGATATGAAAGCACTACTTACTGAGGTGTATAAAATGGGGTTCAAGGGCGTGTTTTCAATTGAATACGAGCATAATTGGGAGAATTCTTTACCTGAAATTTCCCAGTGTGTTAAGTTTTTTGACGAAGTGGCAAAGGAACTTAAGGAGTCTTCTGCAAAGTAGCCCTTTATTTATTTCTTAATAGTTGAATTGTTAAATATGTGAGGGAGGTAGGTATATCCTACCTCCTTATATTTTTAAGTGAGTAGAAGGGACTAAATAATATGCAGAAGGTTTTTCCCTATAAGTGTAAGTCGTTGTTGATATTGGCACTGAGTATGTATTTTCTTGCTAATCCTACTATTGAGGCTGATCAAAATAGGGACTTTGTGAGTGTGTTTATCTCTGGGGAGGAGGGGTACAATACCTTCAGAATCCCTGCTTTACTCAAGACTAAATCGGGTGCCTTACTCGCATTTTGTGAGGGGAGGAAAGAGTCTCTTTCTGACTCTGGCGATATTGACCTTGTTCTAAAAAGGTCCTTAGATGGTGGGCGGACCTGGAGTTCTTTGAGAGTAATTTGGGATGATGGTGTTAATACTTGTGGAAATCCGTGTGTAGTGCAAAATAGAGATACTGGTGAAATACTTCTCTTAATTACCTGGAATAGAGGTGATGATACTGAAATGGAAATAATTAACGGTAAGTCAAAAGATACAAGAAGGGTTTTTATTACACGCTCGGTGGACGATGGTCTGACATGGTCAACACCTCAGGAAATAACTACAATGGCAAAGGATCCAGATTGGACTTGGTATGCTACAGGACCTGGCATAGGAATTCAGCTTAGGTTTCCTCCATATAAAGGTAGGATAGTAATACCTTGTGACCATGCAAATAAAAATGATAAAGAGTGGTATTCTCATGTTATATTTTCTGATGATGGTGGAAAATCTTGGAAATATAGTCAGCCTATAGGTCCAAAGACCAATGAGTGTCAAGTAGTAGAGATATATTCTCAGTCCTCCCCACCGCCAGGGATAGCATTTCCTACGGTGGTGGATATTTCTACTCCTCCTAAACTCCTTTTGAATATGAGAAATTACAATAGAACTTATGAGTGCAGAGCTTTGTCATATAGTTTAGATGGTGGGATAAGCTGGAGTCCGGTGGAGTATGACACTGCCTTAATAGAGCCCATTTGTCAAGCGAGTCTTATAGTAGTTAAAGAAGATCCTAATAAACTTATTTTTTCAAATCCAGCAGATAAAAAGGAAAGGAGAATGATGACAGTTAAGGTTAGTGGAGATGGGGGAAAAAGTTGGCATAAGCAAGTTTTGGTTTACGAAGGTCCTTCGGCGTATTCTTGTTTGTATCAGCTCAATAGTTCAGAAGTGGGATTACTGTTTGAATGCGGGGCAAAGAGTCCTTATGAAAAGATAGTCTTTACTAAAGTTAGATTTCTATGATAGGCACTTGTAAAAAGTTACTTGAGATAGGAGATATCTAAAATATGGTCTTTCCAAAAAGAAGACTGGGAAACAGTGAAATATTTATAACTCCACTTGGGTTAGGTTGTTGGCAATTTAGTAACGGAGTGGGGATAGCTGGAAAATTTTGGCCTTCCCTTGCTGAAGTTCCAAGCGACGATATAATAAGAACCGCGTGGGAGGGTGGATTAAATTGGTTTGATACCGCTGAGATGTATGGATGGGGGATTTCCGAGAGGTGTGTGTCGCAAGGGTTGAGTAAATGCGGGGCATCTCCAAATGAGGTTGTGATCGCAACTAAGTGGCACCCAGTAGCAAGAGTAGCTAAAAAAATGTTTCGTTCTATTGAAGAACAGATTAGAAGGCTTGAGCCTTACAAGATTGCCTTGTATCAGATTCATTCACCCACTTCAATTTCATCTATAAAAGAAGAAATGCGTGTAATGGCTGAATTGATTAAAGCGGGATTAATTAAATGTGCAGGTGTTAGTAACTACTCTGCCAATCAGATGAAGAAGGCTTATGTATATCTTGAAAAGTTTGGATACCCCCTTGTGTCTAACCAAGTTCACTATAGCTTATTAAATCGTCGAATAGAGAAGAATGGAATTCTTAATACTGCTAAAGAACTTGGTGTTACGATTATAGCATACTCTCCACTTGAACAAGGTTTGCTTACCGGAAAATTTCACGATAATCCTGAACTCATAAAGACTAAAGTAGGGTGGCGGAAATATTTTCCTCTGTATAGGCCGTCGGGTCTGGCTAAGAGCAAGCCTGTGATAGATACCCTTAAGAAAATATCAAAAAGGTATGATGTATCACCTGGGGAAGTTGCTCTTAACTGGCTTATTAATTTTCATGGTGATACTGTGGTAGCAATACCTGGAGCTACTAAAGTAGAGCAAATAAAGAACAATCTCCGATCTTTAAATTTCAGGTTGAGTGAGGAGGAGATGGCTGAGATAGATAAGGTTTCTCGTGATTTTATTTAGGGACGATTGTGATATTTCAATTGAATCGCCATATCATTTTGATTATTTAGTTATTTTGGGTACAGGTAGATACCACAACAGGGCGAGGGAAAATAGTAAGGTGATAAAATCCGTTATCCAGTTTTCAATCCTTTGTGAGGTGCATGATATACCTCTTCTAAGCGTAGACCCACATGTTTTGTTTTCTTCAATAAACTGGTTAACTTCGCTTAAAGACAGTTGCTGGTCTCCATCATAGTCCATTAACAGGAATTTATCCTTGTCTAATCCGGGTAGCACTGCTTGTGCTTCTTGTAGAGTTACATACGAATCTTTATTTGAATCTATAATGTCAAAGTTATCATTTATTGCATATGCATAATCTATCGGCTGTTGGTTATTATTACTACTGCAACTGACACATATTACCAAGAAGATTGCGATATAATACACCGGTTTCATTTTTTAAATCCTCAATTTCAGGTTTTATTAATTCTATGTGCTTGGAAGGTGCTTATTCAAGAGCCAAAGAAAAAAGTAATGTTGTGGTTATTATTCCTTGCTATAACGCGGGAGAGAGATTGAAAAGAGTTATAGAGGGTGTCTTAAATTACCCCTTTGATGTATTAGTAGTAGATGACGGTTCTACTGATGGATGTATAGATACGCTGGTAGGTTATCCTATTAGTTTATTGTCATTTCCAGAGAACCGTGGGAAGGGGTGGGCTATTATTGAGGGACTAAAAAAAGCCTTGGTGAATGCTAATTATGATGCTTTTTGTTTTCTCGATGCTGATTATCAGCATGACCCTTCGCTACTCCCTGAATTTTTAAGAATATGGAGTGATACTAATGCTGATTTGGTTATAGGTCAGAGAGATTTCAAGAGTGGAAAAGTCCCTTTAGCGAGTAAGGTGGGGAATATTTTTACTAAGTTTATGCTGAAGTTTTTTGTTAAGTGTCCGATTGAAGACACCCAATGCGGATACAGGCTATATTCTCGGAAATTTGCTCAAATGATAGCAGAGAAAATTAAGCCTGGGAGATATGAAACTGAAACTGAAATATTACTGTTGGCTTTAGAGAAAAGGTTAAAGATAGTTACCATTGCAATACCTACTCTCTATGAGAAAGGAAATGTTTCATCGCATTTCAGGAAGTTTTATGACTCTTTTAGAATATTAAAAAGTATCTTGAAGAATTTGATTTAGGGCAGAGAAGTCTAATTGTTAGTAAAGATTGAAACAATATATATTTTTTTTGAAGTTTGTTAACATTTTAAGAATTCCAAAGCGGTTTTTATAAATTTAGAGGTTAAAAGAGCTGTGCCATGGTCCTTATTTTTGAGGTACACAGTTTTTCCGTTAGAAATTATTTTCTCAAGAGCCTCTACACCTCCCTTTAGCGGATCTTTTGTCCCAACAATTGCGAGAATAGGTACCTTGTTGTTTCTTAAGGCTTCTTCCGATACTTGTAAATCGAGAAATTTTTTCATTACATTAGTCATTGGTTTAGTATCAGAGAGTTGATTAATGCAGAAATCGATCAGTTTTATTTTCCACTTTGGTGGTTCTCTTCTGTTAGGTTCTAATGCTTTAGTCAAAGGATAATACCCCTTTCCGCTTTCTAATGATTCAACCAACTCCATTAAGATTTTCAGGTTTTCTCCATCTGGCTTCTCATACCCC
>JAOAHN010000056.1 GCA_026415215.1 Candidatus Hydrogenedentota bacterium
TACAATGAGCGAGCAAAAGCAAAATATAAAGAAAAGATGGATAACAGACTGGTGGCCCAACAGGTTAAACCTACGGGTTCTCAGGCAAAATTGTTCGCATTCCAACCCCTACGGAGACAACTTTGACTATCCCAAAGAGTTCGAAACTCTAAATCTCGCTGAGGTGAAGAAAGATCTAAAGCAACTAATGAGAACCTCTCAGGATTGGTGGCCAGCAGACTTTGGTCACTATGGACCCTTATTCATCCGTATGGCATGGCACAGCGCAGGCAGTTACAGGATTTTTGACGGCAGAGGCGGAGCAAAAACGGGAGAGATGCGGTTTCCCCCGAGAATAGACTGGCCTGATAATATAAATCTTGACAAGGCTATCCGTCTGCTCTGGCCCATCAAAAGAAAGTATGGACGGAAGTTATCTTGGGCTGATTTGATAATTTTGGCCGGGAATGTTGCCCTGGAAGATATGGGTGTTAAAACCATTGGATTTGCAGGAGGCAGAGAAGACTCTTGGGAACCTGACGAGAGCACTGATTGGGGCCCAGAAATCGAGATGTTATCTGGTAAGGAACGCTTCAAAGATGGCGAGCTTGAAAAGCCATTTGCAGCTACGGAGATGGGACTAATTTATGTAAATCCTGAAGGCCCTGAGGGAAACCCTGATCCTGTGGGGTCCGCAAAACAAATTAGAGTAGCGTTCACCCGGATGGGAATGAATGACGAAGAAACAGTGGCATTAATTGCAGGGGGACACGCTTTTGGCAAATGTCATGGAGCCTCTTCTGACAAGTATCTCGGTCCCGACCCTGATTCATCCCCTGTGGAACAGCAAGGACTGGGATGGAAATATAATTATGGAACTGGAAAAGGGCCAGATACTTTTACTTCCGGTTTCGAACTCGCTTGGTCACCTACACCAACAAAATTTGGAATTAGTTATCTACGCTTCTTATTCGAATATGAATGGGAACTAACAAAAAGCCCTGCTGGAAAACATCAATGGGTTGCAAAAAATGCACCTAAAATTATCCCTGATGCGCACGACCCAACTAAAAAGCATCCTCCAATGATGTTGACCGCTGACCTCGCCCTAAGATTCGACCCCGAATACGCAAAGATTGCAAAGCGGTTTATTGAAAATCCTAAAGAGTTTGAGGAAGCCTTCGCAAAGGCTTGGTTCAAACTTACCCACAGGGATTTAGGTCCTAAGGAATGCTACTACGGAAGTGAAGTGCCAGAAGAAACATTTATATGGCAGGACCCTCTCCCTAAATTAGACTATAGAGTGATAGATGAAAATGATATAAGAGAACTTAAAAATAAAATTCTCTCTTCCGGATTGAGTATACACCAGTTAGTTTACACTGCTTGGCGTTCCGCCTCCACATACCGAAATTCTGATAGAAGAGGCGGAGCAAATGGTGCTCGCATCAGATTAGCACCACAAAAAGACTGGGAAGTAAATCATCCAGATGACTTAGCAAAGATCATTCACACACTCGAAACTATCCAAAACGATTTCAATAAGAAACAAAGTAATGGCAAGAAAGTATCTATAGCCGATCTGATTGTCCTTGGTGGTTGTGTTGGCATTGAAGAATCTGCAAAAAAGGCTGGCTTTAAAGTAGAGGTTCCCTTTATTCCAGGTAGAGTAGACTCTCCTCAGGAATATATAGATGTTAATTTTCACTCACAGTTAGAGCCCGCTGCAGACGGATTCGTAAACTACATAAAAGATACCAAACTCCCTGCGGAATGGCTATTAATAGACAAAGCACAACTGCTAAATCTCACGGTTCCAGAAATGACTGTCCTTATCGGTGGATTGCGAGCATTGGGAGCTACATACAAATATTCAAAAGATGGCGTTCTAACGGACACACCTGGTGTTCTCAATAACAACTTCTTTGTAAATCTATTAGAAATGAGCACAGTATGGGAACCAGCGGACGATAGGAACTACTCATTCAAAGGGTATGATAGGAAAACCGGCGAACTAAAGTGGACAGCCACAAGGGTTGACCTTATCTTTGCTCATCATAATGAGCTCCGAGCAGTAGCGGAGGTATATGCTCAAGAAGGCGAGTTGGAAAAGTTTATCCACGATTTTATATCCGTATGGAACAAGATTATAAACTTAGACCGCTTCGACCTGAAAAGGTAAGGGAAAAGTTCTGAGTAAACAGAAAAGTTAAAACCTTTAGAGCGAATGTAAGATTAACTAAACATTTTAGGTCTGCGTGCAACGGCTAATTTAGAGGCTGAATTACAAAAAATAAATATGTAGGTGGAGAATTGTATCTCGCGAGGAGTAGGGTAATTCCCAGTGAAGATAATTAGAATAGCCTTGGCTGTTGCGGGAACATTATTCTTATTGATTGGAATCATAGGTATTTTCATCCCTATATTGCCAACCACTCCCTTTCTTCTACTCTCAGCCGTATGTTACGCCAACAGCTTCAAGAAATACTACCACTGGCTTCTAAATACCAAATGGATAGGAAATTATATAAAAAATTATCAAGAGGGAAAAGGAATCTCTTTAAGAGCAAAATTGTTTTCTATTTCTCTTTTGTGGTTCACAATAATGTTTTCTGTTGTCTTTGTGCTACAAAATTTTTTTATTAGAATCGTTTTAATCGCAATAGCAATAAGTGTTACTTTCCACAT
>JAOAHN010000064.1 GCA_026415215.1 Candidatus Hydrogenedentota bacterium
TCAAGTTATTTTGGCAACTCGACCTTCTCGCCGCTTCACGAGCCCGCGCCAATGCAGGCAACAAAATGGCCGCCAATATACCAATTATGGCAATAACAACAAGAAGTTCAATTAAGGTAAATCCTTTTCTCATGGCTTTAATCCTTTCAACAATTATTCGTGAAATAATCCAAATTTGAAAATTATCAAATCTATCTAAATTATACCTTAATTAAAACAGAAGTGCACCACCTTTTATCTTTCCTACACTTCTTATACTATCCCACTCAAATAGAAGCTAAATCACACTATGGATAGTCCAAGTTACCAGCGAGAGCGGTTACGAGATTAGCGGTAGTAGAAAGGACTGGCGCTGTCCCTGGAGCGTCAAAATCATACAAGTTCGGGTCTACTATATATCTTATAAACTCTACATGCCCGTCCATATATAGCACATTACAACCACCAGGAACATGATTGAAAAGAGCTTCTTTAGCAGTAGCAGTTGCTATCGTATCCAACATTATCCAAACAGAACTTTGAGCCATGTTCTTCGCAGAAGGATTGTTTATATCTGTAATAAGAAATCTTTCTATTCCTTCTCTCAATCTGTAAACTGTATCTCCTCCTCCATTTCCTAAGCCCATTCCTTTCCACGGGCATCCTTGAACAGCCAAATTGGCATCGGAATCCATAACTCTTAGCAAGGCTGTTGAATCTGACCCATTTAAATATCTCACAACTTCATTCTGAAATTGAAAATATAAAGAATCAAACGCTGCTCCAAACTGAGCAGGAACTGCAACAGAAGTATCTATGCCCGGATTACCAATTGACATAAGTAACCCAATTAATAAAAACTGCCCAAGCTGATACGCAATCTTAAAATCATCAAACACCCATCCCAAATATATGTAACTCGCATCTATTTCATCCCCAATCTTCACCAAATTTCCATCATTATCCTCAATCCTTTTTCTCGTGTTAGCTGCATTGGGATCTGAGGGACAAATTATTATATAAGGGTCTGTTAAATACTCCGGGAAAATTAAGTCAACCTGGGGACCTACCGCTATATCCCTCCCTCCAGTAGCAGGATTATAAGTCTGCATCGGCGGAAACCGCTCACCCTTACTCTCTCCTGAATACATCTTAAGAACAAGTCCCCACTGTTTTAAATTGTTTTGGCAACTCGACCTTCTCGCCGCTTCACGAGCCCGCGCCAATGCAGGCAACAAAATCGCCGCAAGGATACCAATAATTGCAATAACTACGAGTAGTTCAATCAAAGTAAATCCTTTTTTTTCCATTGTCTCATCCCTTCCTCACAAAATTGATTTTTATAAGTTTTCAAAATCTGCTACTACTAATAAAATATATCACATTCTCTCTTTACCACCAAATTTTTTACTAAATCCAAATCTTTGAATTTTTTATTTGTTTACCCTTCCATATTTAGTCATAGATATACACACTCTCAGAAATCGCAGTAACTATATTAGCCATAGATGATGTAACTGGTTGGTTACCCACTATTATTGTGTCATAAGGATTAGGGTCGGGTATATAGCGGACAAATTCAACATGACCATCCATATACAAAACATTACACCCTCCTGGAACATGATTAAATAGAGGGTCCTTTGATTGTGGCAAAGATATCGTATCCATCATAATCCAAATCTCACTCTGAGATACACTATTACCTATCGCATTTATATCTGTTATGAGAAATCTTTCAATCCCCTCTCTTAGCCTGTATATCACATTACTTCCAGCATTACCATATCCCCTCCAATAAGAACCTGGATAATCTAAGTTTGCATCTTCCTCCATCACCTTGAGTAATGCGGTTGGATCTGAACCGTCTAAATAATCCAAAGCAGACTGAGTGTGCTTGTAATAAAGTGCGTCAAATACTCCTCCAAATTGAACCGGAACAGGTAGCGAAGTATCAATATCTGGATTATTCAATGAAATTAAAAGTCCAATTAAAAGATAGTAGCTCAACGGAACTGCAGGACTGAGATCATCAAAAACCCAACCTAAATATATATAGCTATCATCAATCAAATCAGCCACAAGTAACATATTTCCCCCGACACTCTCTATTTTTCGTCTCGCTTCTGCTCCCTTTGCATCAGAAGGGCAAATTGTTATGTATGGGTCAGTCAAATATTCAGGATATATTAAATCGAGTTGGGGACCAGCTGCAAGGGCTCTCCTCTGAGTGGTAGGAATATAAGTTTGCATGGGCGGATACCTTCCCCCTTTGCTTTCGTTAGCATACATCTTAAATACAAGACCCCACTGTTTCAAATTATTCTGACAGCTCGATCTTCTTGCCGATTCACGAGCACGAGCCAAAGCAGGTAACAAGATTGCTGCAAGTATCCCTATGATAGCTATAACAACGAGTAATTCAATCAGTGTAAAACCTATTCTTTTTCTTCTCATACTCTACATATCTCCATCGATTTTATCAAATTTATCTATTTAATAATATACCATATATTGTTTTTCTCTAAAGATATATTTTTTATTAAAAAATAAAAACTTTAAGATAATAAAAACATTAAATAAAGGATACTTACTAAAAAAACAATTGGGAAAATAAAAACAAATCTTTGCTCAATTAAAGTTTTTTCAATTCCTGCCGATAAATTAGAGTGAATATGAGACAGTTGAACAAATCTGTCACTGGTTAACACGCCAACCGGTATCAACAGTCTCATGTTCTTGCCTCCTTGAGTGCGTCATAACCCTTGTTATGACGCATTCTCTATTTTAAACCCTCCCACCTTGATCTACATTCTCCCAATTCTCTAATCTATGTTATACTGATTCCAGCGTTTAATCTTTTGGAGAATTAAGATGGTAAGTTACACATGTGACGGTTGTGGCAAGTTATTACAGAAAAACGACTTGCGCTACAAACTCAAAATAGAGGTCATTGCTGTTTACGAAAAAAATGAAATCCATTTGAAAGACCTAATTCAGAATCATCAAGAAGAGATTATCAGACTAATTAATCAAATGGAGAATATGAGTGT
>JAOAHN010000082.1 GCA_026415215.1 Candidatus Hydrogenedentota bacterium
GGATAATAGCATATCAGAAGACTGGGAAACCCGCCTGAAGAACCTCAAAACCTTTACTGAGGAGCTCAAAAAAATAGGTGTAAGTGTATACCTATACTTGAACGAACCAAGAGCGATGCCATTGAACTTTTTTGAAAAATATCCTGAACTTAAAGGAGTTACAGAAGGTGATTTTGCCTCGTTATGCACATCAAACTCAGATGTACAGGAATATATTAAAAAATCTATAAAGACAATATGTGAAAATGTACCATTACTCGCTGGTTTTTTCACAATAAGTGCATCAGAAAACTTGACTAATTGCTGGTCATACCACAAAGGAAAAGGTTGCTCTCGGTGCGCCAACAGAACTCCTTCAGAAGTTATAGCAGAACTTCACACAGTTATCCTTGAAGGCATCGAGCTTGCAAAATCTAACTGCCGACTAATCTCCTGGGACTGGGGATGGGGTGATGATTGGATCGAAGATATAGTCTCAAAACTACCTCAAAAGGTCGCAATAATGAGTGTAAGTGAATGGGATATCCCCATAATTCGTGGAGGGATAGTGTCGAGCATAGGTGAATACAGTCTAAATGAACCAGGACCTGGCCCAAGAGCAAAAAGAACATGGCAACTTGCCAAGAAATATAACCACGAAATATTTGCCAAATTGCAATTAGGAACTACTTGGGAAATAGGTTCTATACCCTATCTCCCAGTAATCGAAAACATTGCTCGACATGCAATTAATCTATCGCAGTTAGGCATTAATGGCTACATGTTAGGTTGGACCTTAGGGGGATATCCATCTCCCAACCTTGAGGTATTTAACACAATAATAGACAACAATCTACTATCTGCTGAAGAAGGAATGCGCCTTGTTGCGAATAAAAGATACGGTGAGAAAATCGCCCCATTAATGGTATCTGCCTGGAAAAGCCTCACACGGTGGTTTAAGGAATATCCATTCCATATACAGGTAGTTTACCAAAGCCCCGTACAGATAGGTCCTGCAAATCCGCTCTATCCTTCAAAAACAAACTATTCAGCAACTATGACTGGATTCCCTTATGACGATGTAAGAAACTGGTGCGGTGCATATCCTCCCAATATTTTCGCCAACCAAATGGAAAAAGTAGCCAAAGGATTTAGAACCGTATTAGATGAATTACAATCCCAGTTAGAACTTACTGTGCCCACCGAGCCTAAATCAGAACAAACTAAAGAGACAATTAGCCAGCTGAAAGATCTTTCTAAGATATTCCATGATATTCATGTAATAAAATGTGCATCCATACATTTTCAAAGTACTGCAAATCAAACAAGATTCATATTACTGAGAGACGAAATTACCAATCCTGAGACATCCAATGATAAAAAAATGGAATTAGCAACTCAAATAAGAAAAATAATTGAGTGTGAAATAGAGATAACAAAAGAGCTTTACAATACTCAACTTGTAGATACTGCATTAGGTTTCGAAGCTTCAAATCACTACTTCTATGTTCCTCTGGACCTCGTTCATAAAGTATTAAACTGTCAAAAACTGCTAAACGAATGGCTTCCCAATTTATTACCTAAATAAAAAATATCTTTTATAATCGCCTCTTATGAGTCAGGAAAATATCCTAAAACAACTATATAAAGGGACAATTAGGTATGATGGCTCTGCCTTTCATGGATGGCAAAAACAACCCAACCTAACCACAGTGCAGGGCAAACTTGAAGATTGTTTATCACTAATCGCCAGGGAAAAAGTCTATGTACAGGGTGCGTCAAGAACTGACGCGGGAGTCCATGCATTAGGACAAACTTTTACATTCTTTTGGAAAGGGGTAATTCCCAAAAGACTAAAACATGCAATCTCAGAAATGTTAGCACCAAATGCGAAAATAACCTCGTTAGAGGCTGTACCTAACAACTTCGATGTTTGTAAAAATGTAAAATGGAAAAAATATTCTTATCAACTTGCTCTAAACAAAGAACCCGACCCCTTCACATATCGATACTCGTGGCAAATACCCTATGACTTAGATTTAAATTTACTGGAGAATCTTCTCAAAAAGTTAGAAGGAACCCACGATTTTGCTGGTTTCCAAAGTTCAGGCTCACAAATGGAAACTACTATAAGAACCATATATTCGGCAAAATTACTCAAAGGCTGTATATTAGGAGATATAAATTCACAAACAGTATGGCGGATAGAGCTGGTAGGAGACCGGTTCCTATACCGAATGGTTAGAAACATAACAGGCACTTTAGTAGAGATAGCAAGAGGTAGATTTAAGCCCGAATTTTTTGACGAATGCCTTTATTCAAACAAAAAATTTTTAGGATACACAGCTCCACCTCAAGGATTAATACTTGTAGAGATAAATTACTACCCTACAACAAACGATAATGTTTATTGAGATTGAAAACAGGATGAAAAGCTACACTGACTTAAAATCTATAGAAGATAAGTAACTCAAAAAGACTCAAAATTCTCCAGCAATCCGACTAATAAATCTAAAATACATACACTATCAAAATAAAAAAGAACGACGGCACACTTTTTAGTGTACCGTCGTATGATTCAAAACTATTTAAACGCTTCCCTTAATTAGCTTCGGGCGTAAAATAAAAAATGATCTGTCCTTCTACCAAACCATCTCTCTTCTCACTCATAATCCTCAACTCTCTTATCTGCTTTAATACAGATTCCACATCCCTCTGAGCTCCACCTAAATCTTTCCCCAAAATACTCATCAAGGGGAATATTACATCCAAGAACAATTTACTTTGAAGGGAGACAAATGTGTATCTTGGAATCTCAGCATCGACAGGAGGAGTTAATCCCTTCAAATAATCTGAGCTTCCCCCGTCCAGAACTAAGTCAATTGTTCCCTTTATTATATCCGCATTATTACTCACGACAACTACATCTTTCACCATAGCAAGGTTTACAGGCACAGGTGAGGGTAGCGCTACTTTCTTAATCTCCACCTCTCTATGTTTCTCTGGTTCCTCCGCTACGGGAACCATTGTGTCTAAGAAGCCTTTCAACATCTCAGCATTTTCTCCAGCCTTTATTAAAACAATAACTGCAGGAAAATCTCCTATACTCCCAGTAATGCCCACTCCTAACTCATTCCCAAACATTCTCATAAACGATGTAGCATATTGCATGCCTTGGGCTATCTCCCTTTTCTCGGTTAAATTATTTTTAACATCGGGCAACACATTCTGTTCCAAATAAGTTCTATACTCTTTCGTTAACTGGAAGAATGCAGACGCTTGAGTAGAAGGAGGTAATATCTTTAACAAACTAATGGGCTGAGCATTCCCTACTAACTCTACATATTTAGGTTTTTTTGAGGAATCGAGCAAACTTCTTATAATTAGCCTTTCGTTCGGAAGCAGAGAAAAGCAAATGTATACTGGGTCTTTCTCCCCAGATACAGCTATATCACTCCATGGACTCAGCTTCAGTTGTAAACCTACAGTAGCAGGATACGGCTTGATTATATGGGGCATAAGTTTCTCTACCATAGGTATGAGTTCCCAATCCTTAAGCATGATAACCCCTTCCGAAACATCCAGTGCCGGCATTTCCGGAGTCCCATATCTAACTTGGAGAGGTTCTGAAAAACAAGAAACTATCCCCTTTACCGTACTCGCCGAACCTATGACCACATACCCTGCAGTAACTGAATAGGCATAGGGACCATAACTTACTACTTGTGCTCCTTTCACTACTTCCTCTTTAGGAGCACTTGCACTTATTTCAGGAATTTCCACTACCAATTCCTTAAGCGACTCTACAACTTTATTTTTATCCTTAACTCCAATAGCAACTGCCCAATTAGGCTGGGTTATATCTGTTAAATCTATCTCATCTATACTTTTTGCCACTACGCCAGCCTGAGTTCCTTCCCCTTCACCCCCCTGAGCACTCAACATACTCAATAAGCTCTCTATAGATGGAGACAAGTTAAGGTAAATCCCGAGAGGAATAGAAATATCGAACCCTCTTGCCTCAGCCACTTCTATCAAATTTTTAGCTTCGGGCACACCAGCAAACGATGATATCTCTATTATACGAGCCTGAACCCAGCTATTAACCTCATCTTCATTATAAAACCGTTTTGCCAGTGCCACAAGCTTATCTAAACCCTCAGCTAAAGAAGGCAATACAACGCTTATTTGTACTTCTGATGGAGTCAATTTTAATAAAGGAGTAGTGGACACATTACCATTTGGCTCGGGTAACCTTAACTCTTTCAATTCTTCCTTCGGAGGAGTCTGTTCTACAGGCCGACCACAACCTGGCAAGAAATAGGTTCCTAAGAACAAAGATACAACACTCAACAAAAACACGAGTTTTCTAAAATTTTTCATATTCTATCTCCTTTCTTCTCGATGAATTTAACTTCTAATATTTGACAAAAGTTTAATATATTAGAGTTTCAGAAAATTGTTCAAAATTTTCTCCTACTCAAATCTATTCTTTTAAACAACTCCCTATATTCAGATGGAGAGTATCCAGTACACAATTTGAATTTTATAGACAAATGACTTTCTGGAACTACCCCTACTCTTTTCCCTATACAACTCAAGGTCATATTTGAGTTTCGGAGATAATATGCACATTCCTCAATCTGTAAGTAAGATTTTAACTCCTCAAAGCTAACTTGCACTTTTCTCCTTAACCAATGACTTAACGCAGAGGCTCTTACAGCCATTCTCTTTTCAAAGTCACTCAAATTAGGACTCATCCACAGCAACTCGGTCAATAAATTAACCAGTGTTTTTAACCTCTCACAGTCCTTCATTTTCAAACCCAATTCAAGTGACCGCGAATAACAAAGTATATTCTTACTTATCTCAGATACGACTCTTCTAAATTCATGTGGTAGCTTATCTATGTTCATTTTCTCCCTCATATTTAAAAACCCTATAGATTGCTTATCAAATTGACATACCCTTTTAGTCAACATTTTGTAAAACAGCAATGTTTCCACCCACGAACACAAAAGGAATATTGATTCCAACTTACCTCCTGACCAGTTCCAGAGTTCCTCTCCCTTTCCCGTCAACACTTTTCTTATTAGGGTCGAATTCTGCCCAATAAATCCAATCCAAAACACTTCAGCTCTCAATTTATCAAATGAATTCTCTAAAAATTCCTCTACCTTCTTTTCAGGAATTTCATCCGTCTTTCCATTGTAACTCTCCTCTACTAAACGCTTGCCAGTATTTCCTGTCTCTTCTGCTTCCTCTTTATCGAGCACAGCACGCAAAACATCTCTTATCCACAATAACATTTCTTTATTCTTGACCACCCTGTTATTAACTTTCCTATACCCCCTCAAAGCACCCATCTTCAGGATTTCCGTGTTCTCTTTATCCACAAATTCTGTAGTACTATCATGAAACGCACACATAACCAATAACAAACTATACTTCTCTGTAAACAACACATTTATCCCCCATAATAAATAACCATCCCTACAAGTAAGGAAAATCGCTTCCTCTTTGTTTTCTAAAACTCTAATCAAGTTGTTTAACTTTTCCACGCAAAAACTTCTATCCAAAACTGAGATAGGTCTATCAGCTGTGTTTCTACATACAGGTAAATCCCCCACTGAAAATAATAATCGATAGTTACTGCCATTTTTCTCGCACAAATATATACTGAGGGGAACATCAAAAAAAGAACTGAATTTATTCAAGATGTCATACAAATGCGCATATTTTCTTCTTAAAAAGCCTAACTCAAATTCAGTAATGGAGTTGGAGAATTCTGAGTCGAGATGCATATTTCTATATCTTTGTTTAATAGAATTTTAGAAACTATATCCCTTATTTTTTCAACATGATTATTATTCTCACTTATATGCCCAATTACCACAATTCTCAAACCATCGTCCAGAACATTCATCAGTAATTCCGCCATTTGAATATTAGACAAGTGACCATAATTGCTCTTAATACGCTGTTTGACCTGAAATGGATAAGGACCTATCATCAGCATATCAGGGCAATAATTAGACTCTACTACAATCCCTCTACAACCTCTCAGTTTGGAAATCATTAGCTTAGTTGGATAACCACAATCCGTTGCAAAACCTAATTTACATCCGTTTTGCTCGAATACATAGTTAACAGGTTCATTAGCATCATGTGTAACCGAATAGGAGCAAACATTTAGCCCACCAAATGAGAACCTCTCACCAGGCTTTACGAACTCTATCAAATCTTTATGTTCTATCATCTCAGCTACTACTTCATAAGTACCTCTTGTGAGAAACACTGGCACAGGATGAAATTGTAAAAATCTCTTTAGTCCTCTTATATGATCTGCGTGTTCATGAGTCAAAAATATAGCATCAATTTCTTTAACTGACCTTCCTACGCTCTCAAGCCTCTGCTTTAGATTAGGATAACTAAAACCACAATCCACCAAAACGGAGATTCTCCCTGCCTCTATAAAACTTGCGTTCCCTGAACTCCCACTCCCTAAAACAGAAAACTTTAACATAGTGAAATGATTAATCCCTTTTCTCGGTTCTATACTAATAAAATCTATCTGAACAACTTACAAATTGATTAATTATACTATACACTTAATCAAAAGGATATTGTAAAGATGAAATTTATTGATTCACATTGTCATTTAGAAGCAGAAGAATTTGCCCATGATTTGCCAAACATAATATCTGATGGAGTAAAATCTGGTATAGTCAAATTCATTACTTCATCTGTGGTTCCTGAACAATGGGAAAAATCCATAGGTTTGACATATACCTATTCACAGGTTGAGTGCACTTGTGGAATACATCCCTGGTATATAAAAGAAAGCCACTTTCCCTCTCTAAATACTCTTGAAAAAATCATAGAAAAACATAAAGTAGTTGGCATAGGTGAAATAGGTTTAGATAGGAAAATAGAAGGTCCTCCATTTGAATTACAAGAAGAAATCTTCATCAAACAATTAGAGATAGCGAAGAAAATAAACATTCCTGTAGTTGTCCATTGTAGAGGAGCTTTCCCTGACCTTATCCGTATAATAAAGAAAGTAGGACTTCCAAATAAGGGAGGGATGATCCACGCATACAAAGGAAATTTAGAAATAACAAAGCAATTACTACCCTTGGGGTTTTATTTCTCTTTTGGATGTAGTATTACTTTTCCCCAATCAAACAAAAAAATAGAATTACTAAAACTTATATATCCCGACAAAATACTAATAGAAACTGACAGTCCTGATATTCCACCCGTAGGTAAAGCGGAGGAGAGAAATATTCCTTCCAACATTTTACTCGTAGTAAAAGAATTATCAAAATATCTTGAAAAGAATGAAGAAGAAATTGCTGAGGTAACTACCAGAAATGCCTATGATCTCTTCTCTCTAAATCTGTAGCTAACTATTTTATATCCTCAAGCTAATGTATCTCTTTTTATAAGGAACTCCAGTACAAATTGCTCAAGTTTTTTAAATTTCCTATAAGGATCTCTTTTCTACTTCATACCTTTTTCTAACATTTGCTTTACATCCTCTGAAATTTCCCTTCTCATTACTCTAATTCGGTCATATCGAAAATCATAATTTGTATCCCCACCCCTCTGACAGGCATAGAAAACATACAACCATACCTTACCACCCTCATTATGCGTTATCGCCTCGGGAACATGGATTGCAGGTGCATCATTATCAGGCTGAACAAAGCCTAATATTTTCCAGTCTAACCCATCTAAAGATACCGCCTCCGTGATTTTCCTCCCTTTCCATTCATGAGGTTCATATCCACCAGAATCGGAAAACGCATAGTATACATTACCAACTTTTACCACATCAGGATTAGGAAACTCCTTTAAGCATGGATTATCTCCATACCTTACTAATTTCCAATCTTCCATTTTTAAGAAATCCTTTTCATTCTCAGCATATCCCATACTGATCCCCCAAGGAGCCCAATAATCAAACCACATCTTGAATTTTCCACCCTCGTACATTATCGATGGACGATGATATGTTCCATACAAAACAACATCTCCTTCTTTCTCCTTCCTGCCAAACTCATTTTCATAAACCAGAATGGGATTTTTAGAACGCTCCCAATTTATGCCGTCAGTGGAAACAGCTCCCATAATGCAATAAAAGTCACCATCAGTATCTCCCTCTCTCCCATCTGGGATACCGTCTTTATCATGCCCTGTAGCACTATAAGCCATATAGTATTTATCCCCTACTTTTATCACGCTTGGATCACCATTGTGCCACTTATCAAAGTATGTTCCTAATGGAGCAAACAAAGGTTTCCAGCGTTCAGGATCCCCACTTCTATCCCATATATCATCTCCACAATAAACTTCCCATGGGCCTTCTAAATCTTTGGCACGAGCAGTAAATATAGCATCACACCCCGAAAACCCCTCTATATTTCTATTACAGTCCTTCACCGCCCAACCAAAAAACCAGGCTCTATATGGATAGTCATTTGATTCTGGCTCATATATTACATGGAAGTTATACATGTTTTTAAAACCCTGCAGAACATTTTCACCGGATCTTTCCCAAAGGTTCGATCGGTCAGTAATCTTCGACTCTGTAACCTCTTGAGCATAAGAAACAAGCACCAATAGAACACTTCCTTCTACAAATAGAAAAGCTAACGCTAACCTACAAATCTTATTCATATACAACTCCTTAATAACTATACATTAAACATAAAGAATTTCAAGGTTAGGATTATAATGATAATCTGGTTAAAATCCCTTTTCTAAACGATCTCAATGATTTCAATCACTACCGTAATGTTAGTAAACACATCACATCGAAACTTTTCTTGTTTTAGTTCCCTACCACATAATACCATATACACATATAACACTTAACCATTAAACCCATCTATATCTAACTTCTACCTCTTAATAAGACTTCAAGAAATTCTTGTCATCCACCCCATGCCTTTTCAGTATCATCTACCGAAATCATATCGAGTTTGCCACCACATACTACTTCTCCAACCTTGTCTCCCTACCCTTCTAAAGCAACTAAACCCATACCTCCACCTTTTATAACCATGTTTACAGTCGCACCTCTCACTACCGCCATATATTCTGAGAACACAAAGTTTCCTACTCACACTTCAAAGGCATACATACCAACCCGGGTAGTCATTTTCTACTCATATCTCACGCAAATTATTCCTCCACTTCATTGAAGAAACTTTGCAACCGATGTGGGTATAAAGACCATCTTTCGAATCTTAACGCATACTTTACTTCACTGTTCTCATATTACTCGACTTCAAGCCTCAGCAGGCGGACAATAGGTTCGTGGAGTTCTCTACTGTCTCCTCATCTAAACAGATATAATCGCTTTAGGGTGATGCTTAACTACTACCTCTTCCTCTCTCCCTTGATTTGTTTTTATTTTCTATAGTAAAGTCTACACATCCGTAAAACTTAATAATAATTAACATTCTAAAATTGAGAAAAATTAGAATTATTTCTTCTTTTGGGAAGCGGTGATATGAAAACACGGGTTTTTTTAATTAACCTCGGTTCTAGAAAATTAATATTTCCTTATGCGACACCTCCGATGGGATTACTGTATCTCGCTGGATACTTAAGAGAAAAAGTAAAAGATGTTGAAATAAAAATTGTAAATCAAAGATTAGAAAATTACACTCCGAAGGAAGTGGTTAAAATAATATATGATTACTATCCCCATATTTTAGGGATTTCATCCTCGACACCCTTTGCATACATGATTCCGTATATTGCAACTAAGATTAAGGAACTATTGCCTCAATCTTGGATTGTATTAGGAGGTCCTCACGCATCAGCTATAAGAAAACAAGCATTTAGGGACTGCGATAAGTTAGACATAGTTGTACCTGGAGAGGGAGAAATAGCATTTCAGTTAATTGTAGAAAGCTATCCCGACAAAAAATCTCTAATAAATATACCCGGCCTACTGTGGAAAGATGATAGTGATTTAATTAATGAAAATGAGGGCATCTTGCCATTTGAAGAAGAATTAGATAACTTGCCTTTTCCAGCTTATGACCTTATCGATTTAAGTAAATACTGGGAAGTGAAATCTATGACATTGGGTCCATGTAGAAAATACGGATCCCTCTTTAGCAGTAGAGGTTGCCCTTACCAATGTATGTGGTGCCACTCTATATTCGGAAAAAAGATTCGGTTTTCCTCACCGGAAAGAATAGTAGAGGAAATTATTTGGCTAAAAAATAAGTATGAAATAGATAATTTTGAATTTTTGGACGACAATTTCAATTTCAATCAACTGAGAGTATTTAAATTTGCGGAAATAGTGAAAAAGAAAAATTTAAAATTGAAGTTATCTTTTCCCAATGCTCTAAGAGCAGACTTAATAACAGAGGAGGTAGCAGATGCGTTAATCGAGGCAGGTACATATATCTCCTCACTTGCATTAGAAACAGGTTCCCCAAGGCTACAAAAATTCACCTGTAAAAGGCTCAACATACCTAAATTTTTGAAAGCCGTGGAAATGATGGATAAACGAAAAATCTACACACACGGTTTCTGTATGTTGGGCTTTCCAACTGAAACAGAAGAAGAACTACTACAAACAATAAATGTCGCTTCTGAGTCAAAACTTCACACTG
>JAOAHN010000093.1 GCA_026415215.1 Candidatus Hydrogenedentota bacterium
CTCAAAGGAGGAGGCTCGAAAGATTTCGCTGTTAACTTCTCGTTCGCAGGGACTGTCCACGCCCTATCACTTGTATACATTAGAGGTTTCCAGGTCAATCCAAGTTGTTTAACTTTTTCTTCATTTACTTCTACATGCGTACCCCATAAATAAAATATCGCTGACAATCTATTAGTTATTGATGTCTCTTGATCCATAGACTCATGGGTGACGAGTATATGCATAGGAAGTTTGAAGGGTTGCCCCACCAATGCGGATAGCAAATCGCCTCCACCCTGCACATTCAAGGTAATAGAATTTTCATCCATTAGAATGTCTTCACTAATCTTAAATCCATAATTTTCTAACAAAGGATTTATCTCGGGTCTTTCTTCCCTTTTGGAGATAACATTCCCCCGTGGTGTTGCTCTATATTCCCACTCATAGTTCTGCACCGCCATAATTACAGACTTACCTGAGCGTATTGCTCGGTTTATCTCCCACCTTTGTCTGTCATTCAAACTCCTCGGATTTATAACCACTAATGTATCATATTCTTCGGGAAGCGGACTTTCCTTAGTTAGATCAACTCTTCGTACTTCATACTTCTCTTGGCGAAGCACTTCCTCGAGAAGAAGATAAGGATCTTCCGTAGTGGGAATTTGTTGTCCCATCTGCTGTAAGAATTGCCTCATTTGAGGATCTATATTTATCGCCTCTTTAGGAGCCACTAATGCTATTATAGGGGATTTTTGTCGAGTAAGTTTATATACTGTGCTAACTATCCGATACTCTAATTCTTGAACATTTTCAGGCATTATCCCAGATATAATCTCCTCCGGTTTGTCTTTATATGCAATTCCTAAAGAAGAATAAACAAGTTTATTAGTAACCTCGTCTTGACTTATAGCTCGCACATTGAAAGGCTTTACTCCTTTATCAAGTAACCTTTTTTCTATCGTCTTCTCCTCTGACTCTTCCCCCTCTTTCTTGTCCACCACAAATTCAGCGTCCTGATCTGCAAAAAGGTTCGATACATCGAGATAAATAGTTTTGTAGTTTAGTTTACCCCCAGCCGCTATCTTTAACTCTTCCAACTTATCTTTTATATTCTGCTCCAAGTCTTTCATCCCAGTAGGCATACTCTCTACCGGGCTTATGTAGAGTGTAATCTGAACCGGCACATCAACCTGACGCAGAATCTTCGCAGATGCCTCGGAAACCGTGTAAATTTTGTCTTCTGTCAAATCAAAACGCTTAAGACTGGTTCCCACCATAAGATAGTTGAACATGAGCCCTATCGCTACACACACCGCCACCGCTGAAGTAAAAATAGTCTTGGCTCCCGGCCTACCTCTCTGGTCTACATACATTACATTAAGCACAAGAAATAGCACAGTCCAGACAAAGAAAAATATAACATCCGCAAGGTCAATCACCCCCTTTGTGAACGAGCCAAAATGCTTAAACACCCCTAACAAGTTAGAAAGTAAGGAGCCTATTCCAGGAAGTTTATCATCTATATCCGGCGCAATAAAAGAAGTCCCTAATAAGAACAAGAGCAAACAAGTCAAGAGTGTTACAACAACAGCTACTATCTGATCCCTACAAAAACCTGAAACGAATATACC
>JAOAHN010000059.1 GCA_026415215.1 Candidatus Hydrogenedentota bacterium
ATTGTAAACAGACTTGTGGATGAGTAATTTCACTTTTGCTTTCTCAAAAAAAGGAAGTATCTTTTCCAAGCATGTTTTACTTTGTTCCCCTATCATTAAGCTACTTGTATCTATGAAAATTTTATGTGTCTTTATCAACTCTTCTAAATCCAACTTCATACAACTCTCCAAAGGTTTGGTTTGATTTCCTATTATTCTTTAATAAAATTAGATATTGGATAGGTAGTATGTATCTCATCCCCTTGTAATCTTCAACTTCCAAAACTAACGAAGTAAATAATCAGATTTAAAAACCCATATATAGTTTCTATATTCCTAATTAGAGTCCGCGCTCCAAATAATTCCGGTTGGCCAATATTTTATACTTACCCAGAAGGATTTTTAAAACTTTTTGACCACAAATAAAGAACTTAGACGATTTTTCTATTATCTTTCTCTACTAATCTTACCCTGTGTAAGCTTTTATCAACTATCTCTGAAAAATTTAAGTATATAATCGAGTTTCATCCACTTTAGAAACATGGGATCACAGCCTATAATTTTTCCAGGAGGAAGTCTCTTTATATGAAAATGTCACTCCGTTTTCAGGATAGATGAAAAAAGCGGGGATGTTGTGCTCTTCCGCGAACTTGTATGCTTTTTCCAAACCCATTACCATAAAAGCGGTTGCGTAGGCATCCGCAAATGCACAACTCCGATGAACTACCGATACTGAAGCAAGTGTATGAGGAACGGGATAACCCGTAATAGGGTCTATTTCATGAGAATATCTTTTCCCATTCCAGATGAAGTAATTTCTATAATTTCCAGAGGTCGCCATAGCATAATCTTTCAATTGGACCCTCTTGAAAACTTTCCTACTCATAGGCTCCGGATACTCAATTCCAACAATCCAAGGTTGCCCTGGAAGTTTTTCCCCTTTGACTTTAACTTCACCCCCTACTTCCACCATATAAGAGCCCATACCTTTAAGGTCTAACAATTCACACACTTTATCTACAGCATAGCCTTTTGCTAC
This sequence comes from Candidatus Hydrogenedentota bacterium, assembly GCA_026415215.1. Classification (GTDB taxonomy): domain Bacteria; phylum Hydrogenedentota; class Hydrogenedentia; order Hydrogenedentales; family Hydrogenedentaceae; genus Hydrogenedens. The sequence continues at coordinate 1,019 of JAOAHN010000059.1, forward strand.
AGCAGATAAATCACACTGCATTTCTGTGTCTTCCTTTTTTAACCCTTCAGGAAGAATCTTGAGTTTTTTATATCCTACATTTGCTAAGACCTGTTTTATCACATCTTCACTTGGAGGTGCTGAAACTTCTCTCTTTCCAAATCCCCAAAGCTCTACAAGTGGATAAACTGTTATATCAAATGCCCCATCAGTCTCTTCTGCAACTTTCATAGCTATCTCAAAAACTTTTTTGGTTTCTTCCGAGACGGGAAAAGGCGTCCCCTCTTTATGTCTATTAAATTGCATCAATTCAGAGTCTTCCTGATAGGTGCTCATCAACGAATCAATCTTCTCAAGGCATGAGTGAACTTCATTTCCTATATTCTCGGGTAGATTTTTATCTGTGGGTAAAACTATCTTAATGTGGTATGTAGTCCCCATTGTTTCTCCAGTTAAAGCGTAGATCTTATACGGATATTGCGGAGATGAACATGAAGCCAATAATCCTCCCACTACCCAACAAATTATTAAGGCTCCTACCCTTTCTTTGAGTAGAAGCCTTCTGAAAAAAGTTAGCCTTTTTAAATTAAACATATTTTGATGGACCATTATCCGAATTTATCGTAGGCTATCATATCATCTTCGACGCCTAAACTGTGGAGCATATTCAAGCATGCAGAAAGCATAAGCGGAGGGCCACAGATATAATACTCAATGTCTTCGGGTGCAGGATGATTTTTCAAGTATTCATCATGCAGAACTTGGTGGATAAAGCCAACCAGCCCTGTCCAATTATCTTCAGGTACAGGCTCTGACAAGGCAATAAACCACTTGAAATTTTCATACTGACGCTGAAGTTCATCAAAATCTTCCTGATAAAAAATCTCTCGCTTGCTTCTTGCACCATACCAGAATGTGATTCTCCGCTTTGTCTTAATTCGCTTAAGTTGGTCAAATATATGTGAACGCATTGGAGCCATTCCTGCACCACCACCTATAAAGCACATCTCCCGGTCAGTCTCTTTTGCAAAGAACTCTCCGAACGGTCCAGAGATAATAACCTCATCTCCGGGCTTGAGGCTGAATATATACGATGACATTAAACCCGGCGGTATACCCTTAGCTCCCGGTGGGGGCAATGCAATACGCACATTGAGCATAATAATGCCTTTCTCTTCCGGATAATTCGCCATAGAATACGCTCGAGTTACTGGTTCATCGGTGGACGCAGTCATCTCCCAAAGGTTAAGTTTATCCCACACATCTCTAAACTGCGGGTCTATATCAAAATCTCGGAATGATATATTAAATGGCGGACACTGAATTTGAATATACCCCCCTGCACGGAAAGGAACTTCCTCTCCGGGTGGCAACTCTAAAACCAACTCCTTGATAAATGTCGCAACATTTCTATTAGATTTGACCTTGCATTTCCATTGGCGAACTTCAAACACTTCAGGTGGTAGTTCAATTTTCAGATCTTGTTTGACTTTCACTTGACATGCCAGACGATACCCCTTTTTTGCTAATCCCCTACTTATATGTGTTTGCTCTGTCGGTAATAGTGCCCCACCACCTTCCTTCACTACAACCTTACAAACGCCACAGCTCCCCTTACCCCCACAAGCAGAAGGAATAAAAATTTTGCTGTTCGAAAGTGTAGTTAGCAATGTGCCCCCAACCGGAGCAGTTATAGCCTTGCTCGGTTCGTCATTAATAATAATCTTTACACTTCCAGAAGCCACCAATCTCTTTTTAGCAATCATCAATAATACAGCCAAAGTTAACACGATGATAGAAAACATCAACATTCCCAACAATACTGTCTGCATACTTTAAATCCCTCTGCCTTTTATAAGTATATTCATCAAAGTTGTATACCCGAGAAAGCAAGGAAACCTAATGCCATCAAACCTGTTAATATAAAAGCCATTCCTAATCCACGGAGTCCAGGCGGCACATTACTATACCGCATCTTTTCTCGGATGGAAGCCATCCCAATAATTGCAAGTGCCCAGCCAATCCCCGAGCCAATAGCAAAGACTAAAGAATCCCCAAAATTATAATCTCTCTGCTCCATAAACAATGCCGCACCTAATATTGCACAGTTAACCGCTATCAATGGTAAGAATATACCCAAAGCGGAATACAATCGAGGCGCATATTTATCTACAAACATCTCTACCAACTGAACTAAAGCCGCTATAGAACCAATATACGCAAGGAAACTTAAAAAGCCCAAATCAATTGAAGCAAGAGATGGGTGCACCCATCCCAACGCTCCTTCTCTCAATAAGTAGTTATAAATTAGGTTGCTCACTGCCACCGCCAACACCAACACGAATATCACAGCTGCTCCCAATCCTATAGCCGTCTCTACTCTTCGAGACACCGCCATAAATGAGCACATACCCAAGAAGAAGGCTAATGCCATATTCTCTATAAATGCACTCTTTATGAAAAGCCCCAAATAATGCTCCAACATAATTGTTTTACTCCTTCTCTTGTTGTTCTGGCTTCCAAGTACGCAACAACCATATTAAGATAGCAATAATAAACAAAGCACCAGGAGCCATAATCAATAATCCATTGGGTTGATACCATCCACCCTCTGTTACAGGCTTAAGGATGGTGTATCCCAGAATCTTTCCCGAACCAAAAAGTTCCCTGATAACTCCAACCACTATTAGAATCATACTATAGCCAAGACCATTGCCGATGCCATCAAGAAAACTCAAAAATGGAGGATTTTGAAGTGCGTATGCCTCCGCTCTTCCCATAACGATACAATTGGTGATAATTAATCCTACATACACTGATAACTGTTTACTTATGGTCGGCACGAACGCTTTAAGAATCTGGTCTGCTATGATAACCAGCGAAGCTATTATTGTAAGCTGTATGATGATTCGCACATTTGTAGGAACTAAGTTTCTAATTAAACTAATAGATAAGCTTGAAAATCCAGTCACAAGCGTAAGCGAAATCGCCATTACTATCGCTTTGTCCAATTTTGTAGTTACTGCAAGTGCGGAACAGATTCCGAGAACCTGCAAGGCTATCGGATTATTATTGAACAATGGATCAATCAACGCTTGACGCTCTTTTTTACCTAACATAGTGCTCGTCATAATCTATAAACTCCCTTGTTCTCTCTTTTTCTTCAAAAACTTGCCATAAACAGAATCGCTTAACCAGAACTGTATAAGGTTTGTAACTCCACGACTCGTCATAGTCGCCCCAGACAATCCGTCTACCCGGTAAGGATCAGTATCTGGTGGTCCTGCAGTCCCTTTTATTACTGAAAGTTGAACTTTACCAGTATCATCATATACTTTTCTTCCTACCCATAACTGACACCATCGTGGATTCTCAATCTCACCGCCTAATCCCGGTGTTTCTCCATGCTCATAGAAGATAATCCCTCTCACAGTGTTAAGGTCCTTATCCAAAGCAAGGAATCCATACATAACAGACCATAAACCACGACCCTGAATAGGTATTATAACTTCCTCCACTTGGCCACCTTTCTTCACAAAGTAGATATGTCCATACTTAGACATATTCACAATCCCTGCGCCATTTGGAGGTGCTGGCTTGCTCAAATTGGGATCCTTCAGCGCTCTTTGCGGATCAAATGTCGCAGGGTCTAAAGATGTTTCATACTCCCCGGTTTCAAAATTTACAAGTTTAGTCTCTATGTTCTGCTTATAACGCTCTTGTATCTCAGACCGAGATAAACTCTCCTTAGCACCCGCTAAACCGGATACAAGCAAGATTTTGTGCTGTTTATCTAAAATCTTGTTCATTATTTGTCGGTCTTTTAAGCCGACTGCTGCACTTGCTACCAACACCGAACAAATACCACACAAGATTGTGGTAAATATAACAGTATAGACACTTCCCTCACGCTCCATGGCGAGCTAATCTCCTTTTTATATTGTTTTGCATCACAAAGTAATCAGTTAGCGGAGCAAATATGTTTGCAAAGAGAATCACAAGCATCGTGACCTCTGGGTATGCAGGGTTTACAACTCTGAGTAATACTACAAACACACCGATGAATAGTCCATAAATCCACTTACCCACATCTGTGAAAGGCGAAGAAACAGGGTCTGTAGCCATAAAGACTCCCCCGAACGCAAGTCCCCCCATCACCCAGTGCCATAGCGGACCCGCCTGAAATGCCGGGTTAGTCTCAGAGCGATACAACATAAGAAGCAATGCGGTGACCCCCGCACCTAAGAATACGCCCATAATGGTTCTCCACGAACCAACACCAGTATAAATCAGAATTAAAGCACCTATTAAGCATGCTATCAATGAAGTCTCGCCCATTGAACCCGGTTCTAAACCTATTAAACTTTCTAACCAACTCGTCACGCCATCTCTCAGATCAAGCGAAAACATCCCCACCTTTTGCAATTCTTGAACCCCGACACTTTTCATCACAGACAAACAAGTAGCACCAGTGTATCCATCCACTGCTACCCATACCTTGTCGCCACTGATCTGTGCCGGATAAGCAAAGTACAAGAAAGCGCGGGCAGTCAGAGCAGGATTTAGTATATTCATCCCAACTCCACCGAAGACCTCTTTTCCTATAACAACCCCAAATAAAATTCCGAGAGCCACTTGCCACAATGGAATTTGAGGGGGTAGTATCAAAGGGAACAATAAACTCGTCACTAAAAAACCTTCACTTACTTCATGTCTCCGCACTATCGCAAAAACAACCTCTGCCATTCCTCCTACTACCAAGGTAACTATATACACCGGAAAAAAATATAGAGCTCCATATACAAGACAAGAGACAATGCAACTTGGGTCAAAAGATAAACCAATCGCTCGCAGTAAACCTGCTCGCCATCCGGGCACTTGCTCTGGCGAGATTCCCATCTGCTGGACAGCAATGAAAGCCTGTAAACCAGTATTATAAAGAGCCATTATTACACACGGAACTAATGCCACCACCACCGTAATCATTACACGCTTCAAATCCATTGCATCACGAATATGCGGAGCACTCTTAGTTACCGTGCCAGGCGTGTAAAGAAAAGTATCGTTAGCTTCCCACAGTGGATATAACCACTCGAGCTTACCTCCTGGCTCGAAGATTTTTGCCTGCTTATCCAATAAATTCCTAAGCCAACGCATATACCTTCACCCCTCCTTCTCGATTATCTCAAGGTTTCTTCTTAACATGGCTCCAAAATCATTCTTCCCTGGGCACACAAAACTACACAAAGCCAAGTCCTCTTCTTCCAATTCCAAACATCCCAATTGCTCCGCACGCTCAACATCATCCATAGCCAATGCTCTCAACAAGAATGTTGGAATTATGTCAAGAGGCATAACTTTTTCGTAAACGCCTATCGGAATGATAGCTCTATGACTTCCGTTTAGTGATGTAGTAAACTCGAACTTGCGTGAACCCTTTCCCCTACCAAACCAAGACGATGCAAACAGGTTCAGCACGGAGAACTTATTCGCACCGGGAGCCAACCAACCTAAAAACTCTCTTTCCCTACCTTCTCTCAACACAGTTATTTGTTGGTGATATCTTCCAAGATAACCATGAACCTCCCCCATTGCTTTTCTTCCTGATAGAACTGAACCACTTATTACCCGCAGTTCGCCTTCTTTTAACTCACCAGAAACTATCTCATCTATAGAGGCTCCTACTCTTACCTTCAAATATCTCGGCTTTTTAACTCCGGGGCCTGCAAGCGTTATCAATCTCTGTAAGTCAAGCAAACCTGTTCTAAACAAATGCCCAATTGCAATGACATCCTGGATACCTATGTACCACACAGTCTTATGACTATCCACAGGGTCAAGAAAATGAATATGGGTCCCGGGCAACCCACTCGGATGTGGTCCTTCAAACTCTTCCACCTTTATCTTCGCATCCTCACGCACTCCAAACTCAATGCCTGGGGCTTTACAAAAATAAACATAACCGGGAGTCAATCGTTTAATTACCTCTACCCCTAATAAAATATCCTCTTCTCTACCCTTCGCACTTCTCTCCACTCTTGGAGCAAGTGGATTGGTATCCATCGCTGTAATAAATATTGAGTGGGGAATACTATCAATTGCCGGATTCTTCCCAAAAGGTCGCGTGCGAAAAGCTAACCACATCCCAGACTCAACTAATAAGTTCTTAATGTCTTCATCACTTAGTTGAGATAGATTTTTTCCTTTATAGTTTGCAAATCCTACTTGGTCCTTATTGGAAGGCTTACCCGAAAGTTCTTCTTCCTCAACATCTATAACAACACTTTGCAATGCTCTCCGCTCACCTCTGTTTATCGCCCTTACTACCCCACAAGCAAAGCTTGTATGAAGCACACCAGGCAATTTCTTATTTTCAAATATCACCTGTCCTCTCTTAACCCTCTCTCCTACATTTACCTTAAATGTAGGCCTCATTCCTACATAATCATCAGCCATTATAGCCACCCGCTTCACAATCTTACTATCGTCGATTATATCCTCGGGCTCTCCTGCTATGGGGATATCTAATCCTTTACTAATGATGTGCTTTGCCATAATAAAAACCCACCTACACTTAACACAGTTTTTTATTTACTAACTTTGGAACCAGAACAACTCACTTTTGAAGTAGTTTACTTCATTCACACAAGAATGTAAAATACAACTTTGGTCTACCTAAATTCAACCGCCTTATATATACTTACCGTTCGTTAAACAGAAAAATTCTATTACTCACCCCTTCCCTATGTCAAATCAATCTCACCTCTAAACCTTAAATATATATTAATTAAGTAGCAATGAATCCGCCGTCTACTATTATCTCTGCTCCGGTCATCCAACTTGATTCATCCGAAGCTAAGAATAATGCAGTATATGCTATATCTTCCGGTTTTCCAAGCCTACGGAGTGGCAAGCTTTCTGCAATTGCCTTCTTTTTCTCAGGCGTAAGGTATGGCTCTTGAAGTGGAGTATCCACCATCCCAGGATGAATTATGTTGCACCTTATATTATCTGGTCCAAATTGAACTGCGAGCGACTTGCAAAGGGAAATCAAAGCACCTTTTGCACATGTATAAGAATCCTGTGCAAGTGTAAATCCCACCAGTGCTGATATAGATCCAACGAGAATTATTGAGCCACCTCCCGCTTTTTGAAGATAAGGTATCCCATGTTTAGTAAGGAAAAATGCACCCTTAAGATTTATAGCCTGCACTATATCCCAATTTTCCTCAGTAGTTTCAATCACTGATTTGTCCCTATCTTTCCACAATACCCCCGCATTTGCATACAAGATATTCAACTTGCCAAATCGCTTTACCGCTTCCTCAACCCCTGCTTTAACATCCATTTCTTTGCTCACATCGCCAATATACACAGCACATTTTCCACCTTCATCTTTTATCATTTTCTCCGTCTCCCGTGCCGCTTTCTCATTAATGTCAAAAATCAATACACTCGCCCCTTCTCTTGCAAACAAAACCGATGCGGATCTACCCATACCTAAACCTGCACCTGTAATAATGGCTACTTTATCTTTAAGTCTCATTTTCTGACCCTTTCTATTTGAGGTTATTGATATCCTGCTTTTATAAATGTAAACTAAGATTGGTTATGATATGAAAATTGTGATAACAGTTTCACCTTATAAAATCTGAAACTTTCTCTTCCTAAGTGGGTTATATACTAATGAAAAATTTTAACTTTCTCTTAGTTGCTTTTATATACTTTACCCTGTATGGTATTATGTTAAGAGAGAATACAACATGTTAATGAGAAGGAATATGAGATGACCAGAAAATTAGATATTCCAAAAATCCTATCGTCAAGCTTTGTGTTAACTTTATTCATACTACCGTGCGCCTTTTCTGGTCCCTTAGAAGATTATGTTAATTTGCCCGACTCTTCATACTCTTACACTATAACATCTGAAGAATCTGGCATAGGCTATAAATATTATGTAATAAAAATGTATTCGCAAACCTGGCGAAGTCCATCAGAAGTCAACAGAACCCTATGGGAACATTGGCTCACCTTAATAGTGCCAACCGTTATAAGTAAATTTAGAGGTTTGTTGTTCATTTCTGGAGGAGACAATGGGAGTCAACCCACTGACTTGCGTAGTTATGCTACCCTGATTGCATCCCTCACTGGTGCCCCTGTAGCATTGCTCGAGCAAGTTCCTAACCAACCACTTAGGTTCGCTGGAGAGAACTTCAATCGTAGGGAAGACGAGATAATTGCTTATTCGTTCGACAAATATTTACAGACCTATGACGCAGGCAATCCCGATCCATTCTGGCCTGTTCTGTTGCCGATGGTAAAAAGTGCGGTGCGTGCTATGGATACCATTCAAGCAGTTGTTCTGAATAAGCACGGGCGTAATATAAATGGATTTGTTATTAGTGGCGCTTCTAAAAGAGGGTGGACTACTTGGCTAACATCAGCGGTTGACTCGAGAGTAATTGCTGCGGCTCCAATGGTAATAGATGTCCTCAGAATGGATATTCAGATGGACCATCATTATAAGTGTTATGGATTCTATGCCCCTACTTTGAAACCTTATAATGACTTACAAATCTTCGAACGAATGAATACTCCTGGTGGGGCTATGCTTAGAAGTATAGTGGACCCTATCTCGTATAATGAAAGATATACAATGCCTAAATTTATCATAAATTCTTGCGGAGATGAATTTTTCCTGCCTGATTCCTCTCGTTTTTACTACCACTTATTGCCAGGTGAAAAGAGATTGAGATATGTCCCCAACACTGGTCATAGTTTGGGAGATTCTTTTGACATACAGACAGTGTACCCCTTAATAACTTACTTTAATTCAGTAGCAGGAACAGGGACAAGACCCTCTTATTCTTGGGAATTTTTGCCAGATGGTAACATAAAAGTGCAGGTTGTTCAAACGCCCACATCTGTGAAACTTTGGGAAGCGGTTAATCCCACTGCGAGGGATTTCAGATATTATGGAGGTTCTGGCCCGTCTTGGACTTCCACAAACTTATCCGAAACACTTCCCGGATCCAAAACATATATCACACAAGTTACCCCACCACAGTCAGGTTGGAAAGCCTATATGGTAGAACTGAACTTTAGCAACGGCTCTTATATATTCACTACTGATGTAGGTATAATGCCCTATATGAGACCCTACGATGATCTCGACGATGATGGATTTATGGACCCCGATGACATAGATGATGACTGTGACTGGCTCGTTGACGAAATAGACCCATACCCTTGGGATAGCGATAATGATGGTATTCCTAACTATCTTGATGAGATAGACAACAGAGACCCTAATGAAATTCCTACAGACTGCGTAAATATACCAGAGGGCACTACTGAAGGAGAAGGCATATTAGAAGGGACCACGGAAGGCGAAGGACTCTCTGAAGGCTATCAAGAGGGAACAATGGAAGGAACCCAAGAAGGAATAACTGAAGGGATTCCAGAAGGGACCACGGAAGGCGAAGGACTCTCTGAAGGCTATCAAGAAGGAACAATTGAAGGAATCCAAGAAGGAACAACTGAAGGTGAAGGCTCTATCGAAGGTATTACTGAAGGAACTCCCGATGGTGAAGGCTCCACAGAAGGAGTCGTTGAGGGAATCACTGAAGGAGTAGTTGAAGGAGAAGGAACTACTGAAGGAATCACTGAGGGCGTTGCGGAAGGCACCACCGAGGGTGAAGGCATTGCTGAAGGAACACCAGAAGGTGAAGGCTCTATCGAAGGTATCACCGAAGGAACACTTGAAGGAGAAGGTGTCTCTGAAGGAACAACTGAGGGAACTATTGAAGAGGGAGTCTCCGAAGGCATAGCCGAGGGAACCTCCGAGGGAGAAGGAGTTGTTGAAGGCACTATAGAAGGAACTGAGGAAGGAGAAGGAACTCCAGAGGGAGAGGGTGTTATTGAAGGTAGTGTAGAAGGAGAAGGTTCAACTGAAGGAGAGCCTTTGCCTCCCTATCACTCCGCAGATACCAACAAAGATAATCAAATAAACTTAAGTGAGCTCCTCAGGGTAATCCAATTCTTTAATTCTTATGGCTATTACTGTGCAGATAGTCCTCACTTCTCAGAAGATGGTTACATCCCTGGAATAGGGACAAATCATTCCTGCAGGCATCACGCAAGCGATACCAATAAAGACTGGGAGATAAGCCTATCTGAATTACTCAGATTAATCCAATTCTTCAATTCAGGTGGATACTATCCTTGTCCAGATCAAAACACAGAAGACGGCTACTGCCCCGGAACTTTACAAACTCGGTAATAATTTAAAACACCATCAATTTACATATACACCTTATATAGGCACTACTTTCAGATTTTGAGGTGGAAAGGATTTTGCTTTACTTTATATTTTCCTCAACACTTTCCTTATAAAAAACACTAACTTACACCCCAAATCCCCGTAGATACAGGCAATTATTGCATCTTCACAGCCACCAATCTTCTTACGGAGCCGGTTACTCAATACCGATATAAACTTTGGTCTAAAATAACTAATTACTCAAATTAGAAAGTATATCCTCACACTTACATATAAAATTCTTAAATAGATTAGGCTCTTCCAAGAAAGTGAATACCTGCGGACCTAATGGTTTCCATACATTAGGATTAGTAGATTTGAACAGCACAATTGTAGGTATTCCCAAAGCACCTGCTATATGTGAAATACCTGAGTCATTTCCAATGTAGAGAGAAGCCCCCCTCAAAAATCGCGCTAACTCAACAAGAGGGAGCGAATCGAGTTTCTCCACTCCTTTCGGCGGTTTTATCCAGTTCTCCGCAGGACCCACACACCACGCTACTTCTCTCCCTTTCAATTGGAAATGTATAGTGAGCTCTGCGAAGAAATCCAAAGGAAAGTTCTTTTTTTGGCTACCACTCCCAGGATGAATCACAACTTTATTATGTTGTTCCGAGGGTAAAATAGGTAGCAAGAATTCCTCTTCCTCTCTTTCTAAGCCGAGCAGTGATAGGTAATATTCTGAAGCATGAGATTTCCAGTCCTCAGGTGGAATCCCAGGGGCTGTAATCACCTCTTTGATTCCACATTGCTTAACAACTTCTGTAGCTTTTCCTGTTTGACGGAGAAAAAGGTAGGCTATATCAAATGTACTGAGAAACTCTATCAACTTTTCTTTAGGTGTGCTGAATATAGATTCGAACTCTACTTGCTCTGGGGAATAGACTCTTTTTACCCAGCTCATTTCTTTGAGTAGAACTATTCTTTCTGGATATCCAACAAAGGTTATATCTCCGCGTTTACTCAACTGTTTTACCGAAGGAGCGAATAATACGGTATCACCTATTCCCCCAAAGAACACTATGAGCTGATTCATATTTTAGCCTTTAAGTTCAACACTATGGGTTGAATATTGTATCAAATCTTATCTTTGAATAAGTTTAATTTATATCTCCCTTAATCAGAGCTTTTATGTTTTTTTTCATTGTATTTAATTAATAGATAAGTCTTTTTTAGGGAATTTTAAAACGACAATATTGAAATATTCTCGATTATACATTCAAAGAGATGTTGATTAAGAAAGTCTTGACAGATTCTATTTCTTTTGTTATACTTTTTTTGCGCCGGGTTATAAAGTTACAAAAATTTAAAACCAAAAATGTGGAGGACGAATATGAAGAGTTGTATCTCTGTCTTCCGAAGTAGGAATAATCTTACTTTTAAAACTGTTGTATTTATTGTTTTAACAATTTTACCTTCTTATGGCTTTAAGGCTGAAGCTCAACCTATTCCTATTGGGAATGTGAACGATTTACAAAAAATAGGGAATGACCCTAACTACCCATTGAACGGGAGCTATATACTAATAGACGATATCGATGCAACTGGCACCAATCAATGGAACAGTGGGCAAGGATTTCAACCCATTGGAAGCCAGACAAATCCTTTCTCTGGTGAATTCGACGGTAATGGAAAAAAAATAATAGGTTTATATATTAATCGCACCGCACAGAATGTAGGGCTCTTCTCTGTTACGAGTAGCACAGCCAAGATAAAAAATTTGACGATGGCAACCTCTTCTGTTGCTTCGCCAGGTTTTGGTGGTGTAAATTTAGGTGCTATAGTGGGGACTAACAATGGACTTATTGAGAATTGCCATGTTATTAGTAGCTCGATTAATGCTACTATTGGAGTAGGTGGTATTTGTGGAGCTAACAACGCTACAGGAATTCTTAGGCGTTGTGTATCTTCAGCCTATGTTTCTGCTACTTTGTCCTCCGCTGGAGGATTAGTAGGAGGAAATAGTGGTACTATAGAAGAAAGTAGCAGTAGTGGAAATGTATCTGCTATCAACAGCAGCTGTCTCTT
>JAOAHN010000131.1 GCA_026415215.1 Candidatus Hydrogenedentota bacterium
GTTTAAAGTTCCTCTGTTAAGGAATATTGCTTTAACCGCTCCATACCTACATGACAGTTCTACGGATGACTTACAGAAAGTTGTCAACATTATGCTTAAGTATCAAGTAGGTATACAAGTGCCCAAATCTGATGAAGAAAAAATAGTAAAGTTCTTGCGCACATTGAATGGAGAATATAAAGGTAAATTACTTCAATAAGAAAAAGTAAGTAGCATATTCTTTTTCCCACTTAATGTAAAGAACTATTTGGTAAGTAGAGTGTTCAATTTGAGTTTTTAGATGAGAAATGAAACCTATTTATCTCTGTGTGTCGGAAGACCAATTAGAGGGTACAGTTGAGTGGGCACGAAATGCGCTATTGGAGTGTTCTGCATGTCCGAGGAATTGTAAAGTAAATAGATACAATGGGGAGATAGGTTTCTGTAAAGTTGGTAGATATCCTCGGATCTCAAGTGCATTTCCACATTTCGGAGAAGAGCCTTGCTTGACAGGATGGAAAGGTTCAGGCACTATTTTTTTTAGTGGATGTAATTTGAATTGTGTATTTTGTCAGAACTACGAGATAAGTCAGTATCCAATTGGGTCTGAATGTACCCCCGCCGAATTAGCGGAGATGATGATTCAGCTCCAATCTATTGGCTGCCATAACATAAATCTTGTATCTCCATCGCATGTAGTTCCTCAGATTATTGAGTCTTTGTTCATAGCTCGTAAGAAGGGGTTAGGACTACCCATAGTGTATAACACCAATGCTTACGATTCTGTCGATACATTGTCTAAGTTGCGACTATGGATAGATATTTATATGCCAGATATGAAGTACTGGATGGAAGAGTCTTCTACAAAGTACTCTAATGCTAAAAGTTATCCATCGATTGCTAAATTAGCTATAAAAGAAATGCATAATCAAGTAGGTGATTTAATTTTAGACCCACATGGTATTGCTCAGCGTGGATTATTAGTAAGACACCTCGTTATGCCTAACATGGTAGAAGAATCGAAAGAAATCGTAAAATGGTTGGCATCGGAAATTTCCAAGAATACCTACATAAATATAATGGACCAATACAGACCTGCCTATAAGGTTCCTAACAATCCGAAATATACAGAAATAGCACGGAGAACTACTCGAGCGGAAATTGATGAGGTATTTGATTTTGCTAAATCAGTAGGTCTATGGAGATTTGCTGAATAATACGCGGTAGAAGAAAGTTTAGAATAAAAACATAGCATCAATTAATTTATTAAACACAAGCCTCTTAAATATAACTTCTGTTAATAAGCAAATATTACACAATTACTATCCTATGAATATTTCCCTACTTTCCTTAAATAAATTCCTGCTAATATAGATATAGTTCCAATCAGAGTGATATATAAGGCAGTATTTCCGATTGGAAGTTCTTCTACTACAGTTACTCGCACGGTATATATTGCCGAAGTTTTTTGCCCATCATCGTATTCACATCTATATATACCTGAATCTTCAATTTGGGCATTATGTATCCATAGAGACCTGCAATGGGTAGTTAAGCCCCTCGCTTCTAAATCTTCTCCCATCTTGCTCCATTTAAACATAGAATTTTGAGCCACTGGATCTGGAACTCTAAGGCAAATGTCAGTACCAACCTCAAAGATTCCCCCTCTCGTATTGGTTGTAGTGCATTCTTCGCAGTCATAGCCAGGATATACATCTGGATTGAGTGCACTTGATATATAAGCAGATTTCTTTTCCTCATAACTTGTTCCATTTTTAACAAAGTATAAGTATTCTTGTTTATTGCTCCAGCCATCGCCATCTGCATCTCCATTAGGTCCGAAATATTGGGGAAGAGACTGATAATACAAAGGAATAATTATGTTTACACGGATATTAAAACTTGGGTCGATTGCTTGTGCTGCGACAGATATGGCTGTAGGTATCATAGTGGATTCTTGGTTACCGAGTGTCATATATCCAGCCAACATTTGAGGTAAACCATAGAAAATGGTATACACAATGCCATTTTCACCTCCGCAATCGTAAATCATTCTTTGCATGTTGTGGTTAAATGCGTTTACTGCAATTTGATGGGATACACCACCTCTACTTGTGAAGTCAATATTTGGATTTTTATAACACTCGGTAATGAGGGCGAATTCCAAAGCATCTAACATCCCATTGCCCGAGATTACTATGGGCTCAATAGATAACTGTCCACCATTTAGATCACACTCAGTAGGGTTGAATGAAAGTCCTTCTGCTCCTTGCTCCCCGAGTAGAACATAATAGGCACTTAAGTTTTCGTGCAAATACCACATCCCAGCCTCAATCTCGTAATCTGGGTATCTTATAAAGTCTTGATATTCCCATATTCCGTTGAACCAAAAGTCACCGTTTCCTTCGTTATTTCCTGTTCCAGGTCCACCTAATTGTTTTCCAGAGATGTCGGTTATTGAATCGTTGTCCACTAAACCAACGATTATGTTTCCCACTGCTCCTTGAATATTTATATTTAAGCGGTATGTTTTACCATCGATTGCATTTATAGAAGTGATTGGAAGGGTGTTGTTTTGGCTATCCTTAGCAACAAAATCTGAAATGTCTACACCCGATACAGTTTCACTAAATACTACTTCATAAACTGCTGTACTTCCAACTGCTGAAATTTGGTTTATCCTGTAGACTTTTGGATAATCCAACCACTGGTTGATGAATTCCGACATACAACGCTGAGCTAATATTTTATAGCCTGCTTGCGAAAGGTGAATGTCCCCATCAAAGAGAGCAGAAGGGTGCACTAATGAGCATGGATCACCCCCAGGGAATGGTGTGTATGATGGGTAACCACCTGGGTAAGGAACCGAATGGGGAGGAAGGTTTGTAGGAGTAGATGTGCCGAAATGATATTGCATAAGGCCAAGATTGTGAACATAATAAACCCTCGGTTTACTATCCGCAAGCGCCTTTTTTGCTTGTTCAAATCGAACAAATGCACCTTGCTGGTCGCAGATTGAACATCCGCCTCTGTCTCTACCACCAAAGGTATATCCACATAAGGCTACTCTGATGTCAGGGCGAACACTCAATATCTCATCAATAATTCCACTAATATAATTAACGATTGTATTTATTACGTATGCTTCTTGATCAGGATTGGAAAGCATACTGCAATTCCATCTCGGTGTTTGTGGTGTTCCCCTAAGAAAATCATTTCCCCCTAAAGTCATTACTACTATGTCTATAGTAGGGTACTTTTCCAGTTCTTCTTTTATATTCTGTATATAGTTGTATGACTCTGGATAAAACTCAAAAGCCCGGGCTCCCATTATAGCAGTTCGACTGCCAATTTCTCTGATCTTTTCCAAGCCTGGTGTTTCTAAAAAGATTTCCTTAAATGTCCTAAATGCCCACATAAAACCAGTCCAACTATCACCTACTAATAACACACGGGGAACCTCATCAATGGGCTCACCTATAGATGAAAAGGAGAAAATCATTATTAGAAATAAAGTTATGAGGATTTTGTAATTCTGTTTAGTAAACATTCCTACCTCTCCATCATTTAAAATGCAGATATTTATGTTTTTATTGTTTTTATAATTATAACATTTTTAATTTTATTTTTCAAGGTGATTATTAAGAAGAGATTTTGTGTTAAAGGCTGAAGAATGGAGACTGAGGCTAGGATTAAGGCCTTAATGAATAAAATATTTTTATAAGTTAGACTTGACACACGGATGGATCTGTGTTATAATTTGTTATATAATTCACAATTATACTTACCTGTAAGTAAATTAAATCGTTTAAATATTCACAAAACGCAAATATGATACCCGAAAATACAGTAGAGAGATTAAGCCTGTATAGAAGAGTGCTTCAGCAAATATGGGCTGAAGGAAAAGAAACAATTATGTCTCACGAGTTGGCACAAATCCTTCATATAAAACCCGCTCAAGTTAGAAGAGATATTATGTACCTTGGATATTCAGGTATTCCCAATATTGGGTATAAGGTGAAGTCTTTAATAGAAAGTATTAGCCAATTTTTAGATTCTACTTCTCAGCAAAGTGCTATCTTAGTAGGGGTGGGGCATCTTGGTATGGCATTACTTGCCAATTTCTCCGGAAGATGGAGACAACTCGCAATTCGAGCTGCATTTGATAGGGACCCGGAAAAAATAGGAAGGGTTTTTCATGGATGTGTTTGCTATTCTGTTGAAGATATTCCTAAAGTAGTAGGGGAATTAAAAAGTATTATAGGAATCATAGCAATCCCAGCAGACCAAGCCCAGAAAATTTGTGATTTGATGATTACTTCCGGTATTAGGGGGATTCTGAATTTTTCACCTGTCAGATTGAAAGTTCCTGAATATGTGTATGTCGAACATGTTGACCTCTCAGCTACATTTGAAAAGGTAGCATTTTTTGCAAGAACAATGAAGAAACTTGAGGAGGAGAAAAGTAAACTTCCCCCAATTTTGGAAAATTGTAGTGATGGTTACAACCAAAATGTAAAAGAAGAAAACTTAAGAAAAGATGTTTCAGTATAAAATTGAAATTTCTTATAGGAGGTTGATGTATGGATAACCAAAAAAAGCACATGTGTTTGGAAGAAGCTAGTGAGGAAGAACTTTTACAACGGCTTGATGAGGTAATAGCAGAATACAAAGAAAAGCCAGGCGCTTTAATTCCTGTACTTCAGATTGCTCAAGCTATGTTTGGTTACTTGCCAGAGAAAGTGCTAAAGAAAATTAGCTTAGGACTAAACAAACCCTATAGTGAAGTTGCAGGTGTAGTGAGTTTCTATTCATTCTTTTCTACTCAGCCCAAAGGTAAGCATATGATAAGGGTTTGCCTTGGTACCGCTTGCTATGTCCGTGGGGGTAAAGAAGTTCTCCAAGCTCTGAAAGACAAGCTCAAAATTGATGTGGGGGAGACTACTAAAGATAGACTTTTCTCCCTTGATGTTGCAAGGTGTTTTGGTGCTTGTGGGCTCGCCCCGGCAATTATGGTAGACAGCGATGTTCACCAACGAGTTAAACCAGCTCGGATTCAGGCTATTCTTGATCAGTATATAGATAAAGATTTGGAAGCTAAAACAGCAAATAAATGAGGAGATTAAATATGGTTCAGCCTATTCGTTCCCCTGAAGATTTAAATGTACTTAGAGAGAAAGCAAAGGAAGAATTAGAATTAAGAGGTTCTGAAAAAGATATTGTGATTACAGTTCACATGGGTACTTGTGGTATTGCAGCAGGAGCAAGGGAAGTATTGAAAGCGATTATAGGTGAACTCTCTTCGTACGGTCTAAGAAATGTTACTGTTAAACAGTCTGGCTGTGCAGGTTTGTGCGACCGTGAACCTATGATAACTATAAAACAAAAAACTTCTGGATCGGAATATAAGTATGGAAAATTAGATGCAGAGAAAGTAAGAGAAATAATTCAAAAACACATAATTTCTGGTTCGCCTGTAATGGACTATCTCATTTCTAAATGAAATAAGCATGCATATGTTTAACAAAAATTCTACAGTCAATATATTAATAACCGGCTTACTTTTATCTTATGTGGTTTCCGCAGAAGATACTACTTGGGAGACTTTAATATTAACCGACACAGGGTCAGCTTTAGTTAATCCTGGTATGGGATGGGTATTGCATTTCTACGATAACGCACCTTATAACTATGGCTCGAAATTAGAGCCTTCAGATACGGTTGATGATTTCCCGGGTTTGGCTGTAGTCTACTTGAGAATCGCGTGGTCATTCATAGAACCTGAAGAAGGGAAATTTAACTGGTCTGTTCTTGATACTCCTGCTCAGAGATGGGTCTCTAAGGGGAAAAAAGTAGCTTTAAGGATTACTTGTAGTGAAACACCTATTCCTTGGGCTACTCCTAAGTGGGTTTATGATGCAGGTGCAAAGGGTTATTTCTTTACCCCGTTGGAGGGAATCAAGGAAAAAGGTTCACACTGGGAGCCAATATATGATGATTCTATTTTCTTAGAGAAGTTGGGTAATTTTTTAGCCCAATTAGCTAAAAGATACGACGGTAATCCCGAGGTAGCTTTTATTGATATTGGTTCATTGGGAGTATGGGGAGAGGGACATACTTGGCATAGTACTCAGCAGAAAATTACTGTGGATATGGTAAAAAAACACATAGATTTGCATTTGAAATACTTTAAGAACTCCCTGCTTGTTCTTAATGACGATATTATTACTAATGGACAGAAAATAAAAGAGCTCTCTTCTGAACAGAGAGAAGTGCTCAATTACGCAGTCGAGAAGGGACTTACTCTTAGAGACGATAGCATTTTGGTTCAGGGTGGAGAAAATGCTTATATGAGTGCCATCTTAGCTGATGAATTTTGGAAGAATAAGCCTGTGGTGCTTGAGAGTGAGCATTATGGAAATTCTAAGATGAATAACAACTGGGGGGACGGAAGCAAGTACTTGCAAGCAGTTGAAGACTATCATGCGAGTTATGTTTCGATCCATTGGTGGCCCAGGGAGTTCCTTGAGGAGAGGAGAGACTTGATTGAAAGGATAAATCTGAGGTTGGGCTATAGAATAGTAGTTAAGGAAGTGAGTTGGCAAAAATTGGCAAATTTGAGTGAAGGTATCTGGGAAGCAAAGGTCAGTTTGGCTAATGTCGGTGTGGCTCCAGTGTATCAAGGTGGTTACCTTGCCTTCACTTGGAAGGATAGTAAAGATGGGATTGTAGGTGTATTTGTTGATACAGATTTTTCAGTTAAAGATTTAGTAGTTTCTTCTCCAGGAGATGTAAAAAACGTAGAGAGGAACTTGTCATTTAGACTGCCTTTTTTGCTGAAGCCTGGAAGATATGCGCTATATCTCTCAGTAGGTTCTATTACAGGTTCACCTCAAATAGAGTTGCCACATCCTGGGAATGATGGGGCAAAGAGGTATTTTCTTGGCTATGTAGAAGTAATTTAGTTGAGGGAGAAGTATATAGAAAAAAGTTTTGCTTTTGAAGAGAAAATAATCACATTAAAGGAAAGATAAGGAGTTGAAAGATGAGTTTGATAAGAAGTCATGTGTTAGTGTGCGCCGGGGCAGGGTGCGTTGCCTCAGGTTCTATGGAGGTAAGTTCTGCTTTTAAGGACTGTTTAGTAAAGCATAAGTTAGCAGATGAAATACAGGTAGTTCACACGGGTTGTCTTGGACCTTGTGCTATCGGACCCGTGGTCGTAGTTTATCCTGAGGGTATTTTTTATCAGGGCGTTAAATCCTCAGATGTGGAAGAAATTGTTGTAGAACATCTACTCAAAGGCAGACCTGTATCGAGGTTAAACTTCAAATCTAAAGCGACAGCTCAGATTATCCCTGCTCTTCAGGAAATAGGTTTTTTCAAACAACAAACTAAAATCGTTTTGAGGAATTGTGGGATTATCGACCCTACTAAGATCGAAGAATATATAGCGAGGGATGGGTACCAAGCTTTAGCCAAAGTTTTGACACAAATGACTCCAGAGCAGGTTATTCAAGAGGTTAAGAAGTCGGGTTTGAGGGGTAGAGGAGGAGCAGGTTTTCCGACGGGCCTCAAGTGGGAGTTTACTCGCAAGGCACCAGGCGATAAAAAGTATGTCCTTTGTAATGCTGATGAAGGCGACCCGGGCGCCTTTATGGATAGGAGTGTTCTTGAAGGTGATCCACATAGTGTAATCGAAGCAATGATTATCGCAGGATATGCGATAGGATCTGACCAGGGTTATATTTATGTTCGTGCAGAATATCCTTTGGCAGTTGAGAGATTAAATATAGCAATAAGTCAGGCAAAAGAATATGGTCTCCTTGGAAAAAATATTATGGGTACAGACTTCAATTTTGACTTAGAAATTAGAATGGGATCTGGTGCATTTGTATGTGGTGAAGAAACTGCTTTGATGAGATCAATAGAGGGCAAAAGAGGTGAACCACGACCTCGTCCTCCGTTCCCAGCATATAAGGGACTTTGGGAAAAACCGAGTCTCTTGAACAATGTAGAGACTTATGCAAATATCCCTGTTATAATTCTTAAAGGTGCTGAGTGGTTTGCCTCCATAGGTACCGAGAAAAGCAAGGGAACTAAGGTATTTGCTTTGGCGGGAGCGGTAAATAATACGGGGTTGGTGGAGGTGCCAATAGGTATTCCTCTGGGAGAAATTATTTATGACATTGGAGGAGGTATTCCTAAGGGTAAACAATTTAAGGCAGCACAAATCGGAGGACCATCAGGAGGATGTATTCCAAAACAATATCTCAATGTCTCAGTAGATTACGAGTCGCTTCAAGAATTGGGTGCAATAATGGGTTCAGGCGGTTTGATCGTAATGGACGAAGATACATGTATGGTTGATATGGCAAGATTTTTCCTTGACTTTGTTCAAGATGAATCTTGCGGTAAATGCGTGCCTTGTCGTGTTGGGACCAAAAGAATGTTGGAGATTCTCGAGAGAATTTGTGATGGAAGGGGAGAAGAAGGTGATATTGAGAAACTTATTGAGTTAGGCCAAAAGATAAAAGATACCTCTCTTTGTGGTTTAGGACAGACAGCTCCTAATCCTGTTCTATCTGCTATAAGGCACTTTAGGGAGGAGTTTGAAATTCATATTCGTGAAAAGAAATGTCCCGCTGGTGTATGCGCTTCTATTGTTAGAGCGCCTTGTATGAGTGCTTGCCCTGCAAATGTTTATATACCTGGATTTGTTTCACTTATTTCTGAGAAAAGATATGCGGAAGCTCTTAGAGTTCATAGAGATCAGAATCCTTTTGCATCTGTTTGTGCACGAGTGTGTTTTCATACCTGTGAGGATAAGTGCAGAAGAGGCACCTTAGATGAGCCAGTATCGATTAGGGGGTTGAAACGGTTTATGGTAGAACAAGAAGTTACTATTCAGCTACCTGAGATTAGAGAAAATGAGGAGAATGCGAGGAGAAAGGTAGCTATTGTAGGTGCGGGTCCTGCTGGTCTCACCTGCGCTTATTTCCTTGCAAGACTCGGATATCAACCTAAGGTATTTGAGGCAGCTTCGAGACCCGGAGGGATGTTGGTCCAAACTATACCTGCTTATCGACTTCCTCGTGAAGAAGTTGCGAGAGAAATAAGGATGATAGAAAGAATGGGAGTTACTATTGAAACTGACAAGGCTCTTGGAAGGGATTTTACAATAAATAGTTTGAGAGATGAGGGTTATGAGGCTATCTTCTTAGGTATTGGTGCACCGATGGGTCAAAGACTACGGATACCCGGAGAAAATGCGGAAGGTGTAGTAGAAGCTATAGATTTTCTTAGGGAGTATAACCTTAGAGGGTCTGTGAAGGTAGGTAAAAAAGTGGTAGTGATAGGTGGTGGTAACGCAGCTATTGACGCTGCAAGAACTGCTATAAGGTTAGGCGCTAAAAGGGTCACAATATTATATAGGCGAACAAGAGAAGAGATGCCTGCTTACAAAGAAGAGGTGGACGAGGCAGTTAATGAGGGAGTAATCTTGAAAATGTTAGTGGCTCCTTTGGAGGTTCTTACCGAAGATGGAAAATTAGTAGGAGTAAAATGTCAACACATGTGGTTAGGCGAATATGACCGCACTGGACGACGGAGACCGGAGGCTCGACCAGGTGAAGAACCGTTTATCGAAGAAGCCGACCAGGTTATCGCCGCTATTGGACAAACAGTGGATATTAAGAAATATTTGGATGGATTAGACATAAAACTTACTCCTTCAGGGTTTATTTGGGTTGATCCCCTGTATAATCAAACTTCAATAGAGTGGTTGTTTGCGGGAGGCGATATTACTACTGGACCATCATCAGTTGCTGAAGCCATTGGTGCT
>JAOAHN010000035.1 GCA_026415215.1 Candidatus Hydrogenedentota bacterium
TCTCTTCACTTTCTACTTCTACCACATCTTCCAACTTTACCACAGGAGAAGAAACGACTACATCCTCTTTTATCCTTATAGCCTGCTTCTCTAATCCACTACAGATCCCCATATAGACAAAAAAGACATACCCACAAACCATGAAGATATTTGAAACTTTTATCATCCACAATGAGCCCAACTCGACTATCTCCTCATATTATTTGCGGTCTGAAGCATCTCATCAGATGCCTGCACAATTCTTGAGTTTGCTTCGTAGGCTCTTTGTGCAATTATAAGTTGAATAATTTCTTCCACTACTTGCACATTTGAGTTTTCTAAAAATCCTTGGGCGATAGTTCCTAAACCATCCAAGCCGGGCTGACCTACATTAGGCGCTCCAGATGCTTGAGTTTCAAGAAACAGGTTTCTCCCTAACCTCGCATCAAGTCCCGCGGGATTAGAAAATCTCGCCAATTCAATTGTTCCTATATTTTGTGGAGTGTTATCCCCCGGAACTCGCACTGAAACGGTTCCATCCGCACCTACCGTAATCAATTCTGTATCTGTTGGTATGGTTATTGTAGGTGTGAGAGGATACCCGTCTGCAGTCATAACAATACCCTCCTCGTTAATTTTGAAAGAGCCATCACGAGTATATGCTATGGTGCCGTCCGGAAGCTCTACCTGAAAGAAACCATCTCCTTCAATCATCAAGTCAAGTGGATTTCCTGTCTGAATAGCAGATCCTGGAGAAAAAATCTTAGACACAGCAGATGGTCGTACTCCATGCCCTACTTGAATGCCCTCGGGAATTGTTGTCCCTGCAGTCGTTTCACTTCCTGCAGGCTTAATAGTCTCATAGAGCAAATCCTGGAAATCAACTTTACTTCGCTTGAATCCAGTAGTATTAACATTAGCGAGGTTGTTAGCAATAGTATCTATATTCATTTGTTGGGCTATCATCCCTGTGGCTGCAGTGAAAAGTGACCTAATCATAATTTTTTCCTCCTAAAAATTTTAACCTGCTAAACCTACTTGGTCTATCAACCTACCTAAAGATTCATCAAATGTAACCAATACTCTTTGATTTGCCTCATACGAGCGCAAACCAAGGGTCATTTTTATCATTTCGTATGGAAGTTTTATATTTGACCACTCCAAGTAACCTTGCATAATTTTGCTGTCAACAGAGGGAGTTTTTTCGCCTACAATATCTTCGGATGCATAATAAAGATTTTCCCCTTCTCTCAATAACCGTTCTGGATGAGCAAATCCAACACATTGAATTCGTCCAACATTCACTCCATCCACAGTTACATTGCCATCCGTAGCAATATTTACATTTGTCCCCTGAACAAGAATTGGTTGATTGTTGTCACCCAAGACACGATACCCTTGGGAAGTGGACAGGTAGCCCTCTGAGTCTCTTGTTAAATTGCCTGCTTTTGTGTATCTCTCACCCTTAGGAGTCTGAACAACAAGAAATCCAGGACCTTGAATAGCTAAATCAAGTGGATTATCTGTTTTCCTTATTGGACCCAAAGTCCAATCTGGATAGGTCTCTACGACCTTAACCCCTCCGCCAGGTGCAGAGTTTGGTATCGCTATTTTAAATTTGCCTGCAGAGGCTCTCAGAAGAGGGTAAAAACCTAACTGCACAGGAACTTGAGACTTATAAGCAACTGTTGCAGAGTTCGCAATATTGTTCGCATAGACGGAATGGCGAAGTTCCGTACTAACCATTCCACCAGCGGATATGTATAAACCAGTAATCATACCCTTAGTAAAACATTTAACAAGTTTTTACTAACCACTAAAAATAATGTGGGCGGCAGGACGCATATTATTTTCACACATGGGCGCTTCCTTTTTTCTAATCCACACGCCCTGCCAACCCATGGAGGAAAGTTGCTATGGGACTTCAAAAACTCCTCATATTCAACTTTTTCTGAAATAATGGCAAGTAGCGTGCCACAATTGATGATTACATACAAGTCCTTGTAATATAATCACTAACAGTGAAATAAAATTAAAGTCCTCGGATCAGATAGGGAATTATTTTCCTGGAAAAGGAAAACTTTTTCTTAGAAGGTTATTACTCCTTCTGTAAATATACGAGAAAAAATCTATGAAAATCTCTTCCGTTGAATTCAAAAAGGCAGTGTTGGACTTAAGGGATGCCCCAAAAGATAAAAAACCCGAAATCGCATTTGCGGGAAAATCCAATGTAGGGAAGTCTTCTCTTTTGAATGCCTTATTCAATAGGAGGAATTTAGCAAAAACGAGCAACACTCCTGGTAAGACAAGAACTATCAATTTTTTTGAAGTAAACAGGAAATTTTATTTAGTAGATCTCCCCGGCTACGGGTATGCGGAAGTATCCAAAGAACTCCAGGAGAAATGGGGAGAACTAATGTTCCAGTATCTAACAAGTAGAGATACACTAAGACTGGTAGTGGTTTTAATAGATTCACGCCATGGACCGAACGAAAGAGATATACAATTGATCGATTTTTTAGAAGAGTCAGAAATTCCCACTCTATTAGTAGCTACGAAGATTGATAAGCTATCTAATTCACAGAAAAAACCTCACATCGATCATATTCGGAATACACTAAATCTTGACGAAGACGCTCTCCTCGTTCCCTTTTCCGCAGTTACTAAAGAGGGGGTCACACCCTTGTGGAGAATCATTGAGGATGTGCTAAAGATAGAAAAGTAAATACCAGTAGTGCATCCTCTTATATAACAGCATCTCCAATTAAGTCATAAGTTTCAGCTTTCTTAATATTAACATTGTAAAAATTACCCACTTGGAGAGGAACTGTCGAGTTAACCCAAATCACTCCGTCAACATCTGGAGCTTCAGCATATGACCTGCCAATCCAACATTGTCGCTCCGGGACAAACTTCTCCACCAAAACTTTATTGACTCTACCAACTCGAGACTTTCCATACTCATAAGATATTGCGGATTGAGTCTCCATAAGTATTTGAAGACGCCTTTCGGCGATTAAACTGGATACTTTCTTAGATAGTCTCTCAGCAGGTGTTCCTTCCTCTGGAGAGAAGATAAACGCTCCTAACCTCTCAAACTTCAAGTGTTCCAAGTCCTTCAGCAAACGCTTGAAAGAAGCAAAAGTTTCTCCAGGGAACCCCACTATAATAGTGCTCCGCAAAACTATATCAGGAATAAATTCTCTTATTTCTCTTATGAACTTATGAATGTCCAAATCCGCTCGGGGACGATTCATTAATTTAAGGACTTTATAGTCCGTGTGTTGTATTGGCATATCAAGATAGTGAACTACCTTCTCCTCATTAGCAACCACATTTAGTATCTTCTTAGTTATTCCCGAGGGCAAACAATACAAACACCTTATCCAGAAGTCACCCTTCAAGTTGACTAATTCTTTAATTAGCTCCGCCAACCCATAGCCCTTATTTAAATCTCTTCCGTATCTTGTTATATCCTGTGCAATGAGATTGATTTCTTTAACCCCATTAGATAAAAGATCTTCCGCTTCCTTGAGCAATATATCCAAAGGCACAGAAGTGTATTTACCTTTCATTCGCGGGATAGCACAAAAGGCACATTTATGTGAGCATCCATCGGCAATCTTTAGATAAGAATAACAACCCGATAAAAGCCTTCTCCTTCTTATATACCTATCCACTTTTACAATAGGAGTAGGCGAGATTTGAACTATCCTATCGGTAGAATCAATTTCTCCATCTAAAAATTTCGCTATATTTTCTACTTGGCCTACCCCAAATATAGCATCAATCTCTGGAATCTCTTTTAAAATATCCTTTGCATATCTTTGAGCAAGACATCCTACAACTACAAACTTTCTCGGGTTACCTGTGCTTTTCTTTATATCTGCAATTTTTGCAATTACCTCTGCTGACTGCTTCTTCGCATCGAGTATGAATCCACAGGTATTAATTACTATCGCATCAAATTCCTCGCTACCATCAAAATCTTCTACCGGAACGACCTCAAATCCTGAATCCTCCAACAACCCACCTAAATATTCATTGTCAACAGTGTTTTTATCACACCCTAATGTAATAATCCCTATTTTTCTTCCTATTTTTCTAACTAAACTCATAAATTACCTGTAGAAAGTAGGAAAAGTAATTATAACCAACTAACAAACCTCAGTCAATGTTAGTCAAATTTTCTCTTTATAGAAATTTATGAAAATAAACAGCAGGAAAACCTTAGTAGTGCGAATAGTTAATATCTTCTGAGCATTGGTGAAAACATCCATATTAGCAAAGTTTACAGTTATTGCCCATTTTTAAGGCTTACATCTAAATCAGAACTGTGTTCTGTCTGGTATAGCCCAAAGCTAATGGTAAAACCCTCTAATAATACAGCTAAAGTGTTCTTAGGAGATAAAATTACATCAAAGATAGATGGTGACATTAAGTTAATCTTCTCTTTTATGCTCACATAGCAAAATACCGCACTAATCACACATAACAACCCTGATAATCCAAAACAGACTTGAAAACCTTGCCAACCCCATATCTGAACTGTTTGTCCTGCAAGTATAGGAGTAATACCCAAAGACAGACCTGATGCCACAGTCCACATATTAGTATAAGGAATGCGGTGTTCCTCAGGAACCATGTTCAGCATTGCACGGTGTAAAGATGTCCAAAACGCAGCAGAAAATATAGTTATCATTACTACCATCGGAGGAACTAAGTACCGAACCCATAAGTGGTGCGAATAGAACTCAACAAAAGGCAAAACAAGAAAGGCATGACATAATAGGCTACGCAACAGGGCAGGGGAACTTCCAAATCTATCTGAATACCTTCCCCATGCGGGTGCAGTCACCATAATGAAAAAACTGCCTACTGAAGTAATCCAAAGTATAGTTCGTTCAGAAAATTTCAATATATCACGCATATATAAAACCACAACGGAACCATACCAATTTGTAGCACTCAATGCTATAAAGGCGGCGAGTAAAAACAGAAGGTAACTTTTATCTGCAAACACAGCTCGGTAAGGTGCATAGAAATCCGACAACCTAATAGGCAAATTCTTTCCAGCACCACCTGGCACTCGAGCCATCCAGAACAAACTCGCCAAGCCACCAATGATCCCCACCGCGTAAATTATCAAAAACTCTGTTATAGAGGGGTTCTTGCCGAGAAATAGCCCTTGGGATATAAGTATCCCCACATTTACGAGTTGAACCACGCCCGCTTCTGCACTAAAGTATATCCCTCGTTGCTCATAAGGCACTACCTCGTGGAGCCAGGGCAACCACCCCCCTGCTCCAAACGCCCGGGCTATACAAAACCCGAGTGTAAGAAATATCAATAAGTTACCCCCAGCCTCATTCCCCCATTTTGAGATAACCCAAGGCATACTAAACACAGGTAACATAATTAAATTTCTTATTAGCCAAGTTCTCAACATTAATTTCTTAGGTCCTACCCTTGTCACAAGTGGAACCATAAATACCGCAACAAGCGTAGTAAACGGCATAAGAGATATAAGAATCCCTACCTTATTGGGAGGCATACCGATATACCTTGCGAAAAGTATCATCGCAGGACCTACTATGCACTGCCAAGACACCACATTAAAAGCAGTGAATGCAAGATATTTTCGGGGAGCAGAATGGATATCTTTTATAGCACTCATAAGAGGAATCTTTGAAAGAAAGGTCGAATTATACATACACTATAGAGCAATATTGAGAAAAGTTTTGAGCGTATAATCAAACTGCTCATCAGTAATGTCACGATGGAAAACTACACGAATTCTGTCATTGCTAACAGCATTCACAAGGATGCCTTTTCCTTTTAATTTCTCTTTTAACTCATAGGCATTTGAAACACTAATGAATACTATATTAGTAGGCGAAGGTAAAGGAAACTTCCATCCTTTATTTTCTAAAGTCCATCTAAATATTGAAGCTCGCTCATGGTCTTTCCTCAAATCATCTATATGATGAGTTAAAGCATAGAGTCCCGCTGAAGCTAAAACCCCTGCTTGTCTCATCCCACCACCTAAAAGTTTTCTAAACTTCCTTGCCCTATCAATTAACTCTTTTGAGCCACAAACAACGGAACCAGCGGGCGCACCTAACCCCTTTGACAGGCAAAAACTTATAATATCACAAGGCTCCGCAAGATATTTTACATCAACATTGCACGCAATGCTTGCGTTGAAAATTCTCGCACCATCGCAATGAAGTTTTAAATTTAATCTTTTACAAACTCTGCTGATGGAACAAATTTCCTCGTAGTTATAAAACACTCCCCCACCCCGATTTACAGTATTCTCTATAGAGACCATAGTAACAGGAACACGATGCACATCTGCCCCCGAATTATACCGTAGAATTATATCTTCTTCAGTCAGCTTCCCTAATTCACCTGGAACAGTAAGGGGCAAAACCTGAGCTATCCTCACTAACCCACCTACCTCGTAATGAATAGTATGTGATTGTTCAGCAAGTATAACAGCATCTCCAGGTTTTGTAAGTGTCAAAAATGACACCAAATTAGCCATTGTCCCCGTAGGAACGAACAAACCCGCCTCTTTACCTAATAATTCGGCAGAAAATTTTTCTAATTTGTTCACAGTTGGATCTTCTCCATACACATCATCGCCAACCTCTGCTTTGGCAATTGCTTCACGCATTCCCGGAGAAGGCTTGGTAACAGTATCACTTCGAAGGTCTACAAGCATAAAATACCTCCGATCCCTCTACCTTAATTGCTAAAAAACCACTTACTTTATTTAGGGAAAATAATTATATCAAATAAAGAACTTGAGAAATTCTTTATAATTAAGTCTTTACAGATTCTACGACCAATTTCCGTTCCCTAACTTTACCGGCGATGGTCAAATATGTTAAAATAAAAATCCTCCCACAGGTAGGAATTTTTCTGTAGTGGGAGAGGTTATTTTTTTAAAGAATGTATTAAGGAGTAAAAACCATGCCTGCCATAGTAGATCCTGAAAAGTGCACTGGATGTGGAAGTTGTGTTGATGTTTGCCCTACAGAAGCCATAAAACTTAATGACGACGGAAAGGCGGAAATAGACCCTGAAAAATGTGGTGATTGCGGAGCTTGTGTAGATGAGTGTCCTTCCGAAGCAATCACTCTTTCCGAATAGATAAAATCAATATATTTAGGTAGCCTGTATTTTATTTCTAATGCTGGTTTATCTTGTTAATATACGGTGTGCTGGTAGATGAGCTATGTATTTGGACCTGTGTTATCGAGGAGATTGGGAAGATCCTTAGGTGTAGATGTAGTTCCTTACAAGTTCTGCACTCAAGACTGTATCTACTGTCAGTTAGGAAAAACTACACATAAAACCGTAGAAAGAAACTTCTCTCAACCTGTCGAAAAAATCATACAAGAGCTAAAAGATAAACTTAATTGCGGGCCCGATTTTATTACTATAGGGGGGTCTGGCGAACCTACACTCTGTAAAAACTTAGGAGAAATTATTGATTCGATAAAATCTATTACCGAGATTCCTGTAGCGGTATTGACAAATGGGTCCCTATTTTACCTCCCAAATGTAAGAAAA
Organism: Candidatus Hydrogenedentota bacterium; assembly: GCA_026415215.1. Classification (GTDB taxonomy): domain Bacteria; phylum Hydrogenedentota; class Hydrogenedentia; order Hydrogenedentales; family Hydrogenedentaceae; genus Hydrogenedens. Next base: position 7,564 of record JAOAHN010000035.1, read on the forward strand.
GATGTGGTACACGCAGATGTAGTATGTCCCTCACTCGACGCAGGCAAAGACGATACCTTCCAAAAAATAAATCACCCTGAGAAAAGTATTAACTTCAAAAAATTTATAGAGGGACTAATAGAGTTCAGGAAAGAATATAAGGGTAAAATTTGGCTGGAGATAATGCTAATAAAAGGGTTTAATGATTCTACTGAAGAAATTCAACGAATAGCAAAATACGCTTCTCTTATTTCTCCAGACAGAATTCATCTTAATACTATAACACGCCCACCTGCTATAAGCTCAGTTGAGGGACTCTCTTTTGAGGCGATGAAGAATCTTTGCGGTATCTTCAACCCTCCCGCCGAAGTTATAGCAGACCTGAAATCAAATGATTTGCCACATAAAATAAACTTCTCAACTCCAGTTACTGCTGAAGAAGACATAGATAAACAAATTCTTGAAATAATCCAAAGGCACCCTTGCTCTCCAATTGAACTCGCTGAAATATTAAAAGTTCCACTGAGTAAAATTCTTAAAAAACTGGAAAATCTTGACAAAGAAGAAGTAATTGTCAAGTTTACAGTCAGAGGGAAAGAACTATACAGACTTAAAAATCCTTTTGATAAGTAGCGATTCTAATATTACGCCTACTACACCATTCCAAGCTACTCTACAATGAATATGTAAGGTCCCCAGCTGTTTGCTTCATCAGGTTTAGGGAGTTTATTAGTAACTTGAAATACCCTATTCCCCACATTTACATTATATTCAAGTCCTGCTTCCCCTCTTCTCCGAGATTCAAAGTGAAAATCAAGCTGACCATTATCATTAAGGTCACGCGTTGCAAGAAAATATGTTCTGAGAGCCAAAATATGATAAATATCTCTCTGAGGCTCAGTCCCGAGAGGTTCTGGAACTACTCCTGCAGTTGAACCTCCTGGACCAACACTAATCAACACAAAAGAATCATAAACTGCGGGAGGAAATCTTAAATCCTGAAGATAAGGGTGAGTAGGATCCCATGCTTCCGCATAAAAGTATCCATTCTCTATCCAAAATCTTTTTGCTTTTTGGAACTGTTTCTTATTCACAGGTGCGTATACAAATGGTCTACGGTCCGCCTGTAATAACCGATTTATTTCTCCATCAGGATTATTATTTCCTCTATATAATTCCGTCGGAAATGTATACACACCAGTAGCAATGTTTTTTAACCCTATTGGCAAAAACTCCATAAGACTTATTTTTCCATCTCGATTAGTATCAAAACCTTCAGAGAATTCATCCATATAATTACGGTCACCATGAACTTTTAGCAAAGCGGTGTAGGGCCTCAGCATAAACATCACATTATCAGGCACACTACCCAAGGGATGATCTCTATAATCCCACGCGACAAATCCATAACCTGGCGGATAAGTGTTGTGCTCGGTAAAATACGAAGTCATTGCAGTTCTTAACTGCAAGAATGTATTGTCCATCCTTCTAAGCTTAGCTCTTTCTCTAATCCTTGGAAGAACAGCAAAAGTAAACCCCGCTAATATTGCTATTATTGCTATTACTGTGAGCAACTCAATTAGAGTAAAACCCTTCTTTTCATTTCGAGCAAAAACAAACATATATCCTTTCCTCTCGCTCAAAATTTTAAATTCCATTCTCTATACTCTGATAACATAATACCATAAAGTTTGATTGAAACGGCAAATAAGATTTATTTGAGCCCTCGCATGTGTATTTACCTTTACTATTAAGTAAATATAAAGCATGAGTAAAAATTAGGCACAAGAATATTTACAATCTCTCAAATTTTAACTGGAAAGTATTGAAATACGCTTGGGTAATGATATAATAAAGTAGAATCTTAAAAAAGGAGTTAGTTATGGGAGCAAAACATTCTTTAGAGGAAATTTTTAATCAAGCAGCAAAATTTGTCATAAAGCAGAGAGGCGAATGGGAGCACTCAGACTGGGAAAACTTTCTCGAGAAAATATCCGAATTTCAAATTGACCTAAATGATGAGTTGGTCGTAAAGTTAGGGGCTCTCTTAGAGTTAGGCAAATACTTTTATTACAATTTACCGGAAACACTAAATAAAAAAAGTAAAAAAGCAAAGAAAAAAAAAGCCGAAGAAACAGTTGAAGATATAGAATAATAAGGTTCTCTATAACTTAAAGTTAAAGAGAAACGAACGAGAACTTATCTCGTCTCTAAAAATAAGGTTCATCCGCCCAGTAGAAAGTCTCTTACAGTAGCAAATATTTCGGATGCAAGAGGTCCATTTAGAATACCGTGGTTATTTCTGTGAAAAACTACTTTATATTTTTTTTCAGTTCCTAAATTTTCATATATAATATCCGCACTTTCAGGATTAACGGTGTTGTCATTAGAACCCTGTATGATTAAGGTTGGCACTTTAATGAAGGGGAGGATTTTCTCAGTTTCTTCCATTAAAGATTTTAATTCTCTTAACCCAGCTAAAGGGTTCTTCTGATAATTAATATGCGGATTCTCAGGTTTATGTTCGAGTAGATCCCATCCCTCTCCTCCAAACTTTTTTAGAACATAATTCAAAGTAGTAACTGTAGGGAGCAAATTAATTGCGTAATTCTGAAGTCTAACTGGAGCACTTATAGATATCACCCCCGAAATGTCGTCTTGATTTTTACGAGATGATGCATACAGAACAAGACATCCACCTGCCGAAAAACCACATAGATAAATCTTGTCATACAAACATCTTAACGCCGATATGCCTCTGTTTAGTGATTCGTACCACTCCAACCATTTCGAATTAGCAAGGTCTAATGGAGAAGTACCGTGGCCCTTTAACCTCACACCATACACCGAAATCCCTGACCTATAAAGAAACTCACCAAGAGCCTTAACCTCCATAGGAGCGGAAAGATAACCATGTGAAAGTACTACACCAATCTTAGAACCGGGGACATGCCAAAAAAAAGGCTTTCCAACATCACTATCTTTTGTCCACTCGGAATGAAAATTGTTTCTATAGTCTTCTTCAAAAATTTGTAAGTCTTTTCTATAAAAATCACTCGCTAACTTATAAGATAAGATAAAATTCGGCAACATACTAATGAAAAACCGCTTTTTCCGAGAGAACTTAAACTTATCGTCCAAACTTGAAATAATAGGATTTGGCAATAAACTCAACTGCTTACTGAATATTCCCCCACCACCTTTTTTCATCAACTTTACCCTGTATAATCTATCACCAACAGGTTTTAATATTCCCTCTCCATTCAAAAAAGACAACAGGTGCTTCCATTGAGGTGCACTCTCTCCAGAGGATAACTCAATAATTAACTGGGACATTACTCTAAATGTATCAGAGTTATATTGCTCCTTTAATTGATTTAACAGAAAACTTAGCTTATTTCTTAAATGTCTCTCACTATAATTCAAAGGTAGCGACAGACTTAATAGAAGTAAAACTACTCTCTCCAAATTAGGAGCAAAATAAGCTGGTAGACTCAATAATGCTTTCTTTATATTGTCTACCTCTAAAACTTCAAGGTTGTAAGCCACACCTTCTATGATACATCTCTCATTTACAAGCGAATTAGATAGGTCTATCTTATCAAGGTAGCCAGAAGCAAGTTCCTCATAAGATATATCGCATATATTCAAAAAAGGATTTTTGCCAAATCTTGAAGGAAGATAATTCAACCCCAGTAAGAACCAACTTATTTCTTTTACTTGATGAGTAAGTCTATCCCCATCACATCCAGAAAGACTTTTTAATTGGGATAACTCCTTATATACTTCTTCAGATAGGCAATCTAACTGAGATAAGCCGAGGGATAATTCAAACAGTTTTTCCTCACTAACAAACCCTGCCTCTGGGAAACACACAATGAAATCATCGGGAGACAAATTATCAAATAATGATTTTAGCATCTCCTCATCATCAATTATCTTTAACCCCCTCTGAACTACATAAAGTGCTATGGGAGATTTCATAATTGACTTCGGTAATAATAATCTAAAATTCTTTTTGCCACTTCGTAAAAACAAATAGGAAGAAACTATAATCTCTGCAGGTGTATAGCATGGTAGTATTAAAAACTTAATTCCTCCATTAGGATTTTTATGAGGTTCTACATAATTGAAAGACACCTCCGCCTTAACCAATCGTTCGAGTAACACCCTCGACCACTGAGTTAATTCACACAATACCCATTTTCCCTCAAGGCTTATCATTACCCTCTCTTCGCCCTAAACTTTACTAAACACCCCACTCAAACCAACTAATTCTCCTCCTAATACCAATGTGAGCATCAAATTCTTTATCAAGATCCCCTTCATCTTTACCTGTGTCTATATTATAAGTCAATAAGCGTTTTAAATGTTCAACTACTTCAAAGTCCATTTCATCGAACTTTATGGCCACTCCTTTCTCGTCGATTCTAACTACTTTCCCACCAAGGTTCAAGTAGTCAGTTTTTTCCTCGCTATTTCTCAGTAACAAGTGTATTTTAACTTCTGTCCCTATTGGTAGCCCTCTTTCAGTCTTAAAAAGCAAGCCATTCATACTTATATTTTCAGTTTTCCCTTCTATCACCACCCCAGTAGATAGCATGATCTCAGCTGATAAACACACCTTACATCTCGTAAACTCCCGCTTCTCTTCACTTATTTTCGCACTCTTTATGACGCTTTTGTTCTCTTTAAACAATTCATCGGATTCTTTCCCCTTGCTCATAGGAT
>JAOAHN010000045.1 GCA_026415215.1 Candidatus Hydrogenedentota bacterium
TTTTTCTCCTGCTTCTGCTCTGGCTTTCTTATCTTCAATCAATCCTAATGTTTCATTTATACTTATGAATGCTCGATGCCATTCTTGTTGCATCTTCTTTATCGAAACTTCAGACTGGGCATATATAGCTTCAAGACTCGTGGATGCTGACACGAGATTCATTAAGTTACTATCTATTTGATAGTCTTCACCTAACAATTCCTTCAGAACTTTATGTGTACGAGCAATCTTACTCTTTATTTTCAAAAATTGATTCTCAAGCTGTGCTTTATTCGCCCCTGGACTCGGATATGCATTTATTATTTGATTAAATAACAACCAGTCATTCAGAAATTCTCTACATAAGTCAACTCTTTTTTGAAGCACCTCGACAATCTTTTGTTGTTTCTTACTCAAAGCCATGTTAGTAGCCTCTACCTTGTTTGATAGTCAGTGTATATTTACTCTACCAAAAAACAAAAGTAAATTTAAACTCCAAAAATAACAAAAACTAATCTATCCATTCTACATCAATTTCTTTACGGACAGAATTTATCAAATAAATTTTATCTACCGATGCTAATACTTCCTTATGTATCTTTTTCTCAACAACTTTCCCTGTGTCGATTAGATACTGCCTATATGTCCCGGGTAGAAGACCGCATTCTACAGGAGGTGTATAGTGAATACCGTCCATTACCACTACTACATTAGCAATTGTGCTTTCAGTAATATAACCCTCTTCATTCCACAGCAAAACATCTTCACAATCAGGCCTTGTAGATAACGCTAAATTATAAACATCTCTAAAAGAAGTCTTATGATAAAGCATAATATTATTTTTGTCTATATTTTCCCGAGCTAAACCAATTCTTAACCGGGTCGGGCCTATTTTCAACGGATACTGTAAATTCACCTTACCGGAGGGTAGCAACTCTACTCTCAACCGATACAACCGCTCACTCATACTTCTGCAAACATTCATAATACTTCTTTCCACATATTCCCTTTCAAAGGGGTAGCCAAACCTATATGCACTCCACTCCAATCTATTTAAGTGGTAATCGAGCAAAAAAGGATCTCCATTCTCTACCCTAATGGTTTCCAACAGGGAGAATGGTTCAGGTGTCTTTGTTATAATATGCGCCTTAACTTCGCATTCTCTCCATTCTTCAAGCGGATCAGAGTCCCATACTATTCCACTCCCTACATAGTAGTAGGCACGGTGAGTCTCATAGTTATAAAGCATAGTACGAATAGCCACATTAAATACCGCCTTCAAGCCGGGGAAAATAATCCCTGCACTCCCACAATATACACCTCTGGAATACCTCTCAAGTTGGTTTATCAACTTCATAGCATAGATTTTAGGTGCACCTGTGACTGAGCCTGATGGAAAAAGAGCCCTGAAGACTTCTACTAAGCTCGACCTTGTAAAACTATTAATCTCCGATGTCATCTGCCACACTGTCATATAAGGTTCTATATTAAAAAGAGAAGAGACTTTTACTTCTCCAAATTCAGATATCTTACCAAGGTCATTTCTAAGAAGGTCTACAATCATTAGATTCTCTGCCTTTTCTTTTTCCGAATTTTCTAACTCCTTTCTCAGAAAAATATCTTCTTCTATACTTCTTCCTCTCGGTCGAGTGCCTTTCATTGGTCTCACAACCAACTTGTTCCTTTCATAGCAGAAA
>JAOAHN010000068.1 GCA_026415215.1 Candidatus Hydrogenedentota bacterium
TTGTTTGTCTTTTAACGAGATGTAGACTGAACAGGTCATGCGTTATATAGCTACAAATAATACTTTTTGTCTTGGTTTCTTAGGCAATTTTGGCACTTCTTTAACATCAACATGCACAAAGCTCGGCAGAGTTTTTTCAAACTTACCTACAACCCTCTTGGATTCCATTTTTGCTTCTTCTGTCTTTCTTCTTCTGATATTCCATCCTGACGCATACACCAATAGATATTATTTCGGTTTACCTTCTGGGTAAAGGGTTTAAGAATGTCTACATCTCACTGAAGCTGTATCCGGAGCTGAATCTCTTCTCACACATGACCCCATTCCTCTATGGGATTAAGCACAGTCCGAAACTTATGAAATAGGAAGGATTTGACGGTAAGTATGTTTTTTCCAATTTAGGATAGTGTTAGGTGTGGAGCAGAACTTTTGAGCAAGTTTACAGATAATATCCGGGGATTTTTTCTTTTATTTTCATTTCGGTTTTCGCATTCGGACGATAATTGGTATCTGCCATCGCTTACCTTTTCTTATTTTGTATAAAGTTTTCTCTTGTACTCCGTCTTATTTATTCATCCTTTAAAATAAATTTTCTTACAATCTATAGCCATGACCAACTATGTTTTTAATTTATTTTTAAACTTACCTTTTTCCAGAAAACTCTATTATTTTAACATATAAAGAGGGTATTTTTATTTGAAGAATTTGTAAGAAATAGCTAATTTGAATATGTTCTGAATTTTATAGGTTAAATTGAATAACGATCTATGCCAACTTAAGATTTATCTTTATTTATTCAGGAGCACAGAGGGAATCCTTTACGAGTGTTGGTTATTTATCTTTCAACTCCTATTTCTTCGGGAATATCAAAGGAAACTTCTTGTTGCGAAGGAATTCTGATTCCACCAGGGATTTCACATTTTTCAGAGTCACAATACAAATCTTGTTCTTCTATCGTGTACATTTTCTCAAGATTAAGAGGTTTAAGCCTTGCGACTGCATTTTCATATATATCTTTGGTTATTTCTTGATAAGGTGCTTGTGGATAATTGTGCTCTTCTAATGGGAGAAAACTAATGGACTTAAGTCGCGATTCGTAAAGTTCTAAGATGTAAGGAATATCTTTTGCCTCTTCTGGCTTAAAAGTTATGGTGGCGCTGACTTGGTTGTCTGCCCAATAATATTGGATTTGTGCAACATTTTCTACTTGTTCCCACACTGATACATCTCGTTTAGAACGGGAAAAATGTTTCTGGTGCACGGGAAAATACACTACCCAAGTGTTATCTCCATAAACGGATTCTTCTATACGGTATCCTGCTTCTCGAAGTGGTTTAATTAAGGGACTCGTTTTGTCAATTCTGATTGTTCGGTAGTAATATTCGGCATGAGGGTAGTGTACACCTGGAGTTACTCCTGGTAATAAAGATACGGTTCCGCTTGGTTTCACGCTAGTCTTTTTGATGCTCTCTGGGATACAAAGCCACCGAGAGTATATTTTGTCCAATTCAGTTATGTAGACATAGCCTTTATCGCACCAACGAAAATGCTCTCTCCGCCCATGCTTTTCGAAGCTTTCTACGATTCCAGATTGGGACAATCCTATTCTTCTATTTCTCAACATTATCGCATTCGTTCTTTCATTATGCGTAGGAATAAGTGTGACTGTCTTCGCGTATAGATAGGCATATTTCAGTGTTTTTTTATATTCCTCAAAGGTTTCGTGTCGAGAGGGGAAGGTTTCTACAAGATTGCATATTTCATAGGATTCCAAACTCTGCTCTGCACACGGATTAGTCCCAGCTACATTAGCATCCACCCAATTAATGCCATCTTTGAATCTCCCATAAGATCGCGCATTTTCCAGCCAGAAATAACCTGGCTCACCATTTACAGAAGTTTGCATCGCAGTTCTATGGTAGTTCATTCCTTCGTAGGCAATGACGCTGTTATTAGATGCCCATCGCCATGCCATAAGCTTGTCTTCGTGTAACTTGGGATCTTTCAGTGTTAAGTAGTCTTCATCATCAGGGGAGCCTAATACTAACTCTGCTGTTCTTCTAACACCTCCAGAAACCACACATTTCCCAATGATGTTCATTATGTCGGTTATATCAGTGGATGATATTCTCTGTCCGATTCTTGGTTGTAAAACGAGGTCCAGATTTCTAATACATTCGATTAATGGCCCGGGTCCAGGAGCAATTCCTCCAAAGGTTTTAATCGGAGAGCCCATAGGCCTTATTTTTGAGTAGTCGATTTTAGAAGGTCTTAGTCCTTTTCCAACATAAGAGTTGAGGATGACTCTTACGAGGTCAACCCATCCCTCCTTGGAGTCTTCGACCACATGAACATACTCTCCGATTTGAGGTTTTTGTATTACAACTTTCCCTGCACCTTTGGTATCGAATGCAACACCTACTCCCAACATAGACATATCCATGAGAAAGCAGAATGGCTCCGCAAAGTCTATGTCGATGTCTTCTGTAGAGACGAAGGCACAATTATTTAGCGCAGCAGAGCCCCTTTGATAGATGTAATCTGTTCCCATCATCCATAATCCTCTTCCAGGGGGAAGAAACTTAAATTCCCACATCAGTTTGAACATCTCTTGGGCTGAGCGCTGGGCTTTATGTGGGTTCCAGGGAAGCTTGAGATTCAAGCAGTGATTCCACTGGATTGTGTAACATCCTTCTACAACTCTTCTAACAGTTTCCCAGAACTCCTCTGTTCTTCCGCTTCCATCGGGAACTACCCTTGCATAAGTCCTTTTATAAGTAATATATCCGAGAGGTCCCCAATCGGGTTGTTTCCCCTTGAACTGGTTAACAAACTCTTCATCCAGTTTAAATCTCTCTCTAATGGGAAACAGCATATGTTTTCCTCCTACTTAATTCTATGTAATTTTCATAATTTATTTAGACTTTTTTATTTTTTGTTTTTACCCAAGGGATGTTATCTACTATTTCTACTTCATAGTCAGCAAATACATTGGGGTATCGGTCTTTTACTATATTGAAAACCTGTGCGAACAAAACTCTTATTTCCTCTTCAGCAGATGGGTCTGTTCTTTGTTCAATTACATGGCGTAGTGTTCTTAAATTACAAGACCAGCCTATAGTAGTCGCTACTCCCATCGGAGCTATTCTACGGATCCCAGATGTGATTTTCTTTTTTGTCTCAAAAGGATGTTTATCAAGTTCAAATATTTCTGCAAGTTCCTTTTGAAGTTTTTCGAGTTCTTCGATAGTTTTCGCAAAAATTTCCATTCCCTTTTCGTGTTCTCTGATGTGTAAAGGTATGTACATCGGTAATGTTTCTAATCTAACAAATCTCAATGATTCTTGTGATATTGCTACTCCTGCTCTGTGTCGAACTAATTCGTGTGTCAAAACTCTGCTAACATCAGCAAATATGAAATTTAAATATGCGTGTTCGAGGACGCTTCCGTGCCCCACTTCAATTATATGTTGAAGGTAACTTTTGTTTCCCTGTCTAACCTTTGTAACATTTGGATTTAGTCCAGGTTCAAACGACCGGTAGCACAGCCTTCCCATTATTTCTATGATTTTTTCAGAGTCGCTTGAGGCATCGGTGTTCCAGTCGGGAACCCCCAAATGTTCAAGGTAACTTTTCAGGTTTTCTTCTATAATCCTTGTTTCACCTATAAGAAAAACTTTAGGTTCAACTATCTCCATTTCTAATTTTCCTTAAAATTTTAGAGATTTTTTGTAAAACTTTAGAAAATTCTTCCCAGCCTCTTTTCTTAGTTAAGCCCATATTAAATTTTGATTATATAAGATGGAGCTATATTTTACAAATTTTTTGAAGATAATAAACTTTGAGTTATCTATAAAATTAATGTGATAGGAGAAAACATCAATTAGTAGTATATGTAGTTATTAAAATATACTACTAATAGAATATTGTGCTAATGAAGAGCAAGTAAACTTTAATGAAGATTTAGTAGGTATTTTCTAATTTGGCAAGGCTTAAGCAAAGAAAATTAACATTTTTATGTATTGATTTTTAATTATCACAAAAATAATAAAATAAACACAATAAAATGGATATTTTTGGAGTTTTTAGTTATTAAAATACAATATATAGGCGAGCTATTGACTATTAACTTTTAAGTAGGTAATTATTTATTTTGAAGTTTGATACCGATTTTTATTTTTGAAGCATACTTAGTTGCTTTATTAATATACTTTAATATAATTTTTCTGGTAACCGATAAAGGAGGTCCTAACTTGAATAAATTACTGAAGAGAACATTGTATGGAATTATTTTTGTAATTGTATTGGTATTTCTATGTATAGTGGTTTATATCTTATATCATTTGAAGATTTCGCAAGAATATTTGGCTACCTACAAACCTCGTTATTCTGGAGAACTGTCAGTTAAGGGGATTTCTACGAGAGTCACCGTAAAGAGAGATGATAACGGGGTTCCTCACATCTATGCGGATAATGAAGGGGATGCTTGGTTTGCATTGGGGTATGTAATGGCTCAGGACAGGCTTTTTCAAATGGACTTCTATAGAAAGCTTTCTCAGGGGAGATTATCAGAAATAGTAGGTCCGCCAGCGGTAAAGTATGACAAAATTTTAAGAACATTAAGATTGAGAAAGTATGCTGAAGAGGTGATAGATAAATACTCCGCTGAGTTTTCACCTCTTAGAGACTCATTTGAAGCATTTATTCGGGGTATTAACACATTCATTGAGACACAAATTCTCCCTCCCGAATTTTTAATTCTCCACTATAGACCTGAGCCTTTTAATGTTGTAGATTGTCTCACTTCTGCAATGATTATGCCTGTAACTTTTGCCGACGGTCTTCGCCAGGATTTAGTTAATCTTTACTTAAAATTGAAATATCCCGATGAAGATTTTTCTGTGTTGTCATGTGGTTATCATAGGGAAACTCCAATTACTATAATGGAATCGGTGAAAGAAGCAGAAGAATATCTGAAATCCCAGGGAAGGGATTTATCTAACTGGGGCTTGCCATCCGCATCTAATAATAATTTTCTAAAAAGTAGAGAATATCTTTTAGCTAATATAGAGAATTTTATTTCCACTTGGCAGGATTTGGTAAATTTCATGGGAATTCACTGGGGAAGTAATTCGTGGGTTGTGAGCGGTATGAAAACAAAATCTGGGAAACCTATTTTGGCGAGTGATCCACACATAGGTTTTTTACAGCCAGCGGTTTGGTATCAGGTGCATCTTGTTTACCAAGATTATGACTTATATGGATTTTATATGCCTCCTATCCCTGTGCCATTAATGGGACAAAATACTGAATTTGCATGGGCACTTACGATGTTTGCAAGTGATGACCATGACCTTTACATAGAGATACTTAGCCCTAATGAGCCCTTAAGGGTTAAGTATAGAGGTGATTGGGTCCCTGTAATTCGCGAGAGTGAGACTATCAAAGTTAGATTTGGTTCTGATGTTACTTTCGAAAGGTTAGTCTCGACTCATGGTGTTATTGTGACCCAGGCTTATGAGACTGTGCTTGATTATTTTGGTCCTCAAGTTTCCCTTTATTGGGTATGGCAACATGTGCCTTATACTGATGTTCTTGCTTTTTATAAAATGAGTCATGCTAAGGATATATTTTCTTTTCGTGAAGGAGTGTCTTTAGTTACTTCTCCAGGAGTTAATGTATCGTATGTAGACTCTAAAGGAAACATAGCATGGTGGGTAGGTGGAAAAATACCGATAAGACCAGACCATGTTAATCCAAAGTATCCCTTAGATGGTGCCAGTGGTAGAGATGAAGTATTGGGTTTTGTTCCATTTGAGTTAAACCCCCATCTTGTGAATCCGCCTTGGGGTTATATTGTCACAGCTAATAATCTCTCTACTGTAAAGCCTGTAGGTGAGGTAGAGGAACTCCAAGGTTATTGGGAGCCATCTGACCGAGCACAGAGGATAGAGGAATTGCTTGAGAAAAGAAATGATTGGACAATTGAAGATATGAAGAGTATACAATTAGATACTCTTTGTATCCCCGGACAACGATTAACAAAGATACTATTAGAGTTGTTGGAATCTGAGAAGAACAGCTTTACAGAGAGAGAAAGAAATGCACTTGAGCTTTTAGGCAAATGGGATTTTCACTACGAGACAGACAGAGTTGGTGCCTCGATTTTCACAGTATTGTCTGATGCGGTTCTGCGTAATTTGCTAATTGATGAGCTTGGAGAGAAGATGTTTGAGGCTTATTGCACAGTAGCAGATAGATGGAATTTTTACAAATATATTCTGGGTGACGAGACATCTTTTCTTTGGGATGATAGGACTACAGAAAATGTGAGAGAAACAAGAAAAGATATAGTAGTTAAATCATTCAAAGAAACGGTTTCAGTGCTATGTAAGAAATTGGGAGATAATCCTGGAAAATGGCATTGGGGTAAGCTCCATACTCTCGAATTTAAGCACCCGCTTGGTTATATTCCTCTACTACGAAGTTATTTTAATGTTGGACCATTTGAATGTCCAGGTTCGTACCATACAGTCAACAATATGCCTTATATAGCAGGCACATACAATTATGAGGTGGTAGCAGGTCCTTCAACTCGCAGGCTAATTGATTTCTCTCAGCCCGAGCGGGTATTGGAAATATTGCCTTCGGGTAATTCAGGCATTCCATTAACTAAATGGTATTCTGATCAGGCAGAAAGATTTATCAAGGGTGAATATAGAGAAGCAAGAATTACAAAAGAACAAATTGAGAAGAATACTGTATATACCTTGACTTTAGTTCCCCTTAATTAATACTTGTTGGTTTTTTTTGTTTGATCCTTATATTAGATTTTATTTTTTGGTGGTATTCTTGAAGGGAAAGGACTTCCATATTTCTTTTTTTAAGTTCTTTTAACGCCTGAACAGCTGCTTTTGCAGCAGCAAGAGTGGTCATTGTGGGGATATTTCTCTCTAATGCTTTTCTCCTAATAATCGCTTCGTCATCGAGAGAAAGTTTTCCGCGAGGAGTATTAATTATCCAATCTACATATCCATTAATTATACAGTCTAAAACATTAGGTCTACCTTCTCCTACTTTGAATACTTCTGCAACTTCAATGCCCTGTTCCCTTAGGATTTTTGCTGTCCCTTTGGTCGAAATAAATTTGAATCCCATTTCATATAAGTCTTTCGCGATGGAGCCTAAGTTCTTCTTATCTTGGTCGTTAAGGCTTATAAATATAGTTCCTGAGGTAGGAATTTCATTGCCAGCAGCAATCTGACTTTTTGCGTAGGATAGACCCATATTTAAGTCTATACCCATTACTTCTCCAGTGCTTCGCATTTCTGGTCCAAGTATTATGTCTACTCCAGGAAACTTTATGAATGGTAGGACTACTTCTTTTGCCGAGGTATACGGAGGGACTGGGTCTTCAGTTAACCCTAACTCATCAAGTTTTTTCCCGACCATTGCAAGTGCGGCAAGTTTTGCAAATGGTATTCCCGTTGCTTTGCTGACAAATGGGATAGTTCTTGAGGCTCGAGGATTTACTTCGAGCGTGTATACCTTTCCATCTTTTACCGCATACTGCACATTCATTAATCCGCATACTTCTAATTCTTTGGCTAATCCCCTTGTCTGTTCCTTAATTGTCTCGATTATATTTTGTGGCAGGTCATAAGGTGGTAGTATGCAAGCACTGTCTCCGGAGTGTATCCCAGCTTCCTCTATGTGTTGCATTATTCCTGCAATAATTACTTTTTCTCCGTCAGAAATAGCATCTACATCTATTTCTACTGCCCCTTCCAAAAACTTGTCTATCAAGATTGGATGTTCGGGAGAAGCTTCTACTGCATAAGTCATGTACCTTTTTAATGATTCGCTATCATATACTATTTCCATAGCTCTTCCACCGAGAACGAAAGATGGTCTCACAAGCACAGGATAACCTATCCTTTCGGCTATTTTGAGTGCTTCTTCTGGAGAGCGAGCGGTATCACTATCGGGTTGGAGGAGGTTGAGTTTTTCTACTACTTCGCGGAAAAGCTTTCTATCTTCAGCGCGTGCTATGTTGGAGGGAGAAGTCCCTATGATAGGTGCCCCTGCTTTTTCAAGTTGCTGGGCAATGTTTAATGGCGTTTGTCCACCGAACTGTACTATCACGCCTTGAGGTTGGACTCTTTCTATAATGTTCATCACATCCTCGAATGTAACCGGTTCGAAAAAGAGTCTATCTGATGTATCATAGTCAGTAGAGACAGTCTCTGGATTACAATTTACCATAATAGTTTCATAACCTACTTGTTTCAATGCAAAAACAGCATGACAACAGCAATAGTCAAATTCGATGCCTTGTCCTATTCTGTTAGGTCCACCCCCGAGAATTACTATTCTTGGTTTGTCAGATAATTTAATCTCATCCTCATCCTCGTAAGTAGAGTAATAATAGGGAGTGTAGGCTTCAAATTCTCCAGCGCAAGTGTCGACCAATCTGTATGTAGGTATAATCTCTAATTCTTTTCTGAGTTTTCTTATCTTGAATTCGTCGGTTCCCCACAGTTTTGCGAGTTGGAAATCTGAAAACCCGAATTGTTTTGCTCTTTTAACCTTCTTTTTTAATCTTTTTTTCTTTTCCTCGTCTATTTTATTTGAGGTGAGAATTGGGGTCACCTCATCTTTTATTTTCTTTAACTCATTTTCTTCATCAACGATTTCTTTCATTTGTCTTATGAACCATGGGTCTACTTTTGTAATTTCGTGGAGTTCTTCCACTGTAGCACCTAATCTCAAGGCATCTGCCATATGAAGGTATCTATGTGGAGACGGTTTTCTAAGTGCTTGCAAAAGAGCATTTTTTTCCTTTTGTGAGTATGGTTCATCTGTAAGATGTTTTGATTTACCATCGCCTCCAAATCCAAATCTTCCTATTTCTAAACCTCGGATAGCCTTTTGAAGAGATTCTTTAAAAGTCCTTCCGATACTCATTGTTTCGCCTACACTCTTCATTTGAACTGTGAGGATAGGTTCTGCACCTGGAAATTTTTCGAATGCCCACCTTGGAATTTTAGTTACTACATAATCGATAGTAGGTTCGAAACAAGCTGGAGTTTCTTTTGTGATATCATTTGGAATTTCATCGAGGGTATATCCTACTGCTAATTTGGCGGCGATTTTGGCAATAGGGAAACCTGTAGCTTTTGATGCCAGAGCAGAGCTTCTCGATACGCGGGGATTCATCTCAATTACTACCATTCTCCCTGTCTCTGGATGAACTGCAAATTGAACATTTGAACCTCCGGTATCAACTCCTATTTCTCTCATGATTGCAATTGCGGCATTTCTCATCTTTTGATATTCTTTGTCGGTAAGTGTTTGGGCTGGAGCTACAGTGACACTGTCACCAGTGTGAATTCCCATGGGGTCTACATTTTCTATAGGACATACAATAACAACATTATCCTTTAAATCTCGCATCACCTCTAATTCGTATTCTTTCCAGCCTATAACAGATTCTTCTACTAAGACTTCGTGAATAGGACTGGTTTCGAGTCCTTTTCTTACGGCCTCTATATATTCTTCTTTATTAAAAGATAAACCGGCACCTGTTCCTCCAAGTGTAAAAGCTGGTCTGATCACAGCAGAATAATTAATCTCTGCTCCAAATTTCATTGCCTCCTCAACTTCGTGTACTACGAGACTCCTTGGTACTTCTAATCCGCATCTTATCATAGCTTCTTTAAAAAGGCCTCTGTCCTCGGCTTTTTTTATTGTATCTGCTTTGGCACCAATTAACTTTACCCCGTGTTTTGCTAATATGCCCAAATCAGCAAGTTGAACAGATAAATTTAATCCCGTTTGCCCACCTACAGTGGGGAGAATAGCATCGGGTTTCTCGCGTTCTATGATCTTTTCAAGGAAAGGGATGGTTAACGGTTCTATATATGTTCTATCAGCCATTTCTGGGTCTGTCATAATTGTGGCGGGATTACTATTAATAAGCACTACCTCATATCCCTCTTCCTTGAGTGCTTTACATGCTTGTGAACCCGAATAATCAAATTCGCAAGCTTGACCTATTATTATAGGACCAGACCCTATTATTAATATTCTTTTGATATCTTCTCTTTTTGGCATGATGATATTCCTTCTGATTCCTATTTTTTTTCTCTTAGAAAACTCGTAAAGAAATTATTTTATTCTGATGGTAATATTTCTAATACTTTATACACGACTTTACCAGCTGGGACTTGGACTTCTACTTCATCTCCTGGTCTCTTACCTAAGAGTGCCCTTCCTACAGGAGATTTTGTAGAAAGTTTTCCTAAATTTATGTCCGATTCAGCGTCGCTTACCATAGTGAATATCTGTTCTTTTTTTGTCTTTTGGTTAAGAACCCGAATACGAGTGCCCACACTTACCACCGAGGTATTAATATCTTCTTTTTTTAGTATGACTGCTCTTGCTATCTTTCCTTCTAAATCTCTTATTTTAGCCATTAATACTGCTTGTTCTTCTTTTGCAGTCTGATATTCCGCATTTTCACTTAGGTCGCCTAATGAACGAGCGTATTCTATTACCTCTGCTATTTTTGTTCTTTTTTTGTAAAGTTCGTTCAGCTCTTCTTTTAACTTTTTTAGTCCGTCTTCTGTTAGGTAGACTTTTTCCATCTCTTCATCATTGCATAGTTTATGCTTTTTTTAATAGGCTTGATAAAATTGAAGGAATTATATCAAATAGGATGTAGAAAAGTCATACCTTGGTGATATTAGGAGACATTTATGAGGAGGATATTAGTTTTGCCAGATTCATTTAAGGAGTCATTGGACTCGGTAAGTGTTTGTAATGCAATCAGAGATGGGGTAAGGAAAGTTTTTCCCGATTTTGAAATAGATACTTGTCCATTGTCAGATGGAGGAGAAGGATTTTTAGAATCTGCATCTCATTACCTCAAATTAAAAAAAGTTCGTGTAGAAGTTACTGATTTAACGGGAAAACTTAGAAAGGTTTGCTACGGTTGGTGTCCTGATAAGAAATTAGCGATTATAGAAACCGCCAAAATTGTTGGACTGCACTTAGTTCCCAAGGAAAGACGGAAACCTGAATATTTTACAAGTTATGGTGTAGGTGAAGTGATTATGGAAGCGATCAATAGGGGGGCAAACGAGATAGTAGTTGGTTTGGGAGGATCCGGTGTTAATGATGGCGGAGCAGGAATTGCTCAGGCTCTTGGATATAAGTTGATTGATAAGAATGGTAAAGAGATAGAATGGGGTCCATTGGGCTTGATGAAATTGAAGGATATAATAGTCTCTCCGCATAAGAGCCTTTTGGAAAGAGTATCTATTTACATAGCGTCGGATGTGAGAAATCCGTTTTATGGAAGGTTAGGCGCTACTTATGTCTACGGTCCTCAAAAAGGATTAACAAAAGAAATGTGTCCTAAAGTGGACTTCGCTTTAAGAAGGTTTGCAGGTATTATTAAGCGGGTGGTTAAAGCCGATGTTCAGCAACAGCCTGGAAGTGGTTCAGCTGGAGGGATGGGTGGGGCCCTATTCGCCTTTGCAAATGGGAAGTTTGTCTCTGGATTTGAATGGATTAGAAAGGTTGCTAATTTGGACGAAAAAATCGAAAAAAGTGATTTGATTATAACAGGGGAGGGGCAATTAGATTATCAGAGTTCCTTTGGTAAACTTGTAGGAGAAGTTGTTAAACTTGCCGGTTTCTATAAGAAAAAAGTGGTGATATTAGTAGGTAGGCTTGGAGAAGGATGGGAGAAGTGTGTGCGGAGTTTTGATGTAGCGGTATTCCCCATTTCTGCAGGAGAGTTTTGCAAGGAAGAATTATTAGATAACTCGTATAAGAATTTAGCTAGGACTTCCGAGCAAGTTTGTAAGTTGTTAGATTGGTTTTTCTGAGGAGCTAATCTTATGAGTATTGCTTTAGAATCTATTATAAATAAGCATTTTTCAAATTCTACTGAGAGTATCATATCAGAATTAAAATTTTTGTGGGAATTAGGTGACGAGGGATGGCGTGAAGTATTCAGATCTGCTATAGAGGATAGTAGTAATTCTGAAAGATTTATAACATCTTTGTCAAGTTATGTTAAGGAGTATGGTAGTAGTGAATTATTGATAAAAGAGTTTTGTAAGGATATAGAGTTTTTGAGACTTTTAGAGAGAGTTTTTTCTCAGAGTCCTTTTCTAACTGAAGTTGCTCTTAGATACCCCAACTTGCCTCTCCATACTTATAATTCGAGTGATTTAAGACGATCGTTGTCTTCTCAAGAGTGGGTAGAAAGGTTAAACCTTCCCGATTTTAACTTGTCTGAAGAAGACTTTATATCTTGTCTCAGAGAAAGAGAATTAATTTCTCTTAGGGGGGATAAATGGGTGGTGGAAAACCTAAAACAGTATTTGGGATGGGAATATAGAAAATGTTTATTTAGAATTGCTGTGAGAGATATATTTCTTCACCAGGATGTTGTTTCGGTTGCCGAAGACTTATCAAATCTTGCCGATGGGTTGTTAAATTCTGTTTTTCATATTTTTTATTATATGTTTTCTAAAAAGTATGGAGTTCCTTTGGTACAAAAAGAAGGTTTAAGTCCGAGTAGGTGTAGATTTGTGATTCTTGCGATGGGTAAGCTTGGTGGAAGGGAACTAAATTTTAGCTCAGATATAGATTTACTTTTCCTGTACGAGGGAGAGGGTGAAACTTCTAAAGGAATTTCTAACAGAGAATTCTTTTCATGGTTAGGTCAGGATTTAATACGATTCTTTAGTGAGCATGGGGAGAGTGGAATAATCTATAGAGTAGATATGAGATTGAGACCTTATGGAAAGTCTGGATCCCTTGTGGAGACGATTGCCAATGCGGTGGAATATTACTATCAGTATGGAAGAGCTTGGGAACGACAGGCATTAGTCAAATGTAGGCCTTGCGCCGGAGACCTCTCCTTAGGGTTTGAGTTTTTAGAATCAATGAGAGCGTTTGTGTTCCCAAAGTTCTTTGATGATAAGACTTTGGAGGATGTAAGTAGAACTAAGACTTTAGCCGAAAAGTATTCGATTGAGCAGGGAAGAGATGTCTATGATGTAAAATTGGGTAAGGGAGGAATTAGAGATATTGAGTTTACAGTTCAGTTGCTTCAGATGTTAAATGGTGGAAGGAGTCCCTCTTTGAGGACTACAAACACGGTAGACGCTATAAATAAGCTCTCACTTGAAGGTTACCTAAAACCTTTTGAAGCCGATACCCTCATAAAGAATTATAAGTTTTTGAGAGAAGTGGAGCATAGGTTACAGGTCGAGTATGGCACACAAAAGCATAGGTTGCCGGAAAGTTTGGAATTACTAAATGAGTTTGCGAGAAGATTAGGATATGAATCTGGCGAAGCCTTCCTCAATGTTTATTTACTTAAGACAGATGAGAATAGAAAAATATTAAAGAATTTTTTATCCGCCCATGCTACAGGGAATCTCTGGATTTACGAGCTTATAAGTAAGGAACCTATCACTGAAGAGCTTCTCAATAGGATGAGGGGTTATCGCTTTGAAAATCCTGAAAAAGCGAAGGAGTTCTTCGTTTCACTTGTCGACGGTCCGCCACATAACCTTAATCCTCTCCATGTTAGAGAAACGGTTATTAAAGTAATTCCTAATTTGTGTGTAGCCTTCTCCAAAATGAAATCGCCTGATGCTTCACTTGAAAGATTTTGCAGTCAAGTTCTAAAGATTCGTATGCCTGGGATATTGTTCTCTATTATTAGTGAAAATCCAAGCCTTTGTGAGGTCTTTGTAAATCTGACTTCTTTAGCTCCTTCACTATCGGAGATTTGGTTGAGAAATCCAGGTGTATTGGAGGTTTTATTTCAGGGGGGGCTTCAGGATGTAGTTCCGCTCGTCTCAGATTTAAAAGAGATATTAGAGGCGATGAAAAACACGGTGAGCCCATCCTCTGCTCATTATAGGTTGAAAGAAGAGGAATTTATTAGGATTGCCACTGGAGATCTCCTCGGTTGGTATACTGTTTATCAGGTAAATGAGCAGTTGACCCATCTTGCAGAAGTAATCCTTAATGACATTACTAAGGAGGAATTAGATAATTTTACATGGATAAAGGAGTTAACGGAATTACCTTTTGCAATAATAGGGTTAGGTAAGATAGGTGGATATGAGATGACATATGGTAGTGACCTTGACCTCGTTTTTGTATATGACGATTCTGAGAAGGGGAAGAATTTCTTTGAGGAATTACAAGAAAAAGGATATTCTCCTGTAGAGTTTTTTTCAAAAGTAGCAAGTAAGATAATTGAGAGGTTGAAACAACCTACACAATTTGGTTCCCTCTATGAGATAGATTCAAGGCTACGCCCGTATGGCTCCAAAGGAGTACTTGCTATTGGATATTCAGAATTTGAAGAATACTATTCTTCGGTAGCCGAAGTTTGGGAAAAGCTTGCTTTAATGAAAGGGAGAGTTATATTCTCAGGCAGTACTGAGTTTTCAAGTAGGTTAGAAGGTAGACTACAAACGCTCGCTTTTTCATTTGATCTTACAAGTGAAGACATAGAGAGAGCAGAATACTTAAGAGCGAAAAGTATTAATTTGTCTCCACCGGAGGATCTTAAGAAAGCTGAGGGAGGATTGGCAGAGTTGGAGTTAATAATCCGATGGTGGCAAAGAATGTATAGCGAGTCATCATTTAAGGTTAGAACTCAGAGGGTAAGAGAGGCTATTAATGCACTTGCTAATGAGAAAAATGACTTAATAGAAAATTGGAATTTTCTTCTCGATACATTTGATTTTTATCTAAAAGTTTTAAATAGGTATAGACTTTTTACTGGAGCAAGGAACACTCTTATACCAGAAAATTTGCCCCAGGATGTGATAGAGATGGCTTTTGGAGAGATAGATTTATTCAAAGAGTTGGTTAAGAGAAGAGAAAAAGTTCACCGTTTTTATTTACTTACCCTTGGAGAGGTTCGGACTTGGGTCAAGAGAAACAGGAATTGACTTGACTTTAACACAACTCGTCTCTTTTCTGGATGATTTTACTTATCAGTCCATATTCGAGAGCATCTTGGGCTGTCATCCAGAAGTTTCTATCACTATCCTTTGCTATTTTCTCAATTGGATGTCCAGTCTCTTCCGCAAGAAGTTTGTTTATTCTCTCTCTCACTTTGAGGATTTCCTGTGCTTCTATTCTAATATCTGCTGCCTGACCACCTGCACCACCTGATGGCTGATGTATTAAGAATCGAGTGTGTGGCAAAGCTAAGCGTCTTTCTTTGGGTGCACCCATCATGATTGGAACTGCTATACTTGCTACCCATCCCACGCCGATTGTTGTTATAGGGGATTTTATGAAACGCATAATATCATGAATAGCGAAACCAGAGTCTACATGACCACCAGGTGAACATATATATACCGTAATGGGGTCTTGAGATTTATAGTCGAGTAATAATAATTGAGCTATGGCTTTTTCTGCTAATTCTTGGGTTATCTCACCAGAAATTATTACCACCCGATTTTTTAATAACTGAATTGTTAAATCACTTTTCTCGGGAGTTTTTTCTTCTTCTTCACATATCTCTGGTTCTTCGTTTTGGGATTTATATAACATGTTGATGTTTTCTCCTTTATCTAAGTAATATACTCTACTAATTTAATCAGACAAGGAGTAATATTACAAAAATTTTGGGGATTTTAACAAGTTCAAGTTATAGCTGAAAGAGGATAAATAATGTTTTGATGCTTAAGTTGCCAGATGAAAAAACGAGATGGTACCTTGCACTGACTTTTACTTCACTTGCATTTAGCATAGTAATGGTTAGAAATGCCTGGCTAAATGATGATGCCTATATCACTTTTAGAGTTGTAGATAATTTTGTGAACGGATATGGTTTAAGGTGGAATGTAGATGAAAGAGTTCAAGCATATACAAATCCTCTGTGGCTTTTCGTTGTTTCGGCTCTCTATTTTTTCACGAGGGAGATGTACCTAACTTCAATTCTACTCTCGATCTCGCTGTCATTAATTTCGGCCTTTGCGTTGATAAGTTTTCATACACAGAGGGCTTCTCAAGTTTTAGTTTGCTTTTCAATTCTCGCGTTCTCTCGATGTTTCGTCGATTATTCTACTTCAGGATTGGAGAATCCACTGACATATCTTATCCTCTCTATTTTTTTACTGGCGTATTTTAGGATGAAAGACTCTCCCTTGAGAATTTTTATCTTGTCTCTATTTGCCTCTCTCTCCGCTTTTAATCGTCTCGACACACTCTTGTTATACATCCCTGCTCTAAGTTTTGAGTGGATGACAAGTAATGGGAAATTGAGAAATTTAGTTTACATTGGACTGGGCTTTCTCCCCTTAATATGTTGGGAGTGTTTCTCACTTATTTATTATGGTTTTCTTTTCCCCAATACAGCCTATGCCAAGTTGAATAACTTTGTAGAAAGAAAAGAATTACTCATTCAAGGTTTCTATTATTTCAAGTGGTTATGGGAGAGAGATACAAGTTCAGTTTTAGCGATTATACTTGGAGTATCCTTACCTATCGTTAGGAAAGATTTGAAAAAAATTTCTTTGATTGGAGGGATATTATTATATTCTTTTTATGTACTTTGGATTGGAGGGGATTTCATGGGTGGGAGATTCTTTTCTCCTTTGGTGCTATTTTCAGCGTTTGTCATAGTATCTTTTCAGGATTTGTTTGTAAGGTATAAAATGTGTCTTTCGCTTAGTATCATTCTGATTATTTCAAGTTTAATCAGACCGTTTTCCCCTATTACTACGGGAAAAGATTTTGGTAAAGACCAGACTTTGTTGAGGGATGAAACAGGTATAGGAAACGACCGAATGTATTATTATCAGATTACTGGTCTTTTGAATTGGGAAATGGGTAAATTAATGCCAAAAGAAAGTTTTAGCTCAGTAAGAGATGGCTTAGTATTAAGAAAACAGAATAAAAAAATGGTAAAAGTTTATGGTTGTATCGGATTTAGAGGATTTTTTGCAGGGCCAAAGGTGCACATAATAGATTATTGGGCTTTGGCGGATCCTTTGCTGTCGAGGATACCACCTCTTTACAAGCCGAAATGGATGATAGGACATTTTTGGAGACATGTGCCGGGAGGGTATTTAGAGAGTATTGAGACGGGAGAAAGTAGGTTTAAGGACAGGAATTTGGGGGAGTTTTATAAAAAGCTAAAAATTATTACTCAAGGACCAATATGGTCTCTAAATAGATGGAGAGAAATATTAAGGGTAAATTTGGGCTTCTATGATTCTCTTATTGATAAAGATTTTTATAGATTTGCGGGGATAAAGTTTTATGATTATGATAAGTTAAAAGAACAATTGAATAAACTTTCATCAGATACAGGTATCAAAGTTCCAAAAAGAGGTTTAGAGATAAGGTTTCCGTTTTCGATTAATTTTAGGGAAATCAAGGCAGAGTTGAAGGCAAAAGACAAATTCTATTTTTTATTTTTTAGGGATAAGGATTATGTCGGCAGGTTAATTACGACTCCAAGTTCGAGTTCTGATGGATTTGAAGTTTTCAGGTTAGAGATACCCGAAAGGATTTCAAAAGTTGGTATTAATAAATTGAGGATATTTGTGTATCCGAGAGATGTAGAATCTGAAATAAGAGATATAGAGATATTAAGAGAAAACCAAGATACTTTTTCAAAGTTATAAATAGTTTGTTAGAGGTGTTTTATAGATGGAAAGTAATATCTTGAAAAAACAATGGCGAAAGTTCATTGTAATATCCGGTGTGATAGTTTTTTTTGCAATTCTATTTTTGCGGACAGCATGGCTCTGTGACGATGCCTATATAACATTTAGAGTGGTAGATAACTTTGTGAATGGATATGGATTGAGATGGAATGTAAATGAAAGGGTGCAACCATATACCCACCCGTTGTGGATGTTTTTGCACATACCTTTTTATGCAATAACTAAAGAGATGTTTCTAACAGGGATATTTGTTTCCTTTACTATCTCTATGTTAGTTATTTTTTTAGTTCTGTTTTTCATAGCCGAGAATACAAGCCAAGTGCTGATAGCGTGGAGTTTACTTGGTTTTTCAAGGGCATTTGTAGATTTCTCTTCTTCAGGTTTGGAAAATCCTTTGTCTCATTTTTTACTTGTGCTCTTTTTTATTTTATTTCTTAAAGGGAATTTTAGTCTAAAGAAACTTTTATTGCTTTCTCTAATTGCATCATTGGCTACATTGAATAGACAGGACTGTATATTGATATATATTCCCCCTTTAATTTATGGGTGGTGGAGGACAGAAAATAAATGGGGAGGATTGTGGTTTTTATGTTTGGGTTTTTTCCCTCTGATGATATGGGAGATATTCTCTATCATTTATTACGGTTTCCCTTTCCCAAACACAGCATATGCAAAGCTTGGCACAGGGCTATGGAAATCGGATTTGATTGTTCAGGGTGGATGGTATTTTCTATGGAGTTGGAAGAGGGATTTCATCACTATTCTGGTTTTGATTTTAGCTATGTTTATCCCATTTTATAGATGGGTTCCAGAAATAGTTGCAAGTGTTGGAGGTATATTTTTATATTGTCTTTATGTACTGTGGATAGGTGGGGATTTTATGGGCGGAAGATTCTTAACGGTGCCTTTTCTATTAGGGGTTATTTTGGTATTGAGATATTCTCAACTTGACAAGGTTAAGTGGGGGATACCAGCTGTGTTAATTTTTTTGATTACATCACTTGTTCAACCCAATGTTCCTATTTTGACTGATGCTACTTTTGGTAAGGACTTGTCGAATTTCAAAGATGCTCATGGAATTGGAGATGAGCGAATGTTTTACTTTCAAGTAGCGAGTTTGTCACATTGGGAAAGAGGAAAGGAAATGCCAAGTAATGCTTTTGCAAAACAGGGTCGAGAGTATAGAAAGCAGAACAGAAAAATAGTAAAGGCTCATGGGAGCGTAGGATACAGAGGATTTTTTGGTGGGCCTAAAGTTCACATAGTCGATTATAACGCCCTCGCAGACCCTTTGCTTGCTCGTATGCCCGCAGTCATTAGACCCACTTGGCGAATAGGTCATTTTTGGAGATACCTTCCAGAAGGTTATCTCGAGACTGTGGCTAACGACAATAACGAGAACAAAATTAGGGATGAAAATCTTGCACAATTCTACGAACACCTAAGACTAATAACTCGTGGACCTGTATGGTCGTTTGATAGATGGGTTGATATATTTAAGATGAATCTTGGTTTCTACAACTATCTCATTGATGAGGACAAGTATAAGTTTCCAAATTTGCAGAGGATAACTATTGAAGAGTTGAATAAACTTGCTGATAATTCATCTGCTAATATTAAAGTTCCTAAATATGGGATAGAAATAAAGTTTGGTGAGTTGAAAAAAACGGACAATATAAAAATAGAGTTAGACTCTTTTGACTCATTTCAAATTCTCTTTTTTAAGGATGCGAATTGGTTAGCCAGGGTAAGAATAGATTCAAAGAGGAACACATTAGAGCCCTATACCACCCATACAATTTCTGTTCCTTTGTATGCTAAGTACACAGGATTTAATGCGGTCAGAGTATTTCCCTATCCTGGTGATGCCGACTCTTCTATGAGGAGATTATATTTAGATTAGATAGATTAGACAGGGGTAAAGTAGAAAGTTCCAGTTTGTTCTCGGTTCTCTAAATAGTATTTCTGTAAAGTGGTTATATTATAAATTTATGACCCTAATAATAAATTGTAGTGTAGACAAATGGTGTTTATTTTATAAGATTGTTTTGATATCCGGTGTAAGAGAACAAACTGAGTTTGATTTTCTAATGTTTTTGTGTTATACTACTTTTTGCTTTCCTACAGCATTCAGGTTCTCTGAGTGTTATAAGTAAGAGCGGTAAACTTAAAAATTGAATTATCGTTATATTTAATTGGCACTGCTCATATAGAGTAAATTGAAGGGTCAAAAAATATAATCGGAAAAGAGATGCAGTGCGAGTTGAAAAGTTGGATGTAAATTTGGTAGAATATAATTTGGCTCTGTCCCAAGTGACCAGTTCCAGTTATTCTGGTCGGTGGACAGTGTTAATAAAAGTTGAGAGAGTTTTAGTAAGGAGATGATACGGGATGACAGGGTGATTATATACTCTGTCAGAGTGGATTGAGACACCAATCCGACATGCTCTATGAAAATTGAATACGATGCACGCCGTTGAGTAACTGCCTTGCGCCAAAATACTCCGGTCAATCGTTCGAGAGAAATCTCGAAGGCCGGAAAAACTCTCTTAAGTTATAAGTAAGCTCTTGGTAGCCGTGAGGCGTAAATCCGGAGCTTTCCTTTATAATTTTCGGAATGGAGAGTTTGATCCTGGCTCAGAACGAACGCTGGCGGCAGGCCTAATACATGCAAGTCGTGCGGTAAGGTCCCTTCGGGGACCCTAGAGCGGCGAACGGGTGAGTAACAGGTGGATAACCTACCCTCTGGTGGGGGATAACCTTGCGAAAGCGGGGCTAATACCGCATGTGGTCATCCTCTCTCCGGAGAAGATGAAGAAAGACGCCCTTAAAGCGTTGCCAGAGGATGGGTCCGCCTCCCATTAGCTAGTTGGTAGGGTAATGGCCTACCAAGGCTACGATGGGTAGCCGGGCTGAGAGGTCGGCCGGCCACACTGGGACTGAGACACGGCCCAGACACCTACGGGTGGCAGCAGTAGGGAATATTGGGCAATGGGCGAAAGCCTGACCCAGCCATGCCGCGTGAGGGATGAAGCCCTTCGGGGTGTAAACCTCTTTTCTGGGGGATGAAAAAGGTGGAGAGGAAATGCTCTACCCTTGACAGTACCCCAGGAATAAGGGACGGCTAACTCCGTGCCAGCAGCCGCGGTAAGACGGAGGTCCCTAGCGTTGTTCGGATTGACTGGGCGTAAAGGGAGCGCAGGCGGCTAAGTAAGTCTGAAGTGGAAGCCTGGGGCTTAACCCCAGAAGTGCTTCAGATACTGCTCGGCTAGAGTACATCAGAGGGAAGCGGAATTCCGGGTGTAGCGGTGAAATGCGTAGATATCCGGAGGAACACCGGTGGTGAAAACGGCTTCCTGGGATGGTACTGACGCTCAGGCTCGAAAGCGTGGGTAGCAAACAGGATTAGATACCCTGGT
>JAOAHN010000085.1 GCA_026415215.1 Candidatus Hydrogenedentota bacterium
ATTATAAAGACGAAATCACAGAAGTTTGCGGTGTTACGCAAACTCTGTTATTAGAGATACTAATCTTCCAGAAAGAATACCCTTTATTCACAGCCCTATTACTCCTAAATCATTAACCTATGATGAAAAAGATATACAATGGAGAGAAAGTAGGATAGGGTGCTGAGCGTCGAATTACTCTACGGAAAAAAGCTTTTCTACACCTTCGGAAGCACAGCTAAATAAAAAGGCTTATATTTCTCACGAAAAAAATAAGCAATATCCAACACAAATAATCATTTATACCGTCTTTCCACCATCGCAAATTATCACCGCGCCATTTGTGTAGCTTGCAAGGTCCGAAGCAAGATAAATAACTGCACCTACCATTTCATTAGGTTGAGCATGTCTCCCAAGAGGAGTAGATTGAACATATCTTTCCCTAATCTCAGGAGTATTCACAAGAACGGATGCGAATTTCGTTTCTGTCAATCCGGGGCACACCGCATTAACTCTTATACCAGCGGGACCTAACTCTTTCGCAAGAACTTTTGTAAGCATAATTACCGCGGACTTAGTCATAGAGTATATACCCATAAAGGGAGACGGATGTATTCCCTCTATAGAAGCTATGTTTATGATACATCCACTACTTTGTTGCACCATCATTTTCCCCGCCTGCTGGGACATCAAAAAGTAGCCCTTACAATTAACTTCAAATGTCTTGTCAAATACAGCTTCGGTAGCCTCAAGGATGGGTCCAAAATATGGATTCGTTGCTGAGTTATTGACCAAAACATCTAATTTACCATAACGAGACTTTATCTCTTCGAAAAGTTTTCCTACCTCTTCCGCTCTTGCCCTGTGGCACACAATAGGATATGCCTTCCCGCCTTGACCAACTATATCATCAGCTACAGATTTCAATGGCTCATAGTTCCGTGCGGTGATAATTACCTCCGCCCCGAGTTCGGCAAATCCTCGAGCAATTGCCTCCCCTATTCCTCTACTTCCACCAGTTACAAGCACTATTTTAGAGCTAAAATTGAGTTTCTCAAGAATCCTTGAACTGTTCATTGTAGCACACTCCTAAACAGATATTTGCCAAAGATTTATTTATACCTCATTTCCTGAGATCAGGAAATACTTTTTTAAGAGCTCTAAGTCTATATTGGGATAAAGAGGATACCTCTTGAGAAGGTCTCGCACCCTCGCCCTTTGAGTTTTTTGAACATTTGGATCAAGCACAAATTCCTTCTTTGATGGTTTACCCGCATTTGGACCATCTTTTATCATCTGAGGCTTTGTTCCTTCTAACACATTCTTAATTATATTTGCTATCTCTTTCATTTCTTCTATATCCATTCCAAGGGTAGTTACTGCTGGTGTGCCTAACCTTAAGCCACTCGTTATTAAGGGACCATTAGGATCAAAAGGAATAGAGTTAAAATTCAAGGTAATGCCACATGAGCGAAGTGCACCCGCAGCTTGCCTACCAGTTAATCCGTGACTCGTCTGAACATCCAACAAAACTATGTGATTATCAGTGCCATCTGTCAATACTCTTAATCCTTCGCTTTTCAAGGATTCTGCGAGAACTTGCGCATTTCTTACAATTTGCCGTGCGTATGACTTAAACTCTGATGTATTTGCCTCAGTAAAAGCCACAGCCTTCGCTGACAAAACATGAGGTAGCGGACCACCCAATACAAGAGGACAGCCCTTATCTACTACCTCTGCAAATTCTTTCTTACACAAAACCAAACCGCCTCTTGGTCCTCTTAATGTCTTATGAGTCGTAGAAGTTACAATATGTGCATGTGCTACAGGGTCAAAATCTCCCTGGAAGACCTTTCCCGCTACAAGCCCAGCAAAATGAGCCATATCCACCATCAGGACAGCACCTACCTTATCAGCTATTTCACGCATCACAGCAAAGTTAATTTTCCTTGGATATGCACTATAACCCGCTAAAAGGATAAGGGGCTTTATTTCCTTTGCGAGCTTTTCTACCTCCGCATAATCGAGAAGTCCTGTTTCTCTCTCAACTGTATATGAATAAGCATCAAACATCTTGCCAGAAACATTTCTTCTGTATCCATGGGTAAGGTGCCCACCTGAATAATAATCCATACCAAGAAGTCTCTGATTTCCCATCCGTTCGCGAATTTGATTCCACTGCTCCTGTGTAACTTTTCCAGGATCCCTTATCCCTAATTCTTCTAAAGTGGGCACTTCAATTTTTGCGGTCAGAATAGCCCAGTATGCTACGAGATTTGCATCTGCACCACTATGAGGCTGAACATAAGCATGTTCCGCATTGAAAAGTGTTTTCGCCTGCTCACAAGCGTATGCTTCTATAGAGTCCACATTACCGCAACCTTCGTAAAACCTTTGATAAGGTATGCCTTCAGCATATTTATCTGTTAATAAATTAGCCATAGCAAATTGTGTAGACAAGGAAGAAAAGTTTTCACTCGCTATCAGTTTTATATTGGTGCGTTGATCTATCAATTCCTGCACAATAGCAGAAGAAACTGTTGGTGCCACTTTACTCACTTCTGCGAGTGCACAAAGATAACCCAAAAAACCCGAGTCGAGTTTTTCTGGAGGAGTATAACCCAAATATTCTATTATTGCGGGATGAACCATTATCTACCCTTTCCCTTATTGTGCTCCAGTTTACTCAAAGTTTATTATATAACTATACACGCCCTCGTGTAGTTGAGACTCCACCTTTAGCCCACTCCTCTCAAAAACTGCCTGCATAGCCTTATTTTCTCTTAGCACCTCCGCAGTAAATCCTGCTATTCCATTTCTCCGTGCTATGTTAACAAGATGCCTAAACAAAAATGAACCTATTCCTCTATTTTGCCACTCATCCTGAACGACAAAAGCCACCTCCGCTCTATTAGTCTTTGGATTTAGATAGTATCCACCCATTGCTATAATATCCTCACCATCCGGAGCGGGAACAGTAGCTACTATGGAAACCTCATTACGGTGGTCTATGTAAACAAACTCTTGAACCTGTTTCCTCGGCACCCACTTCATCCTACTCATAAACCGCTTGTAAAGAGATTCTTGGGACAAAGAATAAAAAAGTTCTCTAACTCTCGGTTCATCTGTTGGATGAACAGCTCTTATCGTAACAGCAGTTCCATCCTCACAGACATAAGTAGTTCTGATGTCCCTCGGACCTATGACTATCTTATTCTTAAAATCAGCCAGCTCTGGACGAACATATTTAGCCTCAATAGCCTCCATCAAAAGTCTTTCTCTGAACTTCGGATGAGCAATACTAATGAGTGCAAGTGCGCGCTCCTGGACACTTTTACCATGTAAGTAAGCTACCCCATACTCGGTAATTACATAGTGCACATCACCGCGAGTCGTTACTACTCCTGCTCCTTTACTTAAGTGGCACACTATCCTTGATACCTCCCCATTATGGGCGGTGGAAGGAAGGGCAATAATCGCCTTACCACCGTTAGACCTTGCTGCACCTCTGTTGAAATCCACTTGTCCACCAATGCCGGAGTAGAATTTAGTGCCAAGAGAATCCGCACACACTTGTCCCGTTAAGTCCACTTCCAATGCTACATTTATAGCAACCATCTTATTTTGTTGAGCTATTACAAAAGGGTCGTTTACATATTCAGTCGGATAGAATGCGAACATTGGATTATTATCCAGAAATTCATAAAGTCTTTTAGTCCCCATAGCGAAGCTCGCAACTATTTTCCCCTTGTCCAGAGTCTTTCTACTCCCTGTTATAATACCTTTTTTAATAGGCTCTATAATTGAATCTGTTAACATTTCTGTGTGGATACCCAATTCTTTCTTATCACCAAGGAACTCAAGCACAGCCTGTGGAATTCTACCTATACCTAACTCGAGTGTTGACCCATCCTCTATCAGTCCTACAATATATTGACCTATCTCCCGGGTTACCTCGTCGGGCTTCACAGTGGGAAATTCTATAAGCGGTTCATCGACAGGAACCAAAAAATCAATATCGTGAGCATGAATAAAACAATCACCGAGAGTCCGAGGCATTTGCGGATTAACCTGGGCAATTACCAACCTTGCATTTTCTGAGGCACTCTTAACTATATCCACAGAAACTCCATAACTACAATAACCATCCTCATCAGGAGGGGACACCTGTATTAACGCCACATCCAAAGGCAATTGTCCCGTCTTAAATAAGCGAGGAATATCTGACAAAAATATAGGAGTATAACCACCAAGCCCTTCTTGAATAATGTGTCTTACATTTTGAGCTATAAAAAAACTATTCACTGTGAAATGGTCCGTAAGTTCTTTTTGTGCGTAAGGAGCTTCCCCGAGAGTTAGCAAATGCACAATCTCTATATCTGCGAGGTCTGCGTGGCGTGCTACAAGTGCTTTGACAAGTCTTTGAGGTTGTGCGCAACCCGTGCCTATGAATACTCTCGAACCCGGTTGTATATGTGAGACCGCTTCTTCCGGTGTAACAATCATATCTACATATTTCTCTTGCCAGTTCGGGTCCCAACTAACTTTCTTATTAGATACCTCTGTAAACATATCTCACTTTCCTCCTAAAATCATTCTTGCGTCTGCAACTGTTGGAGTAATTCCAACCTCATGAACTATGAACGGATTTATATCTATTTCGTAAATCTGAGGGAATTCAGTAGCAAGCTGACTCAGCTTCTGCAAGGCTTGGGCTATAGCCTGGATATCCACACCCGCTTGGCCTCGTGCTCCACGCAGTAGAGTAAACGATCTCGTTCCCATTAACATTTGCAATGCTTCTTCCTCAGTGATAGGAGCGAGATAAAAACTTACATCTTTCATTACTTCCACAAATATCCCACCTAATCCAAACATTAGCATAGGGCCGAAATGTGGGTCTCTATGCATACCTAATATCACCTCTCTACCCTGCTTTGCCATCCTTTCTACATAAACACCTAATATTTTCGCATTAGGCACCCTACGAGACACTCGCAATATCATCAAATCAAATGCATCCCTAACCTGAGCTGGACTCGACAAACCCAGTCTCACTCCTCCTATATCGGACTTGTGAACAATATCAGGAGAAACTATTTTCATCGCCACAGGATAGCCTATTCTATCAGCAATAGTCACAGCTTCTTCATCCGTTCTGGCAAGTCCACCAAGGGGCACATTAAAATCATAAGCACGCAAAATTTCTTTTGCATCTACCTCGTTTATGAAAGTTCTATTTTCACGCTGATGTCTTCGTATAATCCTTTCGATTCTTCTCTTGTTTGCGGGGAAACGAAGCACTATTCTTGGAGGTCTTCTCCGCCATGCTGAGTAATCGCACATCGCTTTGAGAGCCGATACTGCGCGCTCAGGAGAGGGATAATCAGGGAGACTTGCGGAAACAAGCTCGTCTCGTGCAGGCATCACATCCGCTCCCCCCATAAAAGTTGCAAGCACCGGTTTGTTTCCTCTCAAATTCGAAATTATCGCTCGAGCTGTCTCAGCAGGTTTGGTCATAGCTTGGGGTGTGAGTATTACGATTACAGCATCTATAGTATCATCGTCAAGTGCCGCATTCAGAGCTGTAGCATACCGTTCAGGGTCAGCATCTCCTAACACATCTATAGGGTTCGCGACGCTTGCTGCAGGAGGTAGTTTCTGCTTAAGAGCCATAGAAATGGAATTCTGCAAAGGTTTTACCTCCAATCCCAAATTCTCTACCGCATCCGCAGCCATTATCCCAGGACCTCCCGCATTAGTTATTATCGCCACCCTGTTACCCTTCGGCAGTGGTTGCATTGCTAAAGCGGAAGCATAATCAAACAAAGATTCAAAAGTGTCTGCACGAATTACACCTGCTCGTCTGAACGCAGCCCCATAAGCAATATCTTCACCTGCAAGACTACCTGTGTGCGAAGATGCAGCACGACTCCCCGCTTGCGTCGTTCCTACTTTAAGCACTACCACTGGCTTAATAGTCGCTACTTGCTCTGCTACTTTTATAAACTCCTCGCCTTTAGTGATATTCTCAAGATAGCATGCTATTACCTTCGTTTGCTCGTCATCCCCGAGAGCTTGTAGGAGGTCTACCTCGCATATATCCGCTTTATTTCCTATGCTTATAAGCTTTGCCAAACCAATTCCTCTCCCTAAAGACCAATCTAATATAGCAGTGCAAAGTGCTCCCGACTGGGAAATAACAGAAATATGACCAGGTTTAGGCATTTGCTTTGCAAACGAGGCATTCATCCTATTCTCTGTGTTAATCAAACCTAAACAATTAGGACCTAAAAGCCTAATCTTTCTCGCCTTACAGAAGTCCAGTATCTCCTTTTCCATCTTTGCCCCTTCAGGACCCACCTCTTTAAACCCCGCAGTAATGACGCAAATCGCCTTTGCTCCCGCTTCATAAGACTCCTGGATTGCTGACTTAACACTGGAATTAGGAACCACAACTATGCTCAAATCTATGGGAATTCCCGCATCTTTGGGCCTCGGATAACACTTCATTCCCATTATCTCATTACTGTTGGGATTCACAGGGATTATCTTCCCATCGTATCCTCCCTTTTTCAAATTCTCCAACACAGAGTATCCTACTTTCCCAGGTGTTCTTGATGCACCAATAACCGCTATACTTTTAGGGTATATTAAAGACTCCAACATAATAAAATATTCCCTCTACTCCGATGAGAAAATTTTAGAAGATTTATTGAAAATTGACTTTTTGTAATGTTATATCACTTTTCCATGTCTGATTTCCATAAGGTAAATTTTTAGTCTCCTGAATACTTAATTTTATAAAATAAGACTATATAAAATTGATGTAAAAATTGGTTTTGTTACTATTGTATTGAAATAAAAACAAAAGAAAGCCAATATGCATTGCCCAAACTGTGAATACACACCATTAATTATTTTAGAATTCCAAGAAGTTGAGCTCGACTTTTGTCCAGAGTGTTTAGGGATCTGGTTTGACTCAGAAGAACTTGAATGGATTCTACAAGGAGACTTTGATGAACAAGTTATGTTTAAAGAAAAGGAGCACGCGGAAAAAGTTAAGAAATGCCCTCGATGTAGAAAAAAAATGAAAAAAGTTGTCAGCAAAGACATGGAAACTGTGGTTTACGATGTCTGCCCAAAAGGTGATGGTATCTGGTTCGACAGAGGTGAGTTAAATCGTCTTCTCGAACACTATAAAGAACATCCGGGTGCGGAAACTTTCCTTACTTGGCTCTGGGAAGTTTTTAATTATAATCCAGATACAAATAATAATTATTAGGAAACAAAAAACTCTAATAGGAAAGGAAATAAGATATGGAACCTACTAATTTGATACTTATCGGAATTTTGATAATTTTAGTCCTGCTCATCTTCTATTTCATCTCAGTATACAATAGATTAATTCGTCTTCTGAACGAGGTAAAAAATGCTTGGGCTCAGATTGATGTCCAATTGAAGCGGAGGCATGACCTTATACCTAACCTTGTGGAAACTGTGAAGGGATATATGCAACATGAAAGAGGCACATTAGAACGGATTACAGAAGCAAGAAATCTTGCCATGCGTCCAGGAACCGTGAGTGAACGAGCGCAAGCGGAACAACAGCTTACTCAGGCTCTTCATAATTTCTTCGTTGTAGTAGAAAATTACCCCGATCTAAAAGCGAACCAAAACTTCCTCGCTCTTCAAGAAGAACTCACTTCCACTGAGAATAAAATATCATTTGCTCGTCAAGCATACAATGATACTGTTATGAACTACAATAATAGCATTCAAATGTTTCCTACTAACATAATCGCAGGGATGTTCGGATTCAAACAAGAATCCTTCTTTGAGATTCAAGATGCCAGAGAGAGGGAAGTGCCAAAGGTATCATTTCAATAGAAATTTCTGACTATGTTTGAACTTGTCCGATTAAATAAGAGAAGATCTCTCATCCTTGCTTTTATAATGTTATTATTCATGCTTCTGGTCGGCTATATCATAGGAGGCTCTGTTGCTTACTGTATATATCTGCTTACACACGCAGATGTTCTCGCCGATAGCACTCAAACTCAAAGAAGATACACATCACCATACCAAACTCCCTCTCGACAAAGTTATCCAAATTATCCCCAGCAAAATTACCCCCACCGATATCCTCGGTCAAATTATCAAAATAGGTATCCTCAGAGCAATTACACCACTCAACAATATAGACAGCTTACAAAAGACGAGATTTACAACTATATCATTTACTATTGGGGTCCGGTTGGAGCAGTGGTAGCTTTCGTCATCTGGACTCTACAAATGTTAATTGCCTACTTATCGGGCGGGAATATTCTTCTTTCTCTTAGCAATGCGGTGAAAATTTCCAAGGAAGACCATCCTCAACTTTACAACATAGTCGAAGAAATGACAATAGCGAGTCGTTTACCCAAAATGCCAGATATATACATTATAGATGACCCTGCAATGAACGCCTTTGCTACGGGACGCTCACCTGAACATTCTGCGGTCGCAGTAACCCGCGGGCTCCTGACAAACATGAATCGTGATCAGCTCCAAGGGGTAATTGCACATGAGATAAGCCATATTGTAAATCGAGACACGCTTTATATGACTATGCTCGCTATTTCCGTGGGAACAATAATATTCTTGGTGTACACATTGAGAGACTTGATAGGCTCCCTTATTAGAGGTGTAGCTTATGCAGGGGGGAGATACACAAGTAGAAGAAGGAAACCAGAAGAAGCACTTGCTGGGGGTGCGGTATCTCTCGCTATACTCGCAATACTAATCGCAATGTATATATTTGCCCTAATACTTTCATTAATAGCACCATTAGTAGCAATGTTAATATTTTTCGCTTCCTCAAGACGAAGAGAATACCTGGCAGACGCAAGCTCCGCCGTGTTAACCAGATATCCAGAGGGATTAGCCTCTGCACTTGAAAAAATCGCAAATTATTATAATAAGGTAAAGGTAAAAAATGTTAATGAGCTAATTGCTCCAATGTATATAGTAAACCCACTGGAGGCAAATAACATCTCTCAATCCTCCATATTTAGCACACATCCACCTTTAGATAAGAGAATCAAAATTTTAAGGTCTATAGCATCTTCTCCAACCTTTTCAAGCTATCAGCAAGTATGGAGACAAATAGAATCTACTAAAAAACCTCTACTTAAGCACCTTCCACCTGAACAAACTTCACCAGGCAGAGTTCAACCTGCTTTTGGAACGGCTTCATCTCTAACTACCAGTAGCACTCCCCTTCAATCTACCTCCTTTTCCACTCCAAGCCATATACCCAAAACTGATTTAGAAAAAAGTGACCTCCGAAGAAACGCTCGTATGGCTGGCGATGCATTACTTAAAGCACAAAATTACAGATTTTACAGATGCTTTTGCGGGATACTGCTGAAAATTCCTCCCGAATACAAAGGTAAGGTTACCTGTCCCAGATGTAAAAGTTCTCACTTAATAGAATAATAGAACTCCATACGAGCAAAACAATCAAGAATGGGTAGAATCTACTGACCTTCCCTTTTACTTATTAACTAAGTTCCAAAAACTAATTATTTTCTGTAGGGGCCCATCATACCCAGCACCCGATCTTCCATATTGTTGAGCATCTCTAACAAGTTCCATCACGATAAGTTTGAATATGAAAATACTGTCCTCGTAAATGTGAGCCTCCAATTGTAACCCCCATTTTAAACCTAAAGAAATCTATCCAAACCACTGCACAGTAGGATAGTATTTTTAATCTGGTGGTTAAATCCTAATTTTTAAGATCAATCGGCACTATTAATCTGAATAACTTTACATATAACTTAAACTTACCAAAACACTCTCCATGATTACTTGATACTCATCTTCTCGATTTTTCTTTTCCCCCAACAGAGATACCAAAAATTCTTCGAAACTCTCACAAGAACATCACCACCGGTGTGCTAACTGGAAAACCTTACAAATATGTTCTTTCCTACCCCTATCAGTAAGTTTTGAAACTTCTCTTCTTGTAAATGATTTCAGAAATAACTATTTTCTTCCTCTATCCTTTTCTCCTCTTTTATCACAACTCAATCTCTTGCTCTCCCCATCCCCTTACAATCAGAAAAATCACAAACTCCTCATTAACCTAAGAAGTTTATCAATACTATATGAAGTTTATTGGTCTCCCGGAAAAGTCAATTCAAAAATGAAAAGTGGGAAGAGTTTTTACTCTTCCCACTAAAATTCGACCTAAAATTTATTCCACAGTATTGTAAGGATTATCTTCTCCTACGGAGAGCCATCACACCACCAAGTGAGCAAACCGCAGTTATTACCGCAAGCCCTATCCCAGTAGCAACTGGGATTGTTCCCTCAGGAACTATCTGCACATTAACTACTGCAGATGCATAGATGCCCTTTGAAGCATCGGTAACCACACACTGATAAGCTCCACCATCAGCAGTTGTTACATTACGAATTACCAACCTTGCTTCAGTAGCTCCATCAATGTCCTCTCCATTCTTTGTCCACTGATAACTAATTGGAGCTACAAGGTCTTTTACTACTACTTTCAAATCAATGGTTCCACCCTCTTCGACTTTAATAGTTCCACTTGGGTAAATCTTCACTTTCTCACTCGCTGGCGGGACATAACCCGGATAGATTGATGGATCTAATACAGCTGCGATGAAAGCATCTCCCGGACCCTTCACATCTGCAAACTCTTCATATTCTGCAAAGTTTGTATAGCCATCTCCATCAGCATCACCATCTTTAGATAAGAAAGCAGGCAACTTTGAATAGTTTGCAGGATTTCGCTCTATATCATTTACCAAGCACGAACCTGGACTTAAAACATCACATAATGCTAACAAGCTCGCCACTGCTGCAACAGTTTCTGCACTCGGGGCATCTCCCACCGTTGCATACCCAGCCAAAACCATCAATAAATTGCGGAATAATGTTACTATATCTTGTTGAGATACACATCCTGGAGGGGTATTGGGCCCAGTGCACAATGGCGGAACAGTAGGATACATACCCCTCAATATACCCCATAAACTTGGCAATGTTACAGTAAGAAAACTATACATTCCATCCGTGTATAACTTCTGATAATTAGTATTGTATGCATTAACAACATTTGTTGGATTTACACCTGGCTTAACTTGGCCTGGTAATGTCCCTGAAGCCAGATTTGCATACTTTGAAGGGTTCTGGATCAATTCTTTTATAATTCTCAACTCATAATTGCCATCTAACATCCCATTTGGCGTGGGCATATCATCCTCATTAAGCCCACCATTCAAATCTGCTATATCACATCGTATCATTTCCAACAAGGCTGCATCATCACCTAACAGCTCTAACAACCACGCAAATTTAGTCGTAACAAGTCCATACGCCCCATCCATAAGAGCGCAGAAGTCTACTTCACTTGCATTTGGTGGCGGCTGGACCGCGTATGATGGCATACTCAGACCTACTATTAGGCCCAGAACTGTCATTAGTAACGCACTTCTCTTACTCATAATTCTTCCTCCCTCGATTAGGGTTAATCTTTTAATTTCCTTGAATATTATAAACACTATTCAATTTATATCTCTCAAGACTGCCTACAGCCTTGATTCGATATTACTATACCACAAATAAGGGTAAATGTCAAGTCAAATTTCCCAAAAATTTCATAAGAGGCTTACCTTTTCTAAAACAAAACTTATCCAAAATAATACCTATTAACTTTTTGTTTTAGAATATAAAAAAAGATATAATAATATAAAAATTATAAAGAAGAAGCCTGTTTGAAGCAAAAGTAACGAAAAATTAAATATAGCCTGGATGAAAAGGTGGTAAGGAATAGAAAGAAATTGATAGTTGAGGGAGTTGGGAAAGCTAATATATTAGTGAAAAGTTTAGAATATAAAAGTAACCCTGATAAAAAGATGGGGATACTTTATATATTATCCACACCCC
This sequence comes from Candidatus Hydrogenedentota bacterium, assembly GCA_026415215.1. Classification (GTDB taxonomy): domain Bacteria; phylum Hydrogenedentota; class Hydrogenedentia; order Hydrogenedentales; family Hydrogenedentaceae; genus Hydrogenedens. The sequence goes on from JAOAHN010000085.1 coordinate 11,941, forward strand.
GGAATACGGTCAAGAGAGAAATACATTGTGGAATAGAACTCTCTTTTGAGACAGAGGATATATCACTATCCATAGTTTAGTCCCACCCTCAGCATTCTATTTCCTTACCTTTTCCCAAAATATAGGAAGGAGGAACTGTCATGTTAATCGTAAGTATAATCATAAGTTTAGTAGGGGGAGCTCTTCTTGGCATTATCGGCACTCTAATCGTAGTTAAAATTAGTGCAAACAGCACACTAAGCAGAGCACAAAGGGAATATGCTCAAAAAGTTACCGATGCTGAGAAAGAGTGCGCCTCCCTTATCCGTGATGCGAAAGCTCGCGCAAGGGAAATCGAGTTAGAAATGCGACAAAAAATGGAGGAGGAAAGCAGAGAACTCCGTAAAGAAATCTCTGCCATAGAAAAAAGACTCCAAGCTAAGGAGGAAGCTATTGAAAAGCGTGCAGAGGCACTTGACAAAACAGCTATTCAACTCAGTGCTCAAGAGCGAGAACTAATTCAAAAGGAAAAAATGCTTGAAAAAGAGCGAGAACGGTTAATTACTCTCCAACAGGAACAAATTAGGAAATTAGAAACTATTGCAGGTTTAACTTCAGAACAGGCGAGAAAAGAACTCTTCAGTATGCTCGAAAATGAAGTAAAGCGTGATTGCGCCCTCCAACTAAAAAGGATTGAAGACGAAATGCGAGAAGAAGCAGATAAGCGTGCTCGGTGGATTATAGGCGAGGCAATTCAACGATGTGCAGTGGACCATGTAGGCGAGACTACTGTAACCGTGGTGGCATTACCCAATGATGAAATGAAAGGAAGAATAATAGGTAGAGAAGGAAGAAACATTAGAACACTTGAGAACCTTACAGGCGTAAATATTATTATAGATGACACTCCTGAGGCAGTAATCATATCTGGATTTGACCCTATTCGCAGGCAAATAGCCAAAATCGTGCTCGAACGAATGATTCAAGATGGACGAATACACCCCGCAAGAATAGAAGAATTAGTGGAAAAGGTTACAGTTGAATTAAATCAGACAATCAAAGAACGCGGAGAACAAGCCTGTATAGAGGCGGATGTCCACGGATTACACCCAGAAATAATAAAATTGTTAGGGAAATTAAGTTTCAGAACATCTTATGGCCAGAATGTGCTCCGACATTCTATAGAAGTAGCACACCTCGCGGGAATAATGGCAAGTGAATTAGGCTTAAAACCCCAAGAGGCGAAACGAGCGGGGTTAATTCACGATATAGGGAAAGCCCTTTCTCACGAGGTAGAGGGTTCTCATGCTGTCTTAGGACACGACCTCGCTAAACGCTATGGCGAATCTGAAGTAATAGCAAATGCTATAGGGGCTCACCACGGTGACATGCCAATGAACTCAGTATTAGCAGTGCTGATACAAGCAGCAGATGCAATGTCCGCATCCCGTCCAGGAGCCAGAAGCGAGAGCCTCCAAATCTACCTAAAACGGCTTGAACAATTAGAAAGTATATGCAATTCCTTCCCAGGTGTAGAAAAAGCTTATGCTATTCAAGCAGGAAGGGAAGTCCGAGTTATAGTCCAACCCGAGCAAGTTAGCGATGCCGAGTCAGCAACGATTGCCCGAGAATTAGCAAAAAAGATAGAAAACGAGGTCACTTATCCTGGCCAAATCAAGGTCACAGTAGTAAGAGAAACCCGTGCAGTCGAAATAGCAAAGTAGTTCCAAGGGCATCCTAACAACGCAATAGGGTTACTCAGTCCTTATAAAAGGAATATGAGAAGCAGTAATTTAACCCAGAATCCCTAATAGAAGGGGTTTTTATATTTAGTGTGATAAGACATAATTAAAAACATAACATTTTTTTTACTTTGCGTTTATCAGATATTACAACACCTACTAACCTATGTTACCAATTTTTTACCTGATATAAGAAATAACACCACATCGGTTATGTCCAAGAAACATAAGAGGATTAAGATTCAGAAAGGAAGTGCATTAAAAAAAGCGAAATTTTAAACTCTAAAAAACTAATTAAATATTACATTATAAAAATGAACTTATTAATACTCTTACAGATAGTAGAATTCGCCCAGTGAATTAAAAATCTATGGTTACTTTTAAGAACAGTTCAAAAAGGAACAACCTTGGGATGATAGAGCTTATTGATATTTAGCATTCTAATAAGTAAAATACTTTAATTTCTAAATAATCAAGGAGTATATAAAATGATTCGAATTCTTTTTCTGGGTGACATAATAGGAAAACCTGGCAGAAGTATTGTAATGAGTTTACTCCCGGAGATAGTTTCGGAATATAAGGTTGATATGGTAATAGCAAATGCAGAAAACAGTGCGGGTGGATTAGGCGCAACTCCCGAGACAATTAACCAGTTAAGGGTGGCGGGGATAAACGGATTTACTCTGGGCAACCATATATGGAAATACGATACAATCATCCAATCCCTTGAAAATGATGATGACCTCGTCAAACCAGCTAACCTCCCCCCGGGAACACCTGGAAAAGAATATTCCATTCTGCACTGTAAGAAGAAAAATGTGAAAGTAGGCATAATTTCAATACTTGGAAGGATATTTATGGACCCTGTAGATTGCCCATTTCGAACCTCCAGTGAAATTATAAGCGCTATTAAAGAAGTTACTCCAGTCATAATAGTGGACTTCCATGCAGAAGCTACTGCAGAAAAAATCGCTCTTGGTTGGTTTCTTGATGGTAAATGTAGCGCTGTGGTAGGAACACATACTCATGTCCAGACTGCGGATGAACGCATTCTCCCCAACGGTACCGCATATATAACCGATGTAGGAATGTGTGGACCTTATCAATCCGTAATCGGCATGGAGATCAACAGGGTACTAACTCGCTTACTCACTGGTATGCCCAAAAAATGGGAAGTAGCTAACGGGCCTTCTATGCTAAATGCGGTGATAATAGACATCGATGAAAGTACCGGGAAGGCTCAAAATATTCAAAGAATAATAAAAATGGAAGTGTGCTAACGCAACAAATTTCAATTTTTCTCATCAATTGATATAATCTAACATCTTAATTGAGAGAAGTGTAGATTATGTATCTCAGACAAGTTGAATTAATAGGCTTTAAAACATTTGCAGACAGAACAGTAATTTCTTTTAACCCAGGCACTACCGCTATAGTCGGTCCGAATGGATGTGGTAAGAGTAATGTGTTAGATGCTATCCGGTGGGTACTCGGAGAACAAAGCTCACGAGAACTTCGTACTTTTCAAATGGCAGATGTAATTTTCAACGGTAATGACCTTCGCCCGCCCCTTGGAATGGCAGAAGTAACCTTAACATTAGATAATCACGATGGTAAATTACCTATAGACTTCTCCGAGGTGCAAATAACCAGGAAAGTGTATCGTTCGGGGGAAGGGGAGTATTTTATTAATAAGTCTCCTTGTCGCCTTAAAGATATAATAGACCTCTTTATGGATACAGGCATAGGCACAGATTCCTATTCTATAATAGGGCAAGGCAAAATAGACCTTATTATTAGCACACATCCAGAAGACCGCAGACAGCTCTTCGAAGAAGTAGCAGGTGTTCAGAAATACAAATCTCGGAGAAAAATCGCCCTCAAAAAAATAGAGCTTGCTGAACAAAACTTACTACGGCTACACGATGTAATAGCAGAGATTGAGAGGCAGTTGAGAAGTCTAAAACGGCAAGCTCAACTCGCTCAACGGTATCGGAGTTTGCAAAACAAATTAAGAGAACTCGAGATCCGCAATGCCTGGTTCAATTATAACCTCATCCAAGGAAAAATAGAAGACCAAAGAAATTTATTAAATGAGAAAAAAACTGCTTATGAGGAAACCTCTAAAGTTCTTGCCCAACTTGAGTCCCAGATGGAAGAAATTCACCTTAAACGACTCAATCTTGAAAAAGAAGTGATAGCTTATCGGGAAAGAGTTCACAAAACAGAAAGTGAAATGGGACATTTAGAAAATGAGCTTAACTTGTCCCTGAAGGAAGTAGAACTACTGCAATTAAATCTAAAGTCTAATGAAGAAGCCCAAGCAGAAAAACTAAATAAACTATCATCTATAGAAAGTGAAATTTTCAGACTTAATGAATCAAAAAACAACTTTTCAAAAACAATAGAACAGACCCAGAAGGAAATTTTCGACCTTCAAATAGAAGAAGATTCTATCTCTCAAAAAATTGGGCAATTGCAAAAAGAGATTCAAGAGCGTCAGCAGTTTCTTATAGACCAAATTAACTCTAAAAATAGACTCCGAGCGAAGATGGAAGTTCTTCAAAATCAAAAAGATAACTTAGAAAAACAAATCTGCGAATCTCAAAAAGTAGTCACTTTATTAACAGAGAAACTAAAAGGAATAGAAAGAGAAAAAGATGAGATAGAAGCTCATACATTGGAGATAGAGAGCGAATGCAATACAATTTCATTAAAAATTGCTGAAAAAGAAAATGAGTTAGAATCTCTCACAAGAGAAATAAGTGAAAAAGAGAAAATACTTCAGAAGGTAAGAGAAGATTATGGCAGGGTGGAAGCAAGACTTAACTCCCTAAAGGAACTCAGGGATAGGTATGAAGGCTATACAAGCGGTGTAAGAGCGGTAATGAATGCTAAGAATGAAGGGCTACTCGGCGGTGAGCAAATCCTTGGACCAATAGGTGATTTAATTAGAGTTACCTCAGGCTATGAGTTAGCCATAGAATCGGCTTTGGGTGCAAATATAAATAATATTGTAGTGAGAACTGCAGAACACGCAAAACTTGCTATTGCATTCTTAAAGGAAAACTGGGCAGGGAGAGTAACTTTCCTTCCTTTGGATACATTAAAACCGAGCGCAGTAGAGCAGGTTAATAAACTAAACGACCTTCCAGGAGTTATTGGACCGGCGATAAACTATGTAGAGACTTGGGAGGAAGTTAATCCCGCCTTGCGCTATTTACTCTTTAACACCTACATTGTAAATACTATCGACGATGCTATAAACATTGCGAAAACTTATCAAAAACACCCAAAATTCGTAACTCTCGATGGAGAAGTAATAACTCCTGCGGGCACAGTTACGGGGGGTAGAACTAAACACGAATCGCGTGGTTTGTTATCTCGCATTTCGGAGATAGAAAACCTCGAAACCCAACTCTCCAAAACTTCAGAAACCATTGAACTGTTAATATATGAGATCCAGAAGCTCTCATCACTCAGGAAAGAAGTCGACTCTCAAATTCAAGCCCTTAAGAAAGAATTACATCTAAAAAACGACTCACTTCAAGAATTGAAAATTGAACTAACAAAAATACTTACCAATCAAGAGCAAATCATCCAACAAATAGAGTCTTTGAAATCTAATATTGAGTCATTATACTCAGAGTTAACCAGAATTGATTTAGAGCAAGATTCAATAGGTAAAAACTATACTTCGGAGGTAGTTGACGAGGATGTAATAAAAGAGGAAATATCTAAACTGGAAAAGGAGTCTGCAAAACTTAGAAGTGATTTAGACACGAATCGAAAAAAAATAACAGACTTGCGAATCTTACTTACTGAACATATCTCTCTTACCCAAGATATAGAAAGACAAATAACCAAGCTGTTTTCAGAGAAAGAAGAAATCCAAAACTTACTTACACATAATAAATCTAAATCAGAAGATACTATATACAGGATACAAACTCTACAAGAGAAGATTTCAGAAAGTAGACAAAAGCTCGCTGAACTTAATAAGGCCCGAGAATCCGTTCACGCAGAAATGCTTAAAACTCAGGAGAACTACCAAGAGTTAGTAGCAACTTACGAAGAGCTTACAATGAAAATCAAAAACCTCCGTTCTCAGAGCCAACAAATGCAGGAGGAAGTTCATAATCTTGACCTTCAACTTTCACAATTACTTCAACAGTCTGAGTTTTTAAGGGCAAGAATCATCGACGAGTATAAGGTGGATCTACAAAGCTTAGCTGAATCTGATGTAGGAGGAGATGAATTTGATGAAAATGAGCGAGCCCAACAAATTGAACAAATAAAACAACAGATTCAAAAGTTAGGCACGGTAAATCCGATGGCGATTGAAGAATACGAAGAAACGCAAAAAAGACATCAATTCTTTACAGACCAACAAAAAGACTTATTGCAGGCGCGGGATAAACTGAAAGAAGTGATAGATAAAATTGATGCTACCGTGCTAAATCTATTTACAAAGACATTTAGAGAAGTGGGGGAAAACTTTAAAGAATACTTTCGCAGATTATTTGGCGGTGGACATGCAAGAGTCTATCTAATAGATGAGAATGATCCGCTCGAAAGCGGGATAGAAATAGAAGCAAGACCCCCTGGTAAAAAGCCACAAACTATTCACCAACTCTCTGGGGGAGAACAAGCTCTAACCGCAATAGCATTATTGTTTGCTATTTTCAAAACTAAGCCCAGCCCATTCTGCATCCTCGATGAGGTAGATGCTCCCTTAGACGATAATAACATAACCAGGTTTTTGGAAATATTAGAAGAGTTTGCAAAGGATTCTCAGTTCATACTAATTACCCACAATAAACAAACAATGGCCCGAGCAGATGCTATTATAGGCATCACCCAGCAGGAAAGGGGTGTCTCGGAGGTCATTTCTGTAAAACTAAAAGAGAGCTCACAAGTACCAGCGTAAGGAAATGAATCCTCGCACTAAAAATTTTACCATCCTCCACTTATTTAGCAACCACAGATGGACGGGTCCTGCTGAACCCGCTCTTACTCTGATCAAAAACTTAAAAGAATTAGGATGGGATATATACTTTGCCTGTAGTGTAAGGGGAGTACCAAAAAATAAATATAACAAAGTACATGACTCCGCAATAAACTTTAAAATACCTACTCTAACACAGTTTTATTTATCTAAACACCGAAATATATTTAAGGACTTCTGGGATCAACTAAATCTGAAAAGGCTGTTCGAGAAGAAAAATTTTTCTCTCATTCATTGTCATTTAGACAATGATCACAGGTTAGCAACAAAGATAGGGAAGCAATATAAAATACCCGTTGTGAGGTCAAATTATTATGGAGGAGAAGGGCTACCCGTTACCCTTAAGAGACTTATTTCACATACAAACCTAATATTTGAATATTCAAAACTATCTCAAAAAAAGGATATAGAAAACTTTAATCTATCTGAAGAAAAATGTCCTTTAGTCCCACTGGCTATAGACCTTGATAGATTTAGCCCGGAGCGAGA
>JAOAHN010000034.1 GCA_026415215.1 Candidatus Hydrogenedentota bacterium
CAAATAGTCAGAAACTCAAGAGGAAAAGAGTGTGGGAAAATTTATTACAAAGTAAAAGGACTAAAGTATTTGATGAAAAGTGGATACAAAAACTTAAAGATGACAATTTGGATGTAAAAGCGGAGATACTCGTGATTGTAAACAAAGCGATGCCATCGGACACTAAATCGTTTCATATTCGAGATGGTGTGTGGATTTGTCCTCTCAACGAGATAAATCTCCTCTCTATGGTGCTGAGATACACATTAATCCGAGTAGAAGAAGTAATGGTGGTTAACCAGGGACGAGAGACAAAAAAGGAATTACTATATAACTATCTTACAAGTCAAGAATTTCGTAATCAGTTTGAGGCTATTTTAGAGGAATTTAAGGCTCTTCATGATGGATATCTAAAAGAGAAGTTGGCAATGGAAAGGATTTGGAAAGAGAGGGAAAAACAACTTCAAAAGGTGCTTCTAAATGCAGTGCACCTCTCCGGTTCTCTTAACGGGATAGCAGGAAGTTCAATACCAGAGGTAAAAATGCTCGAATTTCAGAATCTGTCTCTCGAAGATGAAGCGAACAAGTAATATATAAGTGATATGAGTAATACGAGATATCTCTTGATTAGTTAAACTTTCTAAAGGTCCAAGATTTGTGTGCCAAAGTTATCAAAGTTATCATTGAAAATATGAGGGGAAAGTTTGCATTTCATATAAAAATGTATATAATAGTATATACTTAGGCTGTTACTCTGTTTGTGTGTTTTCAACCACTAAAGCAAAGGGAGCAATGTTATGGCAAAAAAAGTTGTGAATGTAGCATTAATTGGTGGTGCTTTTATGGGCAAAGCCCACAGCAACGCTTGGCGAAAAGTTACAATGTTCTTTGATCCGCCTGTGAAGCCTGTGATGAAGGTGATGTGTGATAAAGACCCTAATGCCCTAAAGAATGCGGAGAGGTATGGTTGGCAAGAGACCTCCGATAACTGGGAGGAAGTGGTAAACCGGCCTGATATTGATGTGGTGGATATCTGCACTCCGAACTATCTTCACCCGCCTATCGCTATAGCTGCAGCTAAGGCTGGGAAGGCTATAGTGTGTGAGAAACCCCTGGCAAACACTCTCGCGGAAGCAAAGCAAATGTTGGATGCAGTTAAGAAGGCTGGTGTCCGTCACATGTGTGGATTTTCTTATCGTTTTGCTCCCGCTGTGCAGACTATAAAGCAACTAATTGCGAAAGGACAGTTGGGAGAGATTTTCCACTTCCGAGCTGCGTATCAGCAAGATTGGATTGTTGACCCTGAGTTTCCAATGGTATGGAGGTTGAAAAAAGCACTCACCGGCTCGGGAGCTCTCGGAGATATAGGTGCACACATTACAGACCTTTGCCATTTCCTCGTTGGCGATGTAGATGAAGTAGCAGGGACGATGGAGACTTTTATTAAGAAGCGTCTCGTGGCTGAAAGCGATGTAGGTGCTTGGGGAGCCAAGGGGAAGAAGGGCAAGAAAGTTTATGATACTGTGGATGTAGACGATGCAGCAGTATATGTGGCAAGAATCAAAGGGAAGAATACACTTGCTACATTCGAAGCTACAAGGTTTGCTCCCGGAAGAAGAAATTATAATTCTATAGAGATCTATGGGAGCAAAGGTTCTGTGTTATGGAATCAAGAAGAAATGAATGAGTTCCATTACTTTAACAGAGGTGATCCGTCAACATTGCAAGGATTCAGAAAGGTTCAAGCTTGCGATATTGGTCATCCATACATACATGCATGGTGGCCTCCCGGACACATTATCGGTTATGAGCATTTGTTTGTTCACGAAATATACGAATTTTTATGCAGTCTCGCCAGCAAGAAAATAAACTATCCGACATTCGAAGATGCTGTAAAGTGTCAGGCTGTGCTTGATGCTGTTGAGAGAGCTTCAGCTTCTAAGAAATGGGAAAAGGTTGTGATTTAAAATAAAATTTTTTACAGGAGGATTCAGATATGAAATTGGGTATGTTAACTGTAATGTTTAGTAATAAACCACTAAAGGAAGTTTTAGAACTGATCAGACCGCTAAAACTGCAGTGTGTAGAATTAGGCACAGGAAACTATCCGGGCGGTGCTCACGCACCCGTAAAAGAACTCCTCGCTTCAAAGCCTAAGCGCGACGAGTTGAAGTCTCTGCTAAAGGGTGAGGGTTTGGAAATAAGTGCACTCAGTTGCCACGGAAATTGCTTACACCCCGACAAAGACTTTGCAAAGAAAAATCAAGAGATTCAAACTGACACGATTAAACTTGCTTATGAGTTAGGTGTAAAGGTGGTGATAGATTTTTCTGGCTGTCCAGGCTCCGATCCCGATGCAAAGAAGCCAAACTGGGTGACTTGTTCCTGGCCTCCCGATTACCTTGAGATACTAAAGTGGCAATGGGAAGAAGTAGCAATCCCATATTGGACAAAGCAGGCGAAGTTTGCAAGAGACCACGGAGTAAATCTTGCTTTTGAGATGCACCCCGGATTCCTCGTTTATAACACAGAAACCTTACTTAAGCTTCGCAACGCCTGTGGTAAGAATATTGGTGCTAATCTTGATCCAAGTCACCTATTTTGGCAAGGAATGGACCCCTGTGCAGTGGTGCGAGTCCTTGGCAAAGCAATTTTCCATGTGCATGCAAAAGACTCCAGAGTGGACCCGATGAATACTATGGTTAATGGAGTATTGGATACAAAACACTACGGAGATGAAATACACCGTTCTTGGATTTTCCGCACCTGTGGGTATGGCCATAGCCTTGAGTGGTGGAAAGACTTCTTCTCTACCCTTCGGATGGTTGGATATGATGGTGCCATAAGCATTGAGCATGAAGACAGTTTGATGTCTAACCGTGAGGGATTAACTAAAGCAGTGGAGTTCTTGCGTCAAGCTCTCATATTCGAAAAGCCCACCGCTATGACTTGGGCATAGATGCAATAATGCATATAAGAAACTTAATCAGGTGGGGATAAGTCAAAAGAGAGGACTTATCCCCATCATAAAATCTATAGGAGAGCAAGATATGGCTATACAAGTGGGTATAGTGGGATTAGGAATGATGGGTAAGTGTCATTTCGATACCTATCAAAAACTGAAGGGGGTAAAAGTAGTCGCGGTATGTGATGTTGATGAGAGAAAAAGAAGAGGCGATATAGGACCTTTTGGAACTATTGACCTCAGCAGAGTGAAAGTATACTCAAATGTAGAAGACTTGTTAAATGACCCCCATGTGGATGTAGTTGATATAACCCTTCCCACGCCTGCCCACGCTCCAACAACCATCAAAGCATTCGAAGCAGGAAAACATGTAATCTGCGAGAAACCAATGGCTCGCAATTCCACCGAAGCAAAAGCTATGCTCGAGTCCGCAAAGAAGTATAAGAAGCACTTATATATTGCTCATTGCATTAGGTTTTGGCCCTCTTATGTAAAAGCAAAAGAAATTATACAAAGTGGCAAATTTGGCAAAGTTTTAACGGCTAAATTTAATCGTGTAAGTGGACTCCCAAGTTGGAGTTGGAAAAACTGGTTACAATCTGCCTCTCAATCAGGCAGATGTGCACTTGACCTACATATCCACGATGCGGACTTTGTAAGATTTCTATTCGGTAAGCCTAAAGCAGTTCAAAGCCTCGGAGTTAGTCTTGCTCCAGGTGGCATAGACCATATAATAACCAACTACATCTATTTGGAAAAATATTGGGTAGTAGCAGAAGGAGCATGGGAATATAGCCCTACTTATCCTTTTTCAATGACCTTTACCATAGCCCTCGAACAAGGCACTCTCGAAATGACCAAAGACCTCGCACTTACTTTCTACCCTAATAGAGGCAGACCAAAACAAATCAAAGTTCTTAAGGGTGATGGTTACGAGGGTGAATTAAGACATTTTATAGAATGTATCCAAAAAAACCGAGAGTCTGACATAATCCCGCCCGAAGAAGCTTATAAGACAATTTTACTAATAGAATCAGAAATAGAATCCGTAAAACAGCAAAAGCCAGTTACTGTAAAAGGATAAAAAATCTATTAAGCGCCGGAACATCTCACCTCACAGAGGTACTTGTTTACACTATATCAATGTTTCTCATATTACCTATATCTAATATGATAAAACTTTCTCAAAAAAGTAAGATTTGTTCTACAAAGTATAGTTAGCCGCGGAAGAGTAAAGAGGGTGTAACATAATGCCTAAGACAGTGGCAATCATAGGGGCATCAGCAGATCCAACTAAATATAGCAATAAAGCAATAAAAGCATACCGTGCACAAGGATGGACAGTTTACCCCGTGAATCCCAATTTAGATGAAGTAGAAGGTTTACCCTGTTACAAATCAATCGAAGATGTGCCAGAGCCAATAGACCGCATCTCCGTATATGTTCCCCCAGCTATAGGCAAACAACTTCTACACTCGATAGCTAAAAAGAAACATACTGAGCTCTACATCAACCCCGGTGCAGAAGACACAGAACTAATAGAACTTGCCAAAAGCTTAGACCTCAATCCCATCTACGCCTGCAGTATCCTCGCC
>JAOAHN010000102.1 GCA_026415215.1 Candidatus Hydrogenedentota bacterium
GGTCCCTAAATAAATGTTATTAGGCTGAACTTTTTGATGTTTTATGAATAACTGGGTAGAACATGACTCGTTAGTTCATGATATTTGATGGTAAATTATAGTTGATAGGGATTTTTATGGAATTTGAGAATAAGGAAAGGATAAGTAAGAACAAAGACTTTGCATATGTGTTTTTTTTAGTTATTATCTTCTTAGGTTTCAGATTTTTTAATCTTAATCAGCAATCGGTTTGGTTTGATGAGTATGTAGTTATCGGGAATGCAAAGATTTGTTCGCTCAAAGAATTTTTTTATCTCTTATACACGAATAGTCCTGATTATGGAGTTTCCCCTGTATCATCGGTAATTTTTTACCTTTGGATAAATCTATTTCCAAATACTGAAACTGTTTGGCGTGTGTTACCCGTATTGTTTGGTTTGTTTTCACTGTTGCTTTTCTACTCTTATTTTAGGAGGCTTTTTGGTAGGAGAGAAGTTTTCTTAGCTTCTTTGTTGTTCTCATTGTCTCCTTTCAATATATGGTTTCATCAGGAACTGAAATGTTATGCTTTTCTTCAATTTTTAGGTTTGGCATCTTACATTTTTTTGTTTAATTTAATTTTTTCGTCTAAATTCTCTTCGAGATGGTTGTGTTTGTTTTTTAACGCACTGTTTAACGGGATAATGCCGTGGTTTCACCTAACTTATATTACTGTCCCATTATTTCAAGGGATGATATTACTAATTTTTTATAAATTTACATCTTGGAGAGTTAAATTCATATGGGCTTTTATTACTTTCCTATGCTTAATTCCTTGGCTAATATGGTGTGTGTATACGCTTCCCTATCTTTATAACTTGATTGATGTTGAGGCCTCTTCGATCAATATCTGGGATTTATTTCTTAAAGTTTTTGCTAATGATTCGGTAGGTTTTTCTGAGGATTTAATCCCAGCGTGGAAATATAACATAGTAAAGGTTTTCGGAATAGAAAAGATTTTTCTTAAGAGTGTGTTTTATTGTGATTACTTGGTATTAGGCACTATTTCGGCTTTTTTATTACTTTTTGTTATGAAAAATTTGGTCTTTGGGTGGATGGGAAAAAGTTGCAAAACTAAACCATACATAGGAATTTTCTGGATTGTGTCTTTCATTCTTCCAATTGTTTTCTTTTTTATCCTTGGTGCGATGGTAAAAAGAAGTGCTTTTCATCCACTTTATTTTTTCTATACCTTGCCTATTATGTATGTCTTAGTTTCCTCTGGGATTAGTATATTCAGAAACAGTAGACGACTATATATGGTTGTTATTGTTTTATTAGTTGTTGGCTACTTAATCCAATCTTTATCTCTGATTAGGTATGTGAACAGGACAAATTATAAGGATGCATTTGCTTTTCTGCAGAAAAACGTGGGATTGGGAGATAGAGTGCTAGGTCATAGATTTATAACTTTTTGGGATGTGGGAAAATTTTATTTGAAGAGAGAAGATATTGATTTCCGTTCCTACTATTCTATTGAGGGATTATTTTCGTTTATAGATGATGCGCTAAAAGGAGAAAACAAATTGAGGTTATGGATAGTGGTGGAGCCTCTAACCTTATATCTTTTGTATAAGGAAGATGTCGTTAACTTGGTAACAAAAAATTTGATGAGAAGAGGAATAGATGTTCATTGGAAACACTTTCCGGGACATTACAATCTTTATGTAGGCCTTTTGGAAAATAGGCCGAATTACAAAATCACGAATAAGGGAGAGTATCAAGATTATGTAGAAGAGATTAAAGGTGTTATGTGGTATGGAGCTGGAAGTGGAAATATGACTTCCGGAAGGATAAAATCTCAGAAAAATCTAAGTTATCAGCAACTTGCTAAATGTTTAAAGATTTTTTTAGACAATGATGAGGAGAATTCAAGAAGAGTTAAGGTTTTAAGATATTTTATTAGCTATTGGCCATTGGCATCTTGGATGTATTTATTCGTTCTAAACGAACTTATTGTATGTGAAGAGTACGAAATAGCAGAGGGTATTTGTGATTACTTGCTTGAAAATAATCAGAATTACGCCACTATTTACTTGCTGAAGGGGATTGTACATCACAAGAAGGGGGAATATGTGGAAAGAGACACTTCTTTTGAGAAATGCTGGTCTATCTCGGCATTGCATAAGAAACTCTATAAACCTCTAATTGATGATTTGTTGAGTTCGCATATTGAGGGAAGAAATAGGCATTATAGCAATTTTATCAAAAGACTCAGTAAAAGCGGATGTTGGCCATTGGGGGATATGTTTTTAAAGGCTTTGGATGGTAGAATATTTTAACTGGGAATATTTTATAGTGGGAAGATGTAATTGTAAAAAGATAAGTATCTTTTTTTCTAAGTTAGCTATTAAAGTTTCGAGGAAAATTAATAATGATAAAGATATTCTTGGCAAACCTTGGATTCAGGAGGCCGATGTATCCTTTAGCTACTCCTCCTATGGGATTACTTTTTCTCGCAGGGTATATTAGAAAATATATTCCACATGCGGAAATAAAGATAGTAAATCAGAGGGTAGAGAATTATTCTATAGATGACCTTGTAAGTTTAATTTACGAGTTTAAGCCTAATATATTGGGGTTGTCTGCTTTAACAATTTTTGCACATCTTGTAAATGAGGTATCCACGAAAGTAAAGGGAGTTCTCCCTGATACTTGGGTAGTTTTAGGGGGACCTCATGCCTCTTCTGTAAGGTCTCAGGCATTGGTTGATATCCCAAGTTTAGATATTGTAGTTCCTGGTGAAGGCGAAGTATCTTTCAAGTTAATTGTTGAGGGATATCCTAAAAGGGACAATCTATATGATATTCCAGGGATTATATGGAGGGACAATTCAGGAGGGATTGTAGAGAATTCCGGTCCATTATTAGTGGAAGAAGACTTAGATAAACTGCCTTTTCCTGCTTATGATTTGATCGATTTGCGTAAGTATTGGAAAATTCAGTCCATGGCTCCAGTGCCTTTAAGAAGATATGCCTCGATAGTAAGTAGCAGGGGTTGTCCATATAAATGTATTTGGTGCCACTCTGTATTTGGAAAGAAGATTAGATTTTGTTCCCCAGAGCGGATACTGGATGAGATGACATATCTTCATAAAAATTACGGTGTAGATGATTTTGAGTTTTTGGATGATAATTTTAACTTTAACAGGATAAGGGTTATTAAGTTTGCTGAATTAATAAGGAATAAGGGATTGAAAGTAAAGTTGGCATTTCCGAATGCTATAAGAGGAGATCTGGCTAATGAAGACGAAGTAGAGGCTTTGTATTCTGCGGGGACATATATGTGTTCTTTTGCATTAGAAACAGGCTCACCTCGATTGCAAAAGTTTACTTGCAAAAATTTAGATATTCCAAAATTTCTCAAATCTATAGAATTGATGGCAAAGAAAGGAGTTTATACTAACGGCTTTTTCATGATGGGGTTTCCTACAGAGACAGAAGAAGAACTTAGAATGACTATAGAAACCGCATGTAATTCAATGCTTCATACTGCGAGCTTTTTTACAGTGATACCTTTTCCAGGCACTCCTCTTTATGAATGGCTGGAAAAAAATAGACCCGAAAAACTTAAAGCTCTTAGTTATATGAACGCTGATTTTGCTGGAGCAAAGATAAATCTAACGGATTTGCCAGATGAAGTTTTATTTAAGTATCAAAGGAGAGCAATGCTTAAGTTTTATCTAAACCCCAAAAGACTTTTGAGATTGGCAAAAGTTTACCCGCATCCTTTTCTTTTATCTTTATATTTTCCTATCTATATATACAGGACGACTAAGGGTATCTTTATTAAAGACAGCGATTGATCGGTGCTTAAGTTTTATATCTATCCAGGGGAGTATTTTTAATTTTCAAAATACTACTCTTTTGAGAACCTATCAGAAAACAATTTAGTAATTAATCATTTCCCACCAATTTACGCCATTAGGTAATGTCGGAAATAATAGTTAGGTAAGATAGTAATGGTTAGAAAAAAGTTTTGATCTCGCTATCCTTAACAAAGGAGATTGGAACAAGATATACAGGCAAATCTTCTAAAGAAATTTTGGAGTATTTTAGTAATTAGGAGATAAAATTCAGTGATATCCAATAAAATAGTTGTTTTAAAACTCGTGATGAGTATAATACATTCTTAGTAGGAGCATTAGTAAAAGTGAATAATGTGGTTGGAACTCGAGTTCGGTCATTTATTTCAGTTGCTGTACCGGAGTAGAAGGTGCGTTAGGTATCTATCTTTGTAGATAGCCTAAAGATGCATTCCAGTCAGAATTGACAGAATGGTTACTGCTCTTTGGAGGTAACCGTTTTATAACCATGGGATATCAAAAGGATTACAGCTTTAATAAATGTGGTATTTTATTCCCGAAGTAGGTTTTAATGTGAGTCTAAGCATATTGCTCAATTGTTTTAGTCTAATTTTATAGTAAGATTTAGGGAGGAGGGATATAGACCTGATTATATGATAATAGGGGTCTTTTATATATTAGGTTAGGGGTGCATAGTTACTGGGAGAGTTGGTAATAGAAAGCGGATGAAAAATCATATAGGTTGGGGTATAGAATAAAGCATCGTCCACTAATAGAGGAATCATTAAAACTCTTGTTTACTCAAATTTTTCTATGATTCACAATAAAGTTGTATAATATCTTTCGTAGGGAGGTTATTAGATGTCATATAAGAATGAAAAGTACTATGTAGGCGTGGATATAGGTGGGACTAAGATATTAGCTATATTGGTTAATAGTAAATTTGAGGTCATAGCTCGTGAAAAAAAGAAAACGAAGGTATGGGTTAAGGGAGCACAACCAGAAATTAGAATAGTGGAAACCATAAAGTCTGTTCTTGACTCGGTGGATAATTTGAAAATCGAAGGTATAGGATTAGGTGTTCCCGGTCCTGTAGACCATAAAAATGGAGTTGTGGTTACAACTCCTAACATAGGTTTGGAAAATTTTCCTTTGGGCGATATCATTTCAGAAGAGTTCTCGGTTCCCTCTGCTGTTGATAATGATGTCAATCTTGGGACATTTGCAGAGTGGGTGTTCAGCGGTTATGGGGACGCTAAGCATGTCCTTGGGGTATTTCCCGGAACCGGTATAGGCGGTGGACTTATAATAAATAGAAAGATTCTTCACGGAGCAAGTGGTGGGGCGGGGGAAATTGGGCATTTTACTGTACAACTCGGTGGACCTCTTTGTGGATGTGGGAAGAGGGGATGTTTGGAAGCCCTTGCTTCTCGAATTGCAATTGTAAAAGAGGTGATTGCACTTATATTGCGAGGGGAGTGTCCTTATCTTGCGGAAAGAATAGGTACGGATGCTTCAAAACTAAGAAGTAGCATTATTGCAGAGGCGATTGAAAATGGGGAAAAGAAAGTTGAAGAGATAGTTCGAAAGAGCGCCTATCTCACAGGAGTGGCTATAGCGAACGCTATTAATCTTATAAGCCCTAATTTGGTCATACTTGGAGGAGGGTTAATTGAGGCTCTTGGCAAAATTTACCTCGAGGAAATCCAGAGGGCAGTGAAGGAACATGCTATGCCATTTTTAAGAAGAAAGGTAGAGATTGTGGTAGGTAAGTTAGGTGATGATGCTGTGGCTATGGGAGGAGCTCTTCTGATATCAAAAAAGTTGGAGAAAGAATAAAGATAAAATGCTTTTTAGTAGATAAGTAAGGAGTTCAAAGATGGGTTACGAGTGGATGTTGACAAAAGGAAAAGTTATTCCTCCTATGGATCCTGATTTTATCCCTCCTAAATTGGCTAATGATACTTTTCGGAAAAAAGTATCAGAAGTTGAGTCTGCCCCGGAAGTGATACTTGCTCTTGAGCGGCTAAATGGCTCCATTTCACGATATTCGACAAGAGTTCTACCTGAATCTCATCCTTTGGCGGAGGCAAATCTATTTTATATTGAGAGGATTTTAAAATTTCTACTTTGGCAAAAAGGAGGGTGGAGAGTCTATTTGTATGCCCCTGAACATATTACAAGGTATTTACAAAAGGTTTATTCACCTAATGGTACACGGTCGTTTGATTATAAGTTTATGGGTGAGGATGTATACGAACGGGAGTTTAGTTTGGTAGTATGTGGTAATAAAGAAGATGTTCCCCCAGTTAACGAAACCTCTTACTCTCTTGGTAGGCACATGGATGGGTGCCGAGTAGGTTTTGATCTTGGTGCTTCCGACAGAAAAGTATCCGCAGTTATTGATGGGGAAGTGGTGTTTAGTGAAGAGAAGATTTGGGAACCTCGTAAACATTCAGACCCATCCTATCACTACAATGAGATTATGTCCGCGATAAAAACAGCTACTTCTAAAATGCCTCGGCTTGATGCTGTAGGAGGAAGTTCTGCTGGTGTATATGTAAATAACAGAGTTATGGTGGCTTCGCTTTTTAGGAGTGTTCCTAAGGAGAGATTCAGTGAGGTGCGGGAGATGTTCATTAAAATGGGGAAAGAGTTAGGAGTACCCTTGGTTGTGGTTAATGATGGTGAAGTTACAGCATTAGCGGGTTCCATGTCAATAGGTGATAATGCGGTATTAGGTATTGCTATGGGCTCAAGTGAGGCAGGTGGATATGTTACTCCGGCTGGCACAATTACAGATTGGTTAGATGAGCTTGCGTTTGCTCCAGTTGATTATAATCCCAATGCACCTGTAGAAGAGTGGTCTGGAGATAGGGGAGTAGGTGCTAATTATTTTTCTCAACAATGCGTGTTTAGGCTTGCTCCTAAGGCTAATATTATGATTCCATCTGATGTTCCTGATGCGGAGAAACTAAAATATGTTCAGGAATTACTTGAGAAGGGCGACCCAAATGTTAGGAAAATTTGGGAGACAATGGGAGTTTATCTGGGTTACACTCTTGCCCATTATGCTGATTTTTATGATATTAAACATGTTCTTATTTTAGGCAGGTGCACCTCTGGTTCTGGTGGAGCTGTGATAATGGAAAAATGTCTCCAGGTTCTTAAGAGTGAATTCCCTGACCTTAACGAAAGAATAAGTGTTCAATTGCCGGATGAGAAGAATAGAAGAGTGGGTCAGGCAATTGCTGCTGCAAGTCTTCCCGAACTAACTAAAAAATAGAGAAGGGAGGATTCTTTATCCTCCAAGCATATTTATTTGTTATCCCTTTCTTTTCTCTCCATTTCTTTTATTTTTTGCCAAGAATCCCAAGCTTCCTCTTCTGTCTCTGCCTTATTAGTACCAAATACATGATTGTGTCTTCTTATCATTTTTTCATGCGTTTTTTTGAGAGCTTCGAAGATGTTCATATTACCCTCTGTTTCACAAGCTACTGCGGATGCCAAAAGGGTAAATAACACATCGCCAAATTCTTCTGCTATTTCATTCTTATTTCCTTTCTCTATTGAGGCAATGTACTCCTCACACTCCTCCGAAGCAAATTTTGCAAAGTTAAGAGAGGTCTGTTTTCTATCCCAAGGACATCCTTCAGGACTTCTAAGGTATCTCGCAAGTTCTAATAAAGTCTCGAACACTTCACCCTCATTAGAATAATTTGTAGAGAGTACTCTTTCTTTTTTGTTCATTGCTTACTCCCCTTGAAACTCGGTTAGGACAGTTAATTTGAGATTGACAAGATGTTAGTTTTCCAGCTATATATTTATTATGAAATAGGAAATATATGACTACTAATTAGTAGTTGTTTTGAAATTGGGTGTATAGAGTTTACTCCTCTTCCATATCAGTCTCATCTTCTGGAGGTAAAACTCCGTCTTCGAATGTATCTTCAGGGATTTCCTCTATAGAGTGAAGGTCCTCTTCTACGGAAATCTCTTCTTCCTCATCAATATTCACTTGAGCGAGACCGAAATCTTCTTCGTATTCTTCCTGAAGATATTCTTCAGGGAATTCTATTTCTTTTTCAGACTCTTCTTCTACAAGTCTTGGTCGTCGGCGAGCCTTGGGCGTTGCTATTATTTGGTCACTTCTGATTCCCATTCTTTGTAACTCAGTATCTTGACAGTGAGGGCACTTGAAGTCTAATTTTTTTGCTCCCCACTCTACAAATTTTCTTCCGCACTTAGGACATATGTATTTTATGTTGGGCATATTTTTCAACCTTACCTTAGAGTTAACCTCTCATGAGTTCCTACCTTACGAAAAACATCGGAAAGAATATCTAAAATTATATCTTGTTTTCAACCTATAGGGCTGATTAGTCTAGCAGGTTACTCCGAAAATTAGTTGTCAATTTTACCGATTGAAAACTATTTAGAAACTATGCTAAAATACCCTTGCTATACGGTGGCTAAGGTATGAATAAGTGTGAGGAAAAAGAAGACGAGTGGGAAGTTTTTTTTATTAAATGGGCAAGGAGGGTTCGTCTTTATCCTAAGAGTACTTCCTTGTATAGGGAAGCTTTTACCCATCCTTCATACTATGGAGATGTAGGGAGAGAAAATGAAACTGGAAGTAATTTTGAATCATTGGAATTTTTAGGGGATGCAGTGTTGGGTTTAGCGATAGCAGAATATATAAGAGGATATGTCCCATATTTGAAGCCCGGTGAACTTACACTTGTAAAGTCAAAGATTGTGAATAGATATACTTTGTCCAATGTAGCGAAGAGGTTAAATTTGCAGAATTTGTTAATCTTAGGAAAGAGTGAAGAGTCGAGTGGCGGTAGAGAAAAGTTATCAATTTTGGAGAACACGCTTGAATCTCTTATTGGGTGTATATATTTAGATAAAGGCTGGGAAAAAACGAAAAAAATTATATATAGATTTTTTTCTGAAGAATTGTCCAAGGTCGAAAAATATGCTTCTACGAAAGACCCCAAAAGCGAATTACAAGAGTTTTGTCAAAAGAATAAAAAACCTTTACCGGACTATAGAGTAATAAAGGAAGAGGGTCCTGACCACAAAAAGAGTTTTCAAGTAGCAGTTGTATTAGGAGATAGAGTAATATCAATAGGCGAAGGAGGGTCAAAAAAAGAGGCCTCTCGAATTGCGGCTAAAAAAGCCCTCGCTGTTTTGAAAGAGAAAATTTTTTAAGGGATTCATTAGAAGTTAGATAGATGAATATTAAAAACTTAACTCTAAAAGATAAGGAGTATGAATATGATACCTGAAATTGGTTACCTTAAAGCAGCAGGTGGAGCAGCAGTACTTGCAATTATAGTTGTAGCTTACATGATTCAATATGTGCTTACAAAATCCCAAGGAACGGAAAAAATGGCTCGAATATCGAGGGCTGTCCAAGAGGGAGCATTGGCATTTCTGCTGAGGGAATATCAATATGTGATGAGTACAGTACTTATAATTGCGGTAATCATTGCAGCTGTTGGGCAAATGAGACCAGATCTGCCCCTCGGATGGAAGACTTCTATAGCGTTTGTAGTGGGTGCTTTGGCGAGTGCGATGGCAGGTTTTCTTGGCATGTTCATTGCCACCCGGTCGAATGCAAGAACCACTGAAGCGGCAAGGAGTGGAGGAGTGAAGGCTGCTATAGATGTTGCAGTTAGTGGAGGTTCCGTGATGGGTTTGGGCGTTGTTGGGATTGCTACATTTTTGTTAGTTATTGTCTACAAAATATTCGATGGTGAACCCCAAATTGTGAATGGATATGCTATGGGTGCCTCATTAGTGGCATTGTTCGCACGATCTGGAGGAGGTATTTATACTAAAGGTGCAGATATGGGAGCTGACCTTGTAGGTAAGGTCGAAGCCGGTATTCCTGAGGATGATCCTCGTAACCCGGCTGTGATTGCGGATAATGTAGGTGATAATGTCGGTGATGTAGCAGGGTTGGGTGCAGATTTACTTGAATCCTATGTAGAGTCAATTATCGCCAGCCTCGCGGTTGCTGCAATGGTAGCTACCACTGCAGGTGGAAAGTATTTAACTGGTTTTCCTTTCTATGTTGCCACAGTAGGTATAATTGCTTCGATAATCGGTGTTTTCTATGTCAAATTCTTCGCAAAGAGCGATCCTCAGAGTGCTCTTATGTGGGGAACTTATGTTAGTGCAGGATTGACGGTTGTTGGCGTTATTCTTTTAGGTTTGTGGTTGGGTGAGAACTTCGAATTAGGTGGGGTAAGTTATTCTCTGTGGGGTCCTCCAATTGCCTGTATTATAGGTATCATCTCTGGAATTATAGTAGGTTTTACAAGTGAGTATTTTACTTCAGCTAAGTACAAGCCAGTGCAAAAACTTGCTGAAGAAGCCCAGTCTGGTCCTGCGGTGGCAGTTGTTGGTGGGACATCGGTCGGGATGTTGAGCACTTCGATTCCTGCAATAGTATTAGGCATAGCAGTAGTCCTTGCATATAAGTTTGCTGGGATGTATGGTGTAGCAATAGCATCCTTGGGTATGCTTGCAACTACTGGTATGGTACTTTCTGTAGATGCATATGGACCCATTGCTGATAACGCCGGTGGAATTGCTGAAATGGCTGGGTTAGACCCAAGTGTGAGGAAGATTACTGATAATCTTGATGCTGTGGGTAACACCACCGCAGCAATAGGTAAAGGATTTGCTATCGGTAGCGCAGCGTATGCTGCAATAGGTCTCTTAAGTGCGTTTATGCTATCTGCCAAATTAGATCCTGCAAAAGTTTCTTTAGTTGATGCTAAAATATTAGCAGGAACTATTATCGGAGGTATGGTTCCTTTTGTATTTTGTTCTCTGTTATTTAACGCTGTGGGTAAAAATGCTTATGCTATGATATCGGAGGTAAGAAGGCAGTTCAGAGAAATCCCTGGGTTGAGAGAGGGTAAAGAAGATGTAATGCCTGATAGTAGGAGGTGTGTGGACATTGCAACCCAGTCGGCTAACAAGGGTATGATGGTTCCTGGTATTTTGGCTATTATTCTTCCGGTCATCATAGGTTTTGGGTTAGGCGCACCTGCCTTAGCGGGATTTCTGGTTGGTGCAATAGTAACGGGAGTTATGTTAGGGATACAAATGGCTAATAGTGGTGGTGCAATGGATAATGCTAAGAAGTATATTGAAGAAGGACATTTCGGAGGTAAAGGGTCTGAAGCTCACAAAGCGGCAGTAGTAGGCGATACTGTTGGAGACCCGTTGAAAGATACTGCAGGCCCTTCTATAAACATATTGATAAAACTCATGTGTGTTATTGCTTTAGTTCTTGCTCCACTATTCACATAGTTTAGAAACATAGATTCCAAGATTGAAGAGATAAGGCCGGAAAGGCAAAAATTTCGTTTGATTGCCCCCTCAAATGAGGGGGCAAATGCTTTTATTTTACTAATAACTTTTTGGTTAGTTCTCAATTTCTGTGGCAGATATTAAACCTTGTAAACACGGTTTTGGATTACCCTCTATGTATACCTCTACTTTTTCTCCGTTATCTATGGGTTGAACAAGTATTTTACCTGTAGAACCAATTGGAATAGGTCCTTTAAAGATATGGTAGAAATACACATTTTCAGCTTGAGAGTAAGATAAATGTTGGAGTGTTTTTCCTACAGTCCACATTCCATGTATTATAGGAGAGGGTAATTTCATTAATTTGGCAAATAGTTTAGAAATATGAATTGGATTGTAATCTTTTGAGAGTGAGGCGTAGTTTTTTGCATCTCTTGAAGTTACTGTAAAGGTTATTTCTCTATTGGGGTTATCTATTGGAAGTGTAGGAATCCTACTTTTTTCTATAGTTTCCTCCTTACATCTGTATTTATTGGAGAACTTCAAGTATTTGCTTTCACATTGCCATAATATTTCACCCTGAGATAGAATAGTTATTTCTACACAAATCTCAACACCTTTTTTTACTAATTCTACTCGTTTTAATAACACCTCTGAAGATAAAGATTTCTCAAGAGGTATTTCCTTAAACTTCTTCATATAGTTGCTGATATGTAAGAAACCAAGTGGGTTTATCATCGTCTCTGTTATAGAGAAAAGTTTAAGTTGTAATGGCATAGTGGCTAAAAAAGGGAAAGTAATTGGCACTTTGTTTTCTTGGAGGAGATTGAAAAAGATATTATACCTGTTGACCCACTCTTTCGAAATTATAAGATTGTCTAAAGTAACTTTTACTTTGGGTTGGGATAAAATATTTTCAAATCTGGTCTTATTAATCATAAGAAGAAATATTGAATAGGGTGATGGCAAATTTTCTATTTTGATGACTTTCTCCATACAAAAATCTCCTTTTGAAAGAAATAAATAATTATACTCCTATCTGTTTCTCAGAGGGATGCTTTTATTCAGACACGGTCACTAAATCTCGAATCTTCTCAAAACGCTTAGGGCCGATTCCAGATACATTAAGAAGTTCATCTACGGATTGGAAGGGTTTGATTTTCCTATATTCTATAATAGAGTTTGCTAAGACTGGACCAATCCCAGGAAGTGTTTCGAGTTCTTTCTGAGAAGCGGTGTTTATATTAATCAGAGTTGGGGATATTTTGGTAGGACTTTCCGAACCTTGATGTTTATTTTCTGATCCTGTAGATTGAGTAAAGGTGCTTTTGTTCGAATAGGTGGAGTGCTCGGATGGATAAATGCGACCAACGGGTTGAGTGGGTCCTTTAACACTTAACAGGTTGCCATACCTTACGATTTTTACCTTTTCAGGAATTACTACTGTTGTTCCATCTATTAAGGGAGCGGCTAAGTTGATATAACTTAACTCCGCATTGGGTAAGGGTCCCCCTGCTATGTCTAACAAGTTTTGCAAGCGAGCATCAGCATTAATCCAATACATTCCAGGTTTTTTTACTGCACCCTGAATACTCACCGCTATCTTACTATCCAATTGAGAATTTGATGAGTCTTTAGGAAGTTCTTCACCTACTATCTCCATATTAGAATTCTTAGTAGGTGGTATCGAAGGATTATCAATTTCTTTATAAGTCTTTTGAATATCCACAGGTTGTTCTGGTGTATGTGTAGCTTTGTCCGTTCTGCCTAAGGAGACTGTTGGTTTTTCTGAAATTAAAGAATGTTGATAAGGCTCTTCTTTTGTGGCTCGAAAGTGCATGAAAATTCCGCCTACTATACCTACGAGTACTACAATGATCCCCAAAATGTATCTCCCATAATACCACTCTTTGTCAGATAATGTAATACGCATATCTTTACCTTTTATTTATAAGAATAAAGAGTATAGTAAACTTGTGATAGTATGCAAGTTAGTTTACTACTGAAATAAATATCCCCTTTTAATATAAGCTGGTTATATAAATCCTGTGAGAATTTAATTTACAGAGGATAATGAACAGGTACAAGAATTTATTCTGCGACTGTTTTTTTTGCTCTTTTCCACTTATATGGAGGGAGGCTCGAATCTTTGGGTTTCAAGATATCGTGTCCAATGTATTTCCCTACATCGGTCTTCATAGGAGCGTTTTTGCCTGCATCGTAAGCATCTTTCTGCTCTGGTGTGAGTTCAGGCAGTTCTTGCTCCATAACAGAGCAGGTGAGGAAAATTAGTAATTCGTTCACTTGAGCTTTTCTTTGATTAGTCTTGAAAGCTAAATTTAACACAGGAATGTCACCCAAGACAGGGATTTTCTTGATGGTTGCACTGTCGTTCCTCTTTCTTAATCCACCTACAAATATTGTTTGTCCTGAATTAATATGTAAGGTGCTGGTTACCTGCCTTAAATCTTCTATTGGGATACCGTTAAACTCACCCACTATGACACTCTCTTTTCCCTTAATATCTACTATTATGTGATTATCATGAGTTACACGGGGAGTGACTTCTAATATAGTTCCTACTTGTTTGAATCTTGTATTAGTTAAAGCACCTCCCTGACTTGTTTGTGTTAGGTCAATATAGGGAATTTCCTGTGATATCGTTATTGTCGCAGGTTTGTTTTCTACAGTGGCTACTACTGGGTTCGAGACTAAGTGCCCATTTCTGTTTCTTACCTCCGCCTGAATAACACCTTTCCAATCTATTTCATTGGTTAATATATTAAAGGTTAGACTACCTATTGTTTCTCCCATTAGTGTGCTTCCACCCAGCTCTAATTGTTGTAAGTTACCTATCTTTCTTCCCTCAGGACCATACATAACGAAGTCTCGCCAGCTCTGATGTCTTACGGCTTTCATTAGCCAATCTATGCCGGTTTGGGCTTCATCATCGAGAGTAGCGTCTACTACCATAGAGTCTATCAATACTTGCTTAACGGGCACATCCAGGCTTTTTACGATTTCTTTTATTTGTTCAACTACTACGGGCATATCAGTAACTATAATGTGTCTTGCTCTTGCATCTGCAGATACATTTCCAGTTTTGGGTGTAATTATTTTCTGAAGTGATTTAGCGAGTTCGTCAGGGTCTGCATAGTTTAATTTTATTGTTGTAGTTACAGTTGGTATTACTGGTTTAGCGATGTCTAATTCCTTAGCCATCTGTGCTAAACCCTGTATAAATTCCTCCGGTCCTGAAACTATTACAACATTTGTAGTATCATTTGCACTTATGGTAATGTACTCGCTTCCTTTGGTGCCTTTAGAAATCTCTTCGAGAACTTTTCTTACTTCTGATGCTTTTGCATTCTCTAATTTAACAACAATTGTGGTTCTGTCACTTGCTATTGCTTCCTCATAGGGAACTATTCTATAGATATTTTCTTCCTGAAGTAGTCCTAACCCGTTCATTCTTAGTGCCGCCTCAATAGCATCTCTTAGGGTAACTTTCTTTAGGCTCATCGTTACATCGCCTTTTAGGTCTGTCCCCGCTATAACATTTATCCCTGCTTTGTATGCGAGAAGTGGCACTAACTTTGAAAGAGGCATTTTTTCACACTCAAAGTCAATAATTGTATCAAGTCCTTTAGGAGAGGGTTTTATAGTTGGAGGTGGGGGCAATTGTTGTTCTGTGGGTTGAGGTGGTGTTTTAGTTTCTGTTGCTGGTGTTACAGGTGCTTTTGGGGGAATTTCGGGAGAGGGAGGTGTCTCTGGCTTTGTTTCTTGAGGCTCTTCTAATGCCCTTAATTCTCTCGTAATTTCAGCAGTGGCTTCTGTTGCTTGTTCAACGGTAGATTCTCTCGGCGATGGAGGAGTAGGAAGTTGTTCTGCATTTTCTTGTGTTACTTCTTGAGGGGTAGTAGCTTTTTGTGGCATTTCTTTCTCTTGTGAGGGTGGGGAAGAGGGGACTTGTGTAGTTTCCGTTGAGACTTCTTCTTCCTGGGGTTGCTCCTGAGTTTTTTCTTCACTTTGGGGTCTCGGTTCTTCTACTGGTTCTGCTTCTCTGATTTCAATTCTCTTGTCTTGAAACCCTATATTTCCTACAGATAGAGATTGACTTCCTGTGAGGTCTTGGTTAGGTTGAGCTAATGTTTCTGGGGAGGTTATAAGATTTGAATCCGTCTTTATATATTTTGCTATCTTGATGTCAGTTTCTTTTTTGATGCGTGACAGATTTGTGTCAAGGGTATTTAGAATATCATTTTCTTTAGATTTTTCTGTTAGCTCTTCTTTTCTTGTTAACTCTGCAAGAGTGTTTTTCAATTCGCTTATATAGTTCGTCACTTTTTCGTCGTTTATCCTTTGAACTCTGATATACACTTCCTCATTTATTTTCTCAACCTTATACTTAGCTTCTTTAGATAAGCTAATTAATACTTCGGAATATTTTTCATTCTCGTTATCATTTAACAATACATACTCTACAATATGTGGTTTGTTTTCTATTAAATATCTTTGTAGATCTTCTAATAAATGTTTGTTTTCTGAACGAGTTATAAACTTGGTTGTGTGAGAATCGGGACTACCTGAAATGATAGAAATACTCGGATTTATCTTTACACATAATACCCATTGATATTCTTCTTCATGCCATCCGTATTTCGGCGTTTCTGCGTACACATTTAAGGTAAATGCTAATATTGGTAAGAAATAATATAGTAATTTAAACTTCATATTCTTATTACCCTTTCCCATTTTTGTTATGAAATACAAGGGAATGTAAATTATATAATCTTTCGTCATTTTTATTGCTCCTTTAACCTTACTGGAAAGAGGGATTCTTCAAATTTTAATACCACTCTATTAGGCTCAATTTTGTAAACTTGCACTTGGTCAGGGAATATATACCCTTCCGGTACTAATTTATCATCCACTATCGCAAGTGGTTGGTACTCGTCCCATATTATTGCGGAAATCTTTTTGTTTAAAACCTGTCCAGGAGCCACTTCAGTACTTGGGATAGGGGTCTCTAACTCAAAAATCGTTTGTGGTATGAGTCCTACTAAAGGTGTCATAGGATTTCTTGGAGGAACTACTTCCTGATAATTAAATTGAACCACTTGAATACCTGCAAGCAACCGTTCGATTATTGCGTCCACATTTTCTTCCAAATCTTCTATATTGGGTGTTATCTCTTGGGTTATAGTAGTCGCTTGTGCCGTAGTTTTCGTTGATTTAGATTGCTTTGGGGGTTCAGCTTGTTTTGTAGTTTGTCTTTGTGCAGTGGGTGTTTGTGAAGGAGTTTTAGGTTTAGCAATAACAAATTGATATGTTAGAACTGCACATAAAACAACAAATAATATCCCTGCTATTAGTATTTGCCTCTGCTGATTCATGATTCTTTTTGTCCTGTTTTTTCGATATCTTCTTCTTCTTTCTCGACAAATCTAAAGGTACTTAAAGTAAACTTTGCTTCGCAAATTCCACCTTTTTCTGGGCCTATGTCTAAGTCAGATATCTTAAGGTATCTCTTGTCTCTTTCTAAAAGGTTTATGAAGGAAACTATTTGGTTAAAAGTTCCTCTTGCAATTACTTGGTAAGGTATCACCTCTTTGCTTGCATCTGTAGTAGTTGGTAGAGGAGTTAACTGGGTCTTTAGTCCCAAGCTGTCTCCCATACTCTCAAATTGTTTCATTAACTTTGGAACCTCTCTTTGTTCGGGGAGCCTTTCATTGAATTGTTTCACTAAGTTATCCATTTTTTGAGCTTGGGATTGTAACTTGTCGTAATTCTTTTCTGTGTTTCGAGCATTTCTTATCTTCTTTTGTAGTTCAACAATTTCTGTTTTTAGGTTTGAAATTTTATTTTGTTGTGGAATGAAAATCACTAAGTAGGAGAGTGCAAATACTCCTACCAAGCAACCGCACACTATACCCAAAACAATCCAATCTTTATATGTTATCTTCCCTTTGAAGAGGTCAATCATTTTTTTCTCCTGTTTCTATCAAATATTCAAGAGTAAATTTTCTAACTGAAAACCCGTTATACTCAGTGTCTTCTATTCTGGGTCGCATCAGAGAAAACTGACTTACAAAATCCGGGGCTATACTTGGGTTTGTTGTATTTTCTATAAGTGGGGAAATTTGTCTTTCACCTTGTTCTCCACTTACAACATATCCTGTAATTTCTAATATAGGTCTTTTTATTGTTTTTTGCTCAGTTTGAGGCTCTTTAGTGCGCGGGTCTAATATAGGTTTTTTGGTTTTCGGGTCTATTTTTATTACTTTTTCTCTAAAAGTTTGCCAAGTAACTCTTATTCTGTCATACCAAATATTGTCCGGAGTAAGTTTTGAGAGCAAGTACAAGTTATAAGACCAGATTATTCTGTCACTTAGAATCTCCCTTATTACTTGAACTCTTTTCTCCAATTCTTGTCTTTTTCTGTCAAGCTTTCTAAACTCGTTTACTATGCTTGAAAGAGTGATTATTTCCCCCTCATCATTCTTAAGCTTTGTTGGAGAATTATATTCTTTTTGTAAAGATGAGAGTTGTGCTCTCAATGATATTATCGTGCTTTGGTAGTGGAGGAAAATAGTAGCTAATATTAGAAATCCCAATATTACTACAACTACAGAGAGAAAGTAAGGTAGAATTGATTTCTTTACTGGCCTTAATTCTTCAGGTAATAAATTAATTTTTATCATATTTCCTCCAGTCCTCGTGCTACTAATCCCAATGCAACACTGTATTTAGCTGAGTGTTCTTTAAACTGCTTTATTGTTTTGGAATTTGAAAAGCTGAAATTCTCATTTACAAAGTCTGCCACTTCTACTGTATCTACATTCAACTCATGGACTAATGTTTCACCTATAAGCGGGTAACAAGAAACACCTCCACACACAATCATTCTTTCTACTGGCTTTTCGTAGAGCTGATGCTCATAAAAATCAAAAGACTTTTTTACTTCTGAAATCATTCTGCTCATTGAAGGAAGTAAAACTTCTCTAATAGATTTCTCTCTACCACCCATTGCTTTTGTTGAAAGAAGAGTATCCCTATAACCATACTCTTCTTCAAAAGAGTCCTCGTGGGGTATTGCCTCTTCGACTTCTTCTACTTCTTCGGCAATTATCTCTTCTCCAGTTTCGTGTTCCATTACTTCTTCTGCTAATGGTGCTTCGGGTTTCGATATTATTTCTTTCGCTGAATCCATTAGCATCGCTTCTGCTTGCCTGAATTCCCGATGTGTCTCTTTAACGATGGCATCTATCATATCTTTTCCACCCCAACCCAAATCTCTTATAAACACCGACCTGAAGTCTCTTACAAAATGAATACTCGAGGATGTAAAACCAATGTCAAAAATTGCCAAGGATTCACTTGGTTTCATTAACCTACTTATTTTAATGGCGTTATATACTGCTATAGAATCCAAATCAAATACAGAACATTGAAGATCCGTTTGACCCAATACATTAAGTCTCGAGATTATTACATCTTTTTTGCTCGCTACGAGAATTATTTGAATTTGATTAGCCTTTTTTGTTGGTTCGCCCTCGATGATATCCCAAGATATGTAAACATCATTTAAGTCGAATGGTATATATTGCCCTGCTTCTTTAAGTACAACATCCTCTATTTTTTCCCCTTCTTTTATATTAATCTTAGGATACCTTACAACCTGTCTCTTATACACATCTGACGCTGCCGACGAGCG